>CAZCEZ010000023.1:19162-22428 GCA_964497795.1 uncultured Acidimicrobiaceae bacterium | reverse complement strand
CCGGGCCGTCGGGGCCGGGCCGTCGGGGCCGGGCCGGGTCAGGGCGCGGCGGGCAGGGTGAGGCCGAACGTGGTGCCACGCCCGACCTCGGAGTCGAGGACCCGGATGGACCCGCCGAAGCGGTCGGCGAGGTCCCGGACCGTGGCCAGGCCGAGGCCGGCCTGCGGGTCGCCGCCGGAGGCCAGGCGCCGGAACGGGACGAACACCGCCTCCCACAGCTCCGGGTCGATCCCGACGCCGTTGTCCGCGACCTCGATGCGCACCTCGTCGCCCTCGCGGGCCCAGGTGACGGTGACGACCGGTTGGACGCCCTCGCGTCCGTACTGGACGGCGTTCTCGATCAGGTTCTGGAACACCACGCTGAGGAAGGTGTCGGACGCGACCACGTGGGGCAGCGGCTCGGGCACCTCGACCCGGGCGCCGGCGGCGTCCAGCTCGAACGACAGCTGCTCGAGGGTCTCGGCCAGCACCCGATCGGCGTCGACCTCGTCGAGGAGGATCTGGCGGCGGCCCAGCCGGGAGTACTGCAGGAGCTCGGTCGTGAGGCGGAGCAGGTGGCGGGCGCCGCGCTCGACGTGCGCCAGGCGGTCGGAGGGGTCCTCGCCGCGGGCGAGGTCGTCCCGCGCCAGCTCGAGGAACGACAGGAGCCGGCGGGTCGGGGCCTGCAGGTCGTGGGAGATGAGGCTCGAGAAGCGGTTCAGCACCTCGAAGCGCTCCGTCAGCTCCTCCAGCAGCTCCTCCAGCCGCTCGGCGCGCTCGAGGAGGTCGCCGGCCGGGTCCCGCTCGGCTCCCGGAGCGACGAGCAGCTCGACCAGCCAGCCGCCGTCGACCCGGGCTCGGGTGAGGGCGGCGGCGCGCCACAGCACGGTGGTCCCCTCCGGTGTCGTCGCCCGCTGGGATGTGAGGGGGTCGGCGGAGACCAGGGCGCCGACCCCGATGCCGAGCAGCTCGCCGATGGACCGGCCGACCAGCGCATCGGGGGTGCGATCGAGGTCGGCCAGGGCGGCCGGGGACGCCTGCTCGACCATGCCGCCGCCGTCGAGGAGGACGACGCTGGCGTGCATGGACGCGAGGGCGAAGGTCACGACGTCGCGCACGGGTCCCTCCAGGTCGTCCGGCAGCGACAGGTCGGGCCCTTCCACGTCGCAAAGCCTAACGACGGCGAAGGGAGGCGACGGGCGGCCCGCCTCGGATCACCACTCGATGGCGGGCTCCCCGACCTCGGGCGCCCGGCGGGACTCGCCTCGGGCGATCCGGGCCGCCGACCAGGCCACGGCGGCGGCGTCCACCACGTCGTCGGCCCCGGCCGCCCCGGCCGGCCCGGGGTCGTCGGGCAGGTGGATCCCGTGCTCGGCCAGCAGGCGGAGGCGGGTGGCGGCGCCGCCCCAGGTGCGCTTCGGGCGGGTCAGCGGGTCGCCGGCCATGGCGGCGAAGGACAGCTCGGGGGAGCACTCGTGGACCGGGATCCGGCCGGATGCGTCGAGGGCGCGCGCCTCGCGGATCCGGGGCACGAGGAACCAGGCCTGCTTGGACAGCCCTCGCCCGTGGACGCGCTTCGACCAGGCGTTCGCTCCGGCGTAGTCGTCGTCGGCGAAGGCGAGCGCGCCCTCCGGCGGCGCGGCGAACACCGAGGACCGACGAGGTCCGAGGAGGCGGCGGGCCTCGTCGTCGGCGTCCCGGGTCGGGGCGTCGACCAGCCGGACCGGCATGTCCACGGCGACCAGCTCCACCGGTCCGGCGACGTCGAGCAGGGCGTCGAGGTCGGGGGCGAGGCACACGGGCGACGCGACGTCGGCGAGCCCGCCGGTTGCGACGTCGACCACCACGCCCACCCACCCGATCCGGGCGCCGTCGACGCCGAGCACGTGCCGAGCGCGAGCCCGTCGTCGGCGGTCGTCGGATGGGGCGGGCGGCACGTCCCCTGGCTAGCGCGCGCCGTCCGCCCCGCGGTCGCCGCCCCGACCGGGCGTGCGGGCTCGGCGCCGCCGTGGGAGGGTGCGGAGGTGACGGAGCGACCGCTGGCCGAGCTGGACGACGACGCCGTGCGGGCCATGGCCTTCCGCGTGTGGGGCTACAAGCAGGGCGAGCAGGTGTCGCTGCTGATCCACCTCGGCGATCGGCTCGGCCTCTTCCGGGCGCTCGCCGAGCGGGGGCGCACGTCAGCCACCGGGCTGGCCGAGGCGACCGGCCTCTCGTGGCGGTGGGTGCGCGAGTGGCTGTGGGGCGTGGCCGCCGCCGACCTCGTCGAGCACCACCGCGAGCCGGTCGGGCAGCCGTCGGGCTCGGGCGACGTCGACCCGCTCCTCGACCGCGACGGCGACGCCCCCGCCGTCGACGAGGGCGATCGCTTCGCCCTGTCGCCTGCGGGCCGGGCCGTGCTCGTCGACGAGCACGGGTCGCTGTTCTTCGCGGCCGGCGCCTTCAGCGAGCCGCTCGGCCCCGACCTGGTCGGCGACCTGGCCGACTGCTTCCGGACCGGCGTCGGCCTGCCCTACGACCGCCTCGGACCCTCGGGCGCCCACCGGACCGAGCGGATGCTCGGGCCGTGGGCCCGGCTCGCCCTGGTGCCCGTGATCCTGCCGCTGCTCGACGGCGTGGTGCCCGCCCTCGAGGCCGGCGCTCGCGTCGCCGACGTCGGCTGCGGCGCCGGCGTCGCCCTCGAGGCACTGGCCCGGGCGTTCCCGGCGTCCGAGCTGATCGGCTACGACCCGTCCCGCCACGCCATCGAGCGGGCCCGGGAGCGCTGCGCGGGGCTGGACAACGTGACGCTGGTCCACGCCCGGGCGGAGGACCTCCCCGCCGGTGCCGACCACGACCTCGTGCTCACCTTCGACTGCCTGCACGACATGACCCGGCCCGACGAGGCCCTCGCCGCCGTCCGGCGCAGCCTCCGTGACGACGGGGTGCTGCTGGTCAAGGAGATCAAGTGCGCGCCGACGCTGGAGGAGAACCGGGCCAACCCGATGCTGGCGATGATGCTGGGCTTCTCCATCACGTCGTGCATGTCGTCGGCGACGAGCGAGCCCGACGGCCTCGGTCTCGGCACGGTCGGCCTGCCCGAGCCCCGGCTGCGGGCGCTGGCCGAGGCGGCCGGCTTCTCGACCGTCGTGCGCCACGACCCGGGCGAGCCGTCGAACGTCTACTACGAGGTCCGCCCCTGACGGACCGGGGAGCGCCCCCCGGTCAGCCGCCCGACCGTTTCCGGGGAGCGGCCCTCCTCGCACCGGCCTTCTTCGCACCGGGCTTCCTCGTGCTGGCCTTCTTCG
>CAZCEZ010000023.1:0-19062 GCA_964497795.1 uncultured Acidimicrobiaceae bacterium | reverse complement strand
GCCTTCTTCGCACCGGGCTTCCTCGTGCTGGCCTTCTTCGCGCTGGCCTTCTTCGTGCTGGCCTTCTTCGTGCTGGCCTTCTTCGTGCTGGCCTTCTCGGCGCCGGCCTTCTTCGCGCCCGCCCTTCCGGTGGCGGACCCCGCCCGTGCGGCGAGCGGCCGGTAGCCGCCGTCGTCGCTGAGGACCAGGACCGATCCGTCGGCCGGGATGCCCTCGGCGCGCAGCGGACCGGTGCGGACCCGCCACCACGTGGTGCGCGGGATCTCGTCGACGACCCGCACGTAGCGGGGTCGGTCCGAGCGGGGGAGCGTGGCGACGGCCGAGGCGAGCGCGTTCGGGTCGAGCGTCGCCCCGTCGCGCAGGGCGACGGCCACGCCGACGGCGACGCTGCCGTCGGGTTCGTCGACGGGGTAGGCCACCGAGAGGTGCACGGCGTCCAGGGTCGACACGGCGTCCTGGACCGGGATGGGCGGCACGGCGCCGTCGGGGGCGCGGATGAGCGACTGCACGCCGCCGATCAGCCAGTGGTCGCCGTCGGTGTCGACGCGGAACAGGTCACCGGTCGGCAGCCACGCGTCGCCACCCTCGAACAGGGCGCGCAGCGCCCGGTCGGGGTAGGCGCCGTCGCGGCGGCGGAGGCGGGCCAGCAGCATGCCGACCTCCCCCGGCTTGCACGGCACGGCGAAGCCGTCGCGCCCCTCGACCAGCCGGCCGGCGGCGACGTCGTACTTGGCCACGGCCAGCTCGGCGCTGCCCGGCAGGCGGCGGCCGAGCGAGCCGACCTTGTCGCCCCGCACGTTGACCAGCACGGCGTCGCCCTCGGTGGAGGCGTAGAACTCGAGCACCTTGGCCGGCGCCAGCTCGTCCTCGACCCGCCGCCACAGGCTGGTGGGCATGCCCGAGCCGATGAAGAGCCGGATCGGGTGGTTCCGGTCCTTGCCGTCGGTCGGGGCGTCGAGCACGTCGGCGGCCATCGTCCAGGTGTAGGTGACCGCCGTCGCCCCGTAGCGGCGGACCTCGTCCCAGAACGTCGTCGGGTCGAAGCCTCGGGTCATGGCCAGGCGGGCCCGACCGGCGAGCGCGGCGCCGATGCCGGTCAGCAGCGCGGAGGGGTGGTGGATCGGCGTCAGGGACAGCACCGTGTCGGTGCGTCCGATCGAGCCCGACGCCGCCGTGCCGAACGCCGAGAGCGCCCAGCGGCCGTTGGAGATCCGGTTCACTCGGGTCCGCTCCCCCGATCCGGTGAACAGGATGAAGGCGAGGTCCTGGGCGCGGCCGGGGTTCGGCTCGTACCACCCGGGGAGCCGCACCTGGTCGGGGTCGATGGCCTCCATGTCGTCCACGGCCGAGCCCAGGTCGCGCGGTCCGCCGCCGCCACCGAGCACGTGGACCGGCACGTCGCGGATCGCGGCGGCCTGCTCGCCGTGCTCGGGGTCGGCGATGATCCGCCCGACCCGACCGAGCTCGACCTCGCGCTCGAGGTTGCCGTCGGGCCGCAGCAGCACGGCCACGGCGCCGAGTCGGGACAGGGCGGCGACGATCCCGAGCGCCGAGGGCCGGGTGTCCATCAGCACGCCGACGTGGGCGCCCCGGCGCACGCCGATCCGGATGAGGCCGCGCACGACGTTGTCGATGCGCTCGTTCGCGGCCCGGTACGTGTGCCCGCGCCCCTCGAACAGGAACGCGGTGTCCTCGGGCGCGGCCGCCGCGGCCTCGGCGAAGAGCAGCCCCAGGTTGATCCGGCTCGTGGGGCGCACGTTGTCGATCCGGTTCAGCTGCCCGAGCTGGGCGACGCCGTCCACCGCCAGGTCGAACAGGCCGCGGGCGCCCCGGCGGATGCCCGTGCCGACGGCCCGGGTCAGGCCGGTGGTGATGTTGGCGGCGAGGCTCACGGTCCGCTCCAGGTCGCTCGCCGAGCGGCGCGTCGCCGGCCGCTCGGGGTCGAGTCGGGTGGTGGTCTCGGGGCGGGGGGCGTCGTGGTCGAGCCAGCGGACCCAGTCCAGGACCGTCGGCCACGTCACGTCGACCGAGCGGGAGCCGACCACCAGGCCGAAGTGCCCGGCGTCGAGGGTCGCCTCGTGGACCTCGGCGGCCGGCGCGGCGCGGGCGACGGCCCGGACCACGTCGGGCGGAGCGATGTCGTCGGAGGTGCCGACGAAGCACAGCACCGGGCAGTCGATGTCGGCCAGGGTCACCGGTCGGTCCTCGATGACGAAGCCGCCCGACACCATCCGGTTGGACACGATGAACTGCTTCACGAGCTCGGCGATGGCCGGCCCGCTCCAGGCGACCCAGCCCTCGCCCATGAGGAAGCGGCGCTGGCCCTCCCGCGGCAGCAGGGCGTCCCGGTCGTGCAGCTGGAGCACGAAGCCGATCTGGTTCCGGATGGTCGACACCGGGTCGAGCATCCGGAACCCGAGCCGGCTCGCCCATGCCGGGAGCGGGGCGTTGGGCAGGACCCGGTCGGCGAGGAAGTCGATGGCCTCGACCAGCAGGTCGTCGTCGAGGCCGAAGGGCAGGATGCCGTGGGTGTCGACGGGCGAGCCGAACGTGATGATGCTGGCCAGGCCCTCGGCCCGCCGGTAGGCGGCCGCCTGGTAGCAGAACATGCCGCCCTGGCTGTAGCCCGCCAGGTGCACGGGGCCGCCGGTGGCCTCGACGACGCGGTCGACGATCTCGGACAGGGCCACCACGTGGTCGGTGAGCGTCCGCTCGAGGCCGCCCTCCTCCCGCTCGGGTGCGCCGAAGTCGACCACCCAGGGGTCGGCGCCGCCGGCGGCGAGGGCGGACACCGCGCTCGATGCGGGCGACACGTCGTACACGTCGGCGGCCAGCATCATCGGCGGCACGAGGATCACCGGCGGGCGGCGCCGGCCCTGCCCGTCGGGTCCGGGATCGGCCAGCGGCCCCTCGGGCGCGTCGGACCCGACCGTCCGGTAGCGGCGCAGCCGGTACATCGGGGTGCGGTGCACCACCTCGTAGGGCGTGGACTCCTCGCCGGTCTCCAGGCCGCCGAAGCGGGCGACCTCGAGGGCGTTCTGGGCCGCCTGGCCCAGCCGGACCAGCGGCCTCGTCACGGTCGTCGGATCCACCGCTCGGTCCTCCCCACGTCGATGCCCCTCGGGGTGTGCCGTCTTCCCAGCTGCGGCGCCCGGCACGGCGCCGCGGGCGCCGAACCTACAGCGACGACCGTGCCCGGAGCCCGTCCGGACGCGCCGCGACCGCCGGGCGCGGCGGGCTGGCCCGGCGGCACGGCGAGGTGGTCCGCCGTCGTGCATCCCTGGGTGCCGACGGGTCGTGCACGACCCGTCGTCGCCGCGGGTCGCGATCTGGTGGGCGTCGCACCGGGCCCGCTCGGGCCCGGTGCGTCAGGCCCGCAGGTCGATGATGGAGGGCGTCGGGGGCGTGCCCACGTAGGACGACGCCGCCGCCTCCGGCGGGGGCGGCACGGGGGGCAGGCTCGAGGTCTGCGCGTGCCGCTGGATCAGATCCGTCACCGGGTTGTAGTGGGGCAGCTGCGAGGCCGACTCGCCGGTGGGGATGCTGCGCGACGCAGCGACCACGGGGTTCTCCGCGGTCAGGTCCAGCGTCGCCTGGACCTGGTGGTGCATCGGCTCGGTGTGCACCACCTGCGCACGTCCGATGTGCATGGTGGATACCTCCTCGTGTGCACGACCCCCAGTCCGTTGGGACTCGTGCCCCTGCATCATCGGCAGGTCTCAGGAGCACTTGAGCGCGTGCGCGCGGATTCTCCACCCGACCGCACGACGGGGCGTGCGGGGGCTCGTGCTCGACGGGATCGGGACCGGGGCCCGGGCGCTCAGCAGGCGGCCCGGGCGGGTGCGGTCACGTCGTCGCCCCCGCCGGTCGGTACGTCCAGTGCCAGGGCTCGCCCGGCACGTCCTCGTGGAAGCCGAACCGGGCGCCGTTGGCTCGGAGCCACTCGGCGGTCCCGTCGGCGGTGTCGACGTCGAGCGACCGGCCCCAGCCGTGGTTGCTCGTGCCTGGCACGGCGGCCAGCCCGCCCTTGCCGTAGAGGCCCTTGCGCTCGGCCAGGTCGACCTGGGCGTCGAAGGAGCGGTACGAGTCGGTGACCCGGATGGCCACGCCGTCCCGGGCCGCCGCCGCCGCCATCTCCTGGAACCGGGCCGCGGCCGGGGCCCAGAGGCGGTGCGAGCCCTGCCCGATGGGCACGAGCTCGCCGGGCGGGATCCGCCCGTTGCCGTAGCGGGCCAGCTCGGGCGGGGCGCCCGCCGGCCCGACCCGTGACGGGTCGTGGACGTGGCCAGCGTGGGACGCGGGATCGACGGCCGAGGAGGTGGCCGTCCCGCCGCTGCGGGCCATGGAGAGCATGCGCTCGAAGTCGACGACGTCCCCCGCCTCGACGCGGGACGTGGGCGCGAACCGGCTCTCGATCGCGGAGATCCGAGCCTGGGCGGCAGCGATCCCTGCGGGCATCACGAGAGTCGGACTCCGGTTCGCATCAGGGATGTCCATCGGCGCGCGTCGCGCGTCGTTGAGCGGTCCGATCGGGTCATCGTGTGACCCCCCGTCGGGGTGGCGGTCCGATCGGCGCCCGTGCCGATGGGGCACCATGGCGCCGTGGGCCAGCACGGGGCAGGGGAGCCGACGTCGGACGACGGGGGGAGCGCGGCGCTCGAGGCGCTCGGACCCTGGACGCCCCCGCCCGACCTCCCGGCCTTCGCCGCGTTCGGCCCGTGGAGCGAGCTCGGGACCCCACCGCTGTCGATCGTGCACCCCGAGGGCATCGCCATCGGGGCCTTCGTGCGCATCGGCGCCCTCGCCGTCCTCGAGGCCCTGGTCCCCGAGCGGGGCGTCACCCTCCGCATCGGCGACGGTGCCTACATCGGCAACCTGCCCCGCATCACCGCCGTCGGCGAGGTCGTCATCGGGGAGGAGGCGATGCTGTCGGACCGCGTGTACGTCTCCGACACCGGCCACGTCTACGAGGATCCCACGGTGCCCATCAAGCGCCAGGGCCTGCGCGACGGCCGTCGGGTCGAGATCGGCCGCGGGGCGTGGGTCGGCATCGGGGCCGCCATCGTCGGCGACATCCGGATCGGCGAGAACGCCGTCGTCGCCGCCAACACCGTCGTGCGCGAGGACGTCCCCGACCGCACCGTCGTGGCCGGGAACCCGGCCCAGGTGGTCCGGATCCACGACGGCGACGCCTGGCGCTGGATGGTCCCCCGCGGGCCGCGCTGAACGGCTCGCTCCGGCCCGGTGGGTCGGGGCGCGCTCGTCCTCGCTCGCGGGTCGCCTGCTCGCTGGCGCTCCCGACGGCGACGGGCTGAACGGCTCGCTCCGGCCCGGTGGGTCGGGGCGCGCTCGTCCTCGCTCGCGGGTCGCCTGCTCGCTGGCGCTCCCGACGGCGACGGGCTGAACGGCTCGCTCCGGCCCGGTGGGTCGGGGCGCGCTCGTCCTCGCTCGCGGGTCGCCTGCTCGCTGGCGCTCCCGACGGCGACGGGCCCCGGCGGACTGGGGCCGGGCGGGGTTCGTTTCGGGTCCGGCGCCGATACCGTCGTCCCGGTGACCACCGAGGTCCAGACCTGCTACCGCCACGACGACCGACGCGCGGGGGTCGTCTGCCAGCGCTGCGATCGCCCGATCTGCCCCAGCTGCATGCACCAGGCATCGGTCGGCTTCCACTGCCCGTCCTGCGTGAAGGGCCAGGCCCAGAGGGTCGTCACCGCCCGGCAGCTGCGCAGCGGGGGGTCCGGCGACACGCCGGTGACCATCGGGCTCGTCGCGCTCAACGCCGCCATCTACGTCGTGAGCGCGCTGGGTGCCGGGCTGTCCGGGCCGGCCCGCGACGTGCTCCTCGACTACGCCCTCATCGGGCGGGGGTTCGCATCGGACCGCGGGCTGTTCGGCGTGGCCGAGGGGGAGTGGTACCGCCTCGTCACCGGCGGCTTCCTGCACGGGAGCCTGCTGCACATCGGCTTCAACATGTACATCCTCTACGTGCTGGGCCGGCAGCTCGAGGGCTCCATCGGCAAGGGCGCCTTCGCCGCCGTCTACGGCACCAGCCTCCTCGCCGGCTCCCTCGGCGTCATGATCCTCGAGCCCGACGCCCTCACCGTGGGCGCGTCCGGCGCCGTGTTCGGCATGTTCGGCTACGCCGTCGTCGGCCAGCTCAACCGGGGCATCAACCCCATGCAGACCGGGCTCGGCGGCATCGTCGTCATCAACCTGCTCTTCACCTTCCTCGTCCCCGGCATCTCCATCGGCGGGCACCTCGGCGGCCTGATCGGCGGCTTCCTCGCGGGCCTGCTGTACGAGGGGGCCCGCAGCCGCCTCGGCCTGCCGCGCTCCATCGCCGTCGGCGCCGTGCTCGCCCTCGGCCTGGTCTGCGTCCTCGGGTCCGTCGTCGTCGCCGGGACCCTCTAGCCCCGCCCCACGGAACGAGACGGTTGACAACGGACCGTCCAGAACAGACGATGACGGCATGGCCGCCGTCGACGTCTCCGTGAACCCGTACCTGGAGGGCAACTACGCCCCCGTCGCCGACGAGGTCACCGCCACCGACCTCCCGGTCCAGGGGGAGCTCCCCGCCGAGCTGGAGGGCCGCTACCTCCGCAACGGCCCGAACCCGATCGAACCGGTGGACGCCGCCACCCACCACTGGTTCGCGGGCGACGGCATGGTCCACGGCGTGCGCCTCCGCGGCGGGCGGGCCGAGTGGTACCGCAACCGCTACGTGGGGTCGGCCCACGTCAGCCGGGTCCGCGGCCTGCCCGACGTCCCCGGTCCGAACTGGAACGGGAGCCCGATCGGGCCCAACACCAACGTCGCCGGCTTCGCCGGCACCACCTGGGCCGTCGTCGAGGCCGGCGGGTGCCCGGTCGAGCTGACCTACGACCTCGAGACCGTGGGCCGGAACGACTTCTCGGGCACCCTGCCCGGTGCGTTCACCGCCCACCCCAAGCTCGACCCGGACACGGGCGAGCTCCACGCGGTCGTCTACGCGCCGGCCCAGTGGATGGACCACGTCCAGTACGTCGTCGTCGGTCCCGACGGGCGGGTGCGCAGGACCCTGGACATCCCCCTCGGCATGACGATGCTGCACGACTGCTCGCTGACGCAGCGCTACGTGGTCATCTACGACCAGCCCGTCACCGTCGACCTCGACCTGGCCGTGGCCGGTCGGTTCCCGTTCCGCTGGGACCCGGACCACGGCAACCGGGTCGGGCTGCTGCCCCGCGACGGCACCGCGGACGACATCTGCTGGATCGACGTGCCGCTCGGCTACGCGTTCCACCCGCTCAACGCCCACGACGTCCTCGACGCCGACGGCACCGAGCGGGTCGTCATCGACCTGTGCAACTACCCGCGCATGTTCGACCGCGAGATCCGCGGTCCCTTCGAGACCATGGCCCGCCTCGAGCGGTGGACGCTCACGCCCGGGACGCGCACGGCGCACATCGACGTGGTCGACGAGTCGCCCAACGAGTTCCCCCGCCACCGCGGCTCGGTCGGCACCCGGGCCCACCGGTTCGGCTACACGACCTCACCCTCGGCCGACCCGGCGGCGGGGTGGCCCACGCTCAAGCACGACCTCGTCACCGGTGCGCGCCGGGTGTTCGACCACGGACCCGGCCGGGCCGCGGGCGAGCCGGTGTTCGTCGCCCGCGAGGGCGGCACCGCGGAGGACGACGGCTGGCTCGTCACCTTCGTGCACGACCTCGGGGCAGGCACCGCCGAGCTGGTCGTCCTCGACGCCGGCGACTTCGACACCCGGGGCTACGTGGCCCGCGTCGCCCTGCCCCAGCGCGTCCCCTTCGGCTTCCACGGCAACTGGGTGCCGGACCGGTCCGTCCCGCCGACGGCCTGAGCGCCCCCCGGCCCCGGGCCTCAGCCGGCCAGGGCCCGCCCCCGTCGAGCGGGGACCGCCTCGGCCTCGTGCACGCAGCGGTCCCGACCGCGGCGCTTGGCGTCGCGCATCCGACCCTCGGCGAGGCGCACCACCTCGGCGGTGCCCAGGCCCGGCTCGCTGGTCGCCGCCCCGGCCGAGAGCGTCAGGACGGCGGCGGTGCCGGGCACCGGTCCCGCCGCAGCGCGCCGGAGCCGCTCGGCGGCCAGGTCGGCGCGCCCACCCTCGACGACGACGAGCAGCTCCTCGCCGCCCCAGCGGACCACGGTCTCACCGGCGCGCGCCGCCGTCCGCAGTCGCATGGCGACGTGCTGCAGGGCGCGGTCGCCGACGTCGTGGCCGAGCCGGTCGTTGACGGCCTTGAACCGGTCCACGTCGAGGAAGGCGACGCCGAAGGGGCGCCCCGCCCGGGCGGCGCGGGCTGCGGCCTGCTCGAGCACCTCCTCGCCCCGTCGCCGGTTCGGGAGCCCGGTGAGGTGGTCGGTCCCGGCTCGGCCCTCGGCGACCTCGGCGCGCTGCCGGCCCCGCTGGGCCAGCGCGGCCACGGCGACCGCCTCGGCGGCGCGGACGGCCCGCCGGCCGCGAGCGCCGACCACGACGGCGGCGACGCCGTCGACCCACGGGAGTCGGAGGCCCCCGACGTCGGGCGCGTCCTCGGGCACGAGGTGGAGCCGGGCCCGGGGAGCCAGCTCCCGGAGCGCGTCCCGCAGGGCGGTCGCGGGGTCCACCGACTCGTCGGCGAGGTGGAGGGCGAGGGCGTGGAGCGGTGTCACGGGCGGCGACCTGGTGATCGGGGGATGACGGTGACAGCGGACCACGTCCGTCGTGCTCCGTCGGTGCGATCCGACACGTCCGGCCACCATCGGTGCGTGGGACGGCCCGGCACCCCACCCTGGGTGGTCGTCGCCTCGGGGTGCGCCGGCATCCGGGTGGGGCCGGGGTCCGGGTGGGGCAGCGGGTCAGCCGCCCCCGTCCTGGCCCGGGGACGGCACGGGGGCGGCGGCCTCGATCACGGCGCCCGTGGCCAGCAGCAGGTCCTCGGCGCCCCGGCGCCCGACGAGCTGCACGGCGGTCGCTCCCGCCGCGCCCCGGTCGGGTCCGCCCGCCGGCACCGGCAGCACGAGCGCAGGGTGGCCGGCGAGGTTGATCGCCACGTTCGGGCGACGGGTGTCCAGGCGGAGCGGGTCGGTGAGCGGCGGGGGCGCGTCGAGGACGGCGGGCAGCGCCACCACCGGGGTGGTGGCCAGGACGGCGTCCAGCTCCGCGGCCCACGGTGCGGCGACGGCGCGGGCCCCGGCCAGGTCGTCGGGTGCGATGGACGACCCGGCGACCAGGCGGTCCCTGACGTCCGCGCCGAGCTCGTCGCCGTGCTCGGCCAGGAGCCGGGCGTGGATCCGGGCCGCCTCGGCGAAGGCGACGGTCGAGCCCGCGGCGTCGGCCCGTTCCCAGCCGGGCAGGTCGACCGGACCGACCGCGAGCCCGCTCGCGGCCAGGGCGGCGTCGATGGCGTCCTCCACCCAGGCCGCTGCGCCGCGCAGGCGGAACCGGCCGATCCGGGTCGCGGGCCCGGCGGTCGGCGCGAAGCCGGGCTCGAGCAGCGCCATGCCGAGTGCGGCGCCGGCCACCGTGGCCGCCATCGGCCCCACGGTGTCGAGGCTGGGGGCCAGGGGGGCGACGCCCGCGACCGGGATCCTGCCGAAGGTGGTCTTGAGCCCGACGACGCCGCAGCAGGCCGCCGGCGTCCGCACCGAGCCGCCGGTGTCGGTGCCGAGGGCGACGTCGGCCTCGCCGGTGGCGACGGCGACCGCCGAGCCCGACGACGACCCGCCGGGGACGAGCGACGCGTCCCGGGGGTTCGTCGGGGTCCCCGACCACCGGTTCACGCCCGTGCCGCCGAAGGCGAGCTCGTGGAGGTTCGCCTTGCCGACGATGCGGGCGCCCGCCGCCCGGGCCCGGGCGACGCAGTCGGCGTCGACGGGCGCGGGCCGCGCCCGGGCCGCCACGGGGGCGCTGGCGCAGGTCGTGGGCAGCCCGGCGACGTCGATGAGATCCTTGACCGCGAGCCTCGGGCCGACGCCCGGGGGCGGCTCGACGCGGACCAGGAACGTCGTCACGGCGGGCGAGGCTAGGACCCGGCGGCACCGGTCCGGTGGGGTGGGTCCGCGTTCCTGTCGGACCCCGTCCGGATACTGGGACCCATGGACCTCGCCGCCGTCCTCGCCATCGCCGTCGTCGCCCTCGGGGGTGCCGTGGTCGCCGCCGTGCTGGTGGCCCGCGCCACCGAGGCCCGGCTGTCGGGCCGGGCCGCCGCCGAGCGCGACGCCGCCGTGCAGGCCGCGGTCGCCGCCGTGGCCGACCACGCCCGCGGGGTGCTCGTCGCCGAGCGGGCCGAGACCCTGCGCGCCGCGGTCGAGTCGGCCACCTCCATCGCCGGGTCCCGGCTCGGCGACGCCCTCGACGCCGGCGAGCGCGAGCTGGACCACCGCTCCAAGGCCTTCGAGACCCAGGTCGCCCACATCGGCGAGGCCCTCGCCGCCGTCGGCAGCCTCGTCGCCGAGCTGCAGAAGGCCCGGGCGGAGGACAGCGGCTCGCTGCGCACCCAGCTCGAGCAGGTCGCCACCACCCAGCGGCACCTGGCCGAGCACACCGAGGCCCTGCGCGCCGCCCTGGCCAGCCCCAAGCAGCGGGGCCAGTGGGGCGAGCGGATGGCCGAGGACGTCCTCGCCGCGGCCGGGTTCAAGGAGGGCGTGCAGTACCGCCGCCAGACCTCGGTCGAGGGCGGGACCATCCCCGACTTCTCCTTCCTGCTGCCGCAGGACCTCGAGCTGCGGATGGACGTGAAGTTCCCGGTCGACAACTACCTGCGCCACCTCGAGGCCGACTCGCCCCGCGACGCGGCCGCCCACGCCAAGGCCTTCGTCCGCGACGTCCGCAACCGCATCAGGGAGCTGGCGGGGCGCGGCTACGTCGACGCCCGCGACACCGTCGACTGCATGCTGCTGTTCATCCCGAACGAGGCCGTCTACGGGTTCCTGCACGACAACGACCCCGACGTCATCGACGTCGCCCTCGAGCACAAGGTGGTGCTCTGCTCACCGTCGTCGCTGTTCGCGGTCCTCGCCGTCGTGCGGCGCTCGGTCGAGCAGTTCCGGCTGGAGCGGACGAGCGACGAGATCCTCCGCTGCCTCGGCGGCCTCACCGACGAGTGGGACAAGCTGTCCGGCGCCATCGACAAGGTCGGCCGGGCCGTGGAGACCACCCAGCGGGCCTACGGGGAGCTGGAGGGGACGCGCCGCCGCCAGTTCCAGCGCCGCCTCGACGACATCGACCGCCTCCGGACCGCCGAGACCGGCCAGGGTCGCGTGCTCGGGCGAGGGGAGGCGCTCGTGGCCCAGAAGGCCGCCGGCGACGTCCGCCCCCTCCCGCTGGAGCCCCGGGACGAGCACCTCGGCAACGACGCAGACGAGGACGTCGACGCGGCCGGGTGAGGGGGCGGCCGCCGCCTACGGTTCCCCCGGCACCGCGCCCGCGGTGCCGGCCGGACCACCGGAGGGACCGTGCGCGACGACGCAGACGAGGACGTCCAGCTCATCCGTGACGCGGTGCGGGCCGTGTGCGCCGACTTCGACGACGACTACTGGGCCACCTGCGAGGCCGAGCACGCCTTCCCATGGGACTTCTTCCGGGCCATGGCCGACGGCGGCTGGATCGGGATCGCCATGCCGACCGAGTACGGGGGCGGGGGCATGGGCATCCGCCACGCCGCTGCCGTCCTCGAGGAGGTCGCGGCCTCGGGCGCCTGCATGAACGGCGCCTCGGCCATCCACCTGTCGATCTTCGGCATGCACCCCGTCGTCGTGCACGGCTCAGACGAGCTCAAGGCCACCTACCTGCCCCCGGTCGCCTCCGGGGAGCTGCACGTCGCCTTCGGCGTGACCGAACCCGACGCGGGCACCGACACGACGAAGATCACGACCCGGGCGGTCCGCGACGGCGACGCCTACGTCGTGAACGGTCGGAAGGTGTGGACGACCAAGGCGCTCGAGGCCGATCGGATCCTGCTCCTGTGCCGGACCACGCCGCTCGCCGAGTGCGAGCGCCCCACCGACGGGATGACGCTGCTGCTCGTCGATCGCCACGCCCCCGGCGTCGAGGCCCGCCCCATCCCGAAGATGGGGCGCAACGCGGTCGCCTCGTGCGAGACCACCTACGACGACGTCGTCGTGCCCGTGTCGGACCGCGTGGGGGAGGAGGGGCGCGGCTTCCAGGCCATCCTCGCCGGGCTCAACGCCGAGCGGATCCTCATCGCGGCCGAGGCGCTCGGCATGGGCCGCGCCGCCCTCGACAAGGCCGTGGCCTACGCCCGGGACCGGGTCGTGTTCGACCGGCCCATCGGCCAGAACCAGGGCATCGCGTTCCCCCTCGCCGAGGCCCACGCCCGCCTCCGGGCCGCCTCGCTCATGATCCGGGAGGCCGGCGAGCGCATCGACGCCGGCCTGCCCTGCGGCGAGGAGGCCAACCTGGCCAAGTACCTGGCCTCCGAGGCCGGGTTCTTCGCCGCCGATCGGGCCGTCCAGACCCTGGGCGGGTTCGGCTACGCCACCGAGTACCACGTCGAGCGCTACTTCCGCGAGGCCCGCCTGCCCCGCATCGCCCCGATCTCCAACGAGCTGATCCTGGCCTACGTGTCCCAGCACGTCCTCGGCCTGCCCCGCTCGCACTGACCCCGGCGCCGGGACGACCCCGGACGCCACGACCGTGGGACCCTCCATGCTCCAGGCCGCCATCCCGAGCCCGTCGGTCGACGCCATCGACGTCGGCCCGCTCTCGTTCAACCTCTACGGCATGGCGATCGCCCTCGGCGCCTACCTGGCCGTGGTGATCGCCCAGCGACGCTGGGCGGCCCGTGGGGGCGACCCCGCCGACGTCGTCGCCATCGTCACGTGGGCGCTTCCGGCGGGCCTGATCGGTGCCCGGGCCTACCACGTCCTCACCGACTGGGACCGCTTCGAGGGGCGCCGCCACGAGGTCCTGTTCCTGTGGGAGGGCGGCCTCGGCATCCCCGGTGGGCTCCTGGCCGGGACCGTGGTCGGCGTGCTCGTCGTCCGGCGTCGCGGCCTGCCCGTCGCCGACCTGCTCGACGTCGCCGCGCCCGCCCTCCCGGTCGCGCAGGCCGTCGGCCGGCTCGGCAACTGGTTCAACCAGGAGCTGTACGGCCGCGCCACGGACCTGCCGTGGGCGCTGCGCATCGACCCCGAGCACCGCCCGGCCGGGATGGAGGACGTCGCCACCTACCACCCGACCTTCCTCTACGAGGGGCTCTGGAACCTGGCCCTGGCCGGACTCCTCGTCCTCGTCGACCGGCGCCGGGTGCTCCGGCCCGGCAACCTCTTCGTCGGCTACGTGCTCGGCTACGCCCTGGGACGCCTGTGGGTCGAGGCGCTCCGCATCGACCCGGCCACCACCATCGCCGGCCTTCGGGTCAACACCTGGGTGAGCCTCGTCGTCGCCGCCGTCGCCCTCGTGGTCCTCGCCCGGCGGCAGCGGCGCGCCCCCGTCGAGCAGCGGTCCTCCTAGGTTCTCCCCGTGCGTCGGCTCCTCCTCGTCCCCTTCGCCGTCCTCGTCGTGCTCGCAGCCTGCGGGTCCGAGGAGGCGGCACCTCCCAGCGCAGGACCGGGTCCGAGCGGGGACGGGGCTGCGATCTACGCCAGCAGCTGCGCCTCCTGCCACGGCACCGACCTCCGGGGCACGGACCGTGGGCCGTCGCACCTGTCGATCGTCTACGAGCCAGGGCACCACGGCGACGACTCGTTCCGCGCCGCGATCCGGAACGGCGCGCCGCAGCACCACTGGGACTTCGGCCCCATGCCGCCCGTCGACGGTCTCACCGTCGAGGACGAGGACGCCGTGATCGCGTACATCCGCACGGTCCAGGCGCGCGAGGGCTTCGAGCCCTGAGCACCGGCGGGGCCAGGACGTCCGGGCTCCGACACCGCAACCCGCTCGTGGACCCGTACCGTGGTCCCGTGGGTCGAACCGAGGTGCCAGGACGAGCGCGAGCAGCGACCGCGCGGCGGCTGCTGCTGTGCTGCATCGGTGCCCTCCTGGGGATGGTGGTCCTCGCTGGCCCCGCTGCGGCCCACACCGCCTTCGAGTCCTCCGATCCCGCCGACGGCGACGTCGTCGCCGCCGGCACCGACACGATCCGGATCGACTTCACCAACGAGGCCGAGCCGGTCGGCGAGGGGTTCGTCGTCCTCGATCCCGAGCTCGGCGTCCGGGAGCCGACCGCCGTCGAGCAGCCGTCGACGGGCGCCTTCGTCCTGTCCTTCGACCCGCCCATCAGCGCCGGACAGGTCGGGGTCCGGTGGACGGTCCGGGCACCGGACGCCCACCCGATCGAGGGGGCGTTCCGGTTCACCGTCGACGCCCGAGGCGCTGCCACGACGGCGCCCGCCGGGGATCCGTCCGTCGACGGCTCCGCACGGGGGGCGGCACCGGCGGGTCTGGACGACTTCCTCCAGGCCGACGACGGCTCGGCCGTCGCCCAGCGGGTGAGCGATCTCGGTCGGATCCTCTCCATGGGCGGGATGATGGTGTCGATCGGCTTCCTCGCGTTCGCCACGCTCGTCCTGCGCGGCAGCCGCCACGAGCTCCGGGCCGTCCTCTTCTGGATCCGTCGGGCGTCGGTCGCCGTCGTCGTCGGCACCGTCCTGGACTGCGCGGGGTACGTGGTCGACGTGTCCGGCGCTGGCATCGGTGCCGCCCTCGACCCCGGCGCCTACGGCGACGCCCTGTCGACGAGTGCGGTGGTCGCCTACCTGCTGCGCATCGCGAGCGGCGTGGTCGTCGCCGGCACCGCCCGGGTCTCCATGGTCCGCGCGCACCAGGCGACCGACGTCCTCGCCTCGGTCCAGGCCGCGGTGCCCGTCGGGGCCGGGTCGACGCCGGTGGTCGACCGGACGACCGACGTCGGCGAGCACGACGTCGCCTGGGACCTCGACCGTGCCGGGCTGCTGCCCGCCGCGGGCTTCGTCGCCATGCTGGTCAGCCACACCTTCGACGGCCACACCGTCACGGAGGGGAACCGGGTGCTCACCGGTCTGGCCTCGGCGACCCACGTGCTGGCCGCCGCCGTCTGGGCCGGTGGCGTCGCCGCCCTCGCACTGGTGGTGGCGCGCCGCCGCCGTCGGGGCGAGCCCACCCGCTCGCTGCTGCTCGTCACCCGGTTCTCGATCCTGGCCACGGTCGCGCTCGTGGCCGTGGCCGTGTCCGGCACGGCGCTCGCCTGGGTCATCGCCGACACCCCGAGCGACCTCTGGTCCACGCCCTGGGGGCGCGTGCTGCTCGCCAAGGTCGCCGTCGTCGCGCTCGCCGCCGGCCTCGGGGCCCGCAACCACCACGTGATCGTCCCCGCGCTCGAGGCCGCCGAGGGCGACGACGTGGCGGTGGGGCGGCTGCGCCGCACCCTCGCCGTCGAGGTCGCCGCCCTCTCGGGCGTCACGGTGCTCACCGCCGTCCTGGTCCGGGCCGCGTCCACGATCTGAGCACCGGCCCGGGCTCCCCGGTCACGACCCGGGTCGGAGGTCGAGGCGGCGGAGCAGCTGGGCGTTGAGGGCGACGACGATCGTCGACGCGCTCATCAGGACGGCGCCGACGGCCGGTGCGAGCACCACGCCGGCCCAGGCCAGCACGCCGGCGGCGAGCGGGATGGCGGCGACGTTGTAGCCGGCGGCCCACACCAGGTTCTGGACCATCTTCCGGTAGCTCGCCTCCGAGAGCCGGATCACCGACACCACGCTGCGCGGGTCGCTGGAGGCCAGCACCACGCCTGCGGACTCGATGGCCACGTCGGTGCCGGCGCCGATGGCGAGGCCGACGTCGGCCCGGGCCAGCGCCGGGGCGTCGTTGACCCCGTCGCCGACCATGGCCACCCGGAGCCCGCGATCCTGGAGCTCGGCGACCTTGGCGTCCTTGTCCTCGGGGAGCACCTCGGCCATGACCTCGTCGATCCCGAGCTCGTCGCCGACGGCGTCGGCCACCTGCCGGGCGTCGCCGGTGATCATCACGACCCGCAGGCCCCGGTCGTGGAGCTCCTGGACGGCCTGCCGGGCCTCGGCCCGGACCTCGTCCTCGAGGGCGAAGGCGCCGACGATCGCGTCGTCCCGGACGAGGTGGAGCACGGACGCACCCCGGGCCTCCCAGGCCTCGACGCGGTCCCGGAGGGAGGGCGGTACCTCGAGGCCCCGCTCCCGCAGGAGCGACGGGCCCCCGACGGCGTGGGCGACGCCGTCGACGGTCGCCTCGACGCCGCGCCCGGTGAGCGAGCGGAAGTCCTCCGCCCGGGCCACCTCGCCCCGATCCCGGGCTGCGGTGACGATGGCCCGGGCCAGCGGGTGCTCGCTGTCGGCCTCGACGGCCCCGGCGAGGCGGTGGACGTCGTCGAGGGTGGTGCCGTCGGCGGCGGCGACGTCGGTGACCACGTGCTCGCCCCGGGTCAGGGTGCCCGTCTTGTCGAACAGGACGGCGTCGATGGCTCGCATCCGCTCCAGGGCGATGCGGTCCTTGACCAGGATCCCGCTGCGGGCCGCCATCGCGCTCGACAGCGACACGACGAGGGGGATGGCGAGCCCGAGGGCGTGGGGGCAGGCGATCACGAGCACGGTCACGGTCCGCACGACGGCGTCGTCGGTGCTGCCGACCACGGCCCAGGCGGCGAAGGTCGCCACCCCGGCCGCTGCCGCGACGTGGAAGAGGAGGGCGGCGGCACGATCGGCAAGGGCCTGGGCCCGGCCCCGGCTCTCCTGCGCGGCTGCGACCAGGCGCTGGATGCCGGCCAGTGCGGTGTCCTCGCCCACGGCGTCGACCCGCACCCGGATCGAGGAGTCGGTGGCGATCGTGCCGGCGACGACGCGGTCACCGACCTCCTTCGCCACCGGGCGCGACTCGCCGGTCACCATGGACTCGTCGAGCTCCGCTGCGCCGTCGACGATCTCGCCGTCGGCGGGCACGCGGGCCCCGGAGCGGACGAGGACGACGTCGCCGGCTGCGAGGTCGCCGATGGCGACCACCTCGACCCCGCCGTCGGCGCCGACGCGCTCGGCGTCGTCGGGGAGCAGCTCGGCGAGCGCCTGGAGCGCCGAGCTGGCCTGGCCGATCGCCTTCATCTCCTGCCAGTGCCCGAGCAGCATGATCGTGATCAGGGCGGCGAGCTCCCACCAGAACTCGAGGTCGAACGCGCCGAGGCTGGTGGCCATGGACGCCACGTAGGCGACCGTGATGGCCATGGCGATGAGCAGCATCATCCCCGGCTCCCGGGACCGGGCCTCGGACCAGCCGCCGGCCAGGAACGGCCACCCGGCCCAGAGGTACAGGGCCGACCCGAGCACCGGGCCGACCAGGTCGACGCCGGTGACGTCGAGCTCGTAGCCGAGCCAGTCCATGACCATGGGGCTGGTCGCCACCACCGGGATCGTGAGCAGCAGGCTCCACCAGAAGCGCCGGCGGAACATGGCCACGTGGTCGCCGTGGCCGCCGTGGCCCTGCTGGGCGTGCCCGCCGTGGTCGTCGTGCCCGGGCCGCTCGGCGTGTCCGGCGTGTCCGTCGTGGCGGGCGGTGTCGGGGTCGGTGTCGTGTGCGCTGCGCACGGGAGCTCCTCGTGGTCGTCGGTGGGTGCAGCCCGTGCCTCCCTACCCGGGGGCGCACGGGCCTGCTCCTGCTGCGGGATCCGTCCCGCGCCATGTACCTATACCCCCTAGGGGTATAAGTCAAGGGGTCTCGGCTCGATCGAGGAGCTGGTCGAGTCGTCCGGCCGGGTGCGCGGGCCCGATCGCGCGCCGCCCCGAGCGGGCTCCTGGGGGCCTCGACGGACCCCTCCCGGGATGCCCACGCTCGGTGGTCGCGAGCCCATTGTCCGCGATGTACCTTTTCGCCGCGGTCGGCGTGCCACGTCGGGTCGGTCGCTCCTCCATCCACCCAGCGAAAGGTCGTCCTCGACGATGAAGCGCACCCTGGCGGGGGCCCTCGCGGCCGCTGCGTTCCTGTCCCTGCTGATCCTGCCCGTGCAGCCTGCCCACGCCGACTCGGCGTGGTACGCCGCACGCTTCGACGAGATCGCCTCCAGCGATCTCGCCCTGCGAGCAGAGACCATCTACTCCCTCCACGCACCGGCCACCTACGGCCAGTCGAAGGGCTCGTACTACCCCTTCTACCTGGACAAGATGGCCGAGCGGGTCGTCAACAACACCGCCCGGCGCGGTGAGATGTCCTGCTACAAGGTGGCCGGGTGGATGATGGCCAAGAAGGCCGACGAGTGGTCGAGCTCGGCGCTGAAGAAGACCACCGACTACGCCCGGTACGCGTTCAAGGCGATCAACCGGAGCCGGACCACGAAGTGGATGAACTACCACTTCACCGTGCTCGACAAGGGCTCGAGCTGGGCGATCCAGACCGGCCACATGACCTGGGCCCGCAAGAACGTGTCCTACGGCATCCGGGACGGCTACTCGGTCTCGGACTGCTACCACAACTACTGATGCCGGCCCCCGGGCCCTCCCGGGCCCGGGCCCGGATGCGCAGGGCGGTGGCCGCGACGGTGGCCACCGCCCTCGCCGCTGCATGTGGCTCGCCGTCGGAGGACCCCGAACGGTCCTCGCCGGCGGTCCCGGGCGCGCGGCAGCAGGTCCCGGATGCGGTCGGCGACATCGCGCTCGACTGCCTGACCGCTGGGTCCTTCGCAGTGGACCTCGCGCTCGACGGGGCCGCCGATGCCGACCTCGTCGCGCTGGTCACCGAGCTCTGCGGGACCGCCGCGGACGCCCTCGGCACGCTCGGCGGGCCCGCAGCCGACGAGCTGGGCGGCCTCGTGGTCGCCGTCGCCGACGACATCGCCGCATGGAGCTCGGAGATCGACGCCGGGTCAGGACCGTCGTCGCCGGCGACCAGCGCCGACGGTGGTCCGCTGGATGCGTCGGTTCCCGACGTGTGGTTCGAGGTCTTCGACAGGACCGCGGGTCCGCGCTGACCGCGGCAGCCGCCGCCGGTCCCCGGGCTCCAGCGCCTCGGCAGCGGCGCCCCACGCGCGCGGTACGGAGCGGGGTCCAGCCTCCAGGGACCCGTAGGCTCCGGACCCATGTCCGGCCGCTTCTACGTCACGACGCCGATCTACT
>CAZCEZ010000022.1:23303-42645 GCA_964497795.1 uncultured Acidimicrobiaceae bacterium | reverse complement strand
CTACGGGATCAGGTAGACGATCGTGAAGATCAGGACCCACACGATGTCGACGAAGTGCCAGTACAGACCCACGATCTCGACGGTCTCGGCGCGGTCCTGGGTGAGGCGGCCCTTGAGCGACATCACGAACAGCGACATCAGCATGACGATGCCGGCGCTGACGTGGACGCCGTGGAAGCCGGTCAGGGAGTAGAAGGCCGACGAGAACAGGTTCGTCGTGTAGCCGAGGCCCTCCCGGTAGAACGAGGTGAACTCGTAGACCTGGCCGGCGATGAAGGTGCCGCCGAGGAGCGAGGTCGCCAGGAGCCACAGGCGCAGCTTCTGCATCTCACCCCGGGCGATCGCCGAGACGGCGAACACCATCGTCATCGACGACATCAGCAGCACGAAGGAGCTGACCGAGGTGAACGGGATGTCGAAGACGTCCTCGGGACCCAGGCCCGTGCCGCGGTGGCGCAGCAGCAGGTAGGTCGAGATCAGGGCGCCGAACAGCAGGCAGTCCGAGCCGAGGAACAGCCACATGGCCAGCTTCTCGTTCGAGATGCCCGTCGAGTTGTTGGTGCCGTGGCCCCAGTGCTCGAGGTCGACGCCGTCGAGCTCGTCGGGGGCGGGACCGGCCGTGCCGGTCCCGGGCTGGGCTGCGACGTCAGTCAACGAGGGTCGCCTCCTTCTCGGGATCGCCGGCGTCGCCGGGATCGTCTCCGGAGCCCTCGGGACCGTGCCCGTGGCCGCCGTGGTGGTCGTCGGCGTCGGGGTCGTCCATGGGCTCCATGGCCAGGCCGTACAGCGTGGCGAGGATGATGGCGCCGCCGACGAAGGCGAAGGCCAGGTTGTAGATGAGGCCGTAGCCGATCAGCGGGAAGCCGACCGACATGGCGATCGGCCAGTACGACGGGGCGGGCAGGTGCACGTCGTCGCGCTCGCCGGTCTGCGCGACCTGCTCGGCGGTGGCGATGCGGGCCACGCGGCCGTCCTCGGTCTCGCCGTACTTGCGGTGCCAGAACTCGTCGCGGTGCGTCACGACGGGCGTGTGGTCGAAGTTGTGGGTCGGGACCGGCGACGCCGTCATCCACTCGAGGGTGCGGGCGTCCCACGGGTCCGGACCGGGCTTCACCGCGTCCGGCTTGCGGGCGTCACGCCAGCTCAGCCAGATGTTGGCGAAGAACACGAGCAGCGAGATGGCGATCATGAACGAGCCCACGGTGGCGACCAGGTTCCAGAGGTTGAAGCCGTAGCCGTCGAAGTAGGTGTGGGTCCGTCGCGGCATGCCCTGGAGGCCGATGATGTGCATCGGGCCGAAGGTCAGGTTGAAGCCGACCAGCATGAACCAGAAGTGGAACTTGCCGATGCTCTCGCGGAGCATGTAGCCGAAGGCCTTCGGCCACCAGAAGTAGAAGCCGGCGAAGAAGCCGAACAGCGCGCCGCCGAAGAGCACGTAGTGGAAGTGGGCGACGATGTAGTACGTGTCGGTCTGCTGGGTGTCGGCGGGGGCGATGGCGTGGGACACGCCCGACAGGCCGCCGATGGTGAACATCGTGACCAGGCCGATCGAGAACAGCATCGGTGCCGTGAAGCGGAGCTTTCCGCCCCACATCGTGGCGATCCAGTTCAGGATCTTCACGCCCGTCGGCACGGCGATGAACATCGTCGAGACCGAGAAGGCGGCCACGGAGATCGGCCCGAGGCCGGAGGCGAACATGTGGTGGGCCCACACGCCCCAGCCCATGAAGCCGATGGCGGCGCCGGAGAAGACGATGAACTCGTAGCCGAAGATCGGCTTGCGGGAGAACACCGGCAGGATCTCGGACACGATGCCGAAGGCCGGGAGGATCAGGATGTACACCTCGGGGTGACCGAAGATCCAGAAGAGGTGCTCCCACAGCAGCGGATCGGCGCCCTCGGCCACGTTGAAGAAGTTGGCGTCGAAGATGCGGTCGAAGGTGAGCAGGAACAGGGCCACCGAGATGACCGGCAGGGCGAAGAGCAGCAGGAACTGCACGACGAGCGCCATCCACGTGAACACCGGCATCTTCATGAGCGTCATGCCGGGCGCCCGGAGGTTCAGCACCGTGACGATCAGGTTCACGGCGCCGACGAGCGAGGCGATGCCGGCGATCTGCAGGCCGATGGCGTAGTAGTCCATGCCGTGGCTCGGGCTGAACACCACCGAGGTGTTCGGGGCGTAGGCGAACCAGCCGCCGTCGGCGCCGCCGCCGAGGAACCACGAGCTGTTGAAGAACAGACCGCCGAAGATGAACAGCCAGAACGACAGGGCGTTCAGCCGCGGGAAGGCGACGTCACGGGCGCCGATCTGCAGCGGCATCAGGTAGTTCATGAAGGCTGCACCGATCGGGATGACCACGAAGAAGACCATGGTCACGCCGTGCATGGTGAACAGCTGGTTGTAGAGGTCGGCGGAGATGAGCTCCTGGTCCGGCGCCGCGAGCTGCGTCCGGATGATGAGCGCCTCGACGCCGCCGATGATGAAGAAGAACAGCGCGGCAGCGCCGTACATGATGCCGATCTTCTTGTGATCGACGGTGAAGAGCCAGTCTCGCCACCCGCCCTTCTCGGAGGGTCGCTGGAAGACGCCGAGGGCGTCGTCCTTGGTGGCCTTCCGCTCCCCTGCGCCGATGGCGAGGGGTTCGGAGCTGGGACGTTCGACGATGGCCATGCGTGGGGCTCCTAGTCGAGGCTGATCAGGTAGGCGACGAGGTCGTCGATCTCACCCTCGGACAGGCCGAGGGCGGGCATGCCGCGGTTGCCCTGGGGGTAGAGCGGCTTCTCCGCCGGGGAGTTCCGGAGCCAGGCCTCGAGCTGGTTGCGGTCCAGCTCGACCCCGATCTCGTCGAACTCGACGACGCCGTCCCCGTCCTGGTCCTCCCAGAGCTGGAAGATGGCGCCGGCGTAGTTGGCTCGGGCGGCGAAGTGGGTGAGGTTCGGGGCGGCACCCGACACCTGGGCGGCACCCTCGTAGGTGTCGGTGTTGACGCCCTCGACGAGGTGGCAGGAGGCGCAGCGGTTGACGAAGAGCTCCTGGCCAGCCTGCTCGGCGGCCGTGGTCGGCTCGTTCGCCTCCTCCATCTGGTTGGCGACCCAGGCCTCCCACTCCTCCATCGGGAGGGCGACGACGTTCATGCGCATGTAGGCGTGGGACAGGCCGCAGTACTCGGTGCACTGGCCCACGTACGTGCCGGGCTCGTCGGCCTCGAGCGTGAGGTGGTGGGTCCGGCCCGGGACGGCGTCCTTCTTGCCGTTCAGGGCGGGGATCCAGAAGGAGTGGATGACGTCGCGGGACTGGATGTCCAGGTACACCGGCACGCCGACGGGGATGTAGAGGTCCGACGCCGTCTCGATGTCGGTCTCGTACTCCTCGGGGTGCTCGACGCCGGGCTGGTTCACGTCGTCGTCGGCGTAGACGCCGTCGCCGTCCATGTCGTAGTCGTAGGACCACCACCACTGCTGGCCGACGACCCGGACGCTCAGCGCGTCGTCGGGCTCCTCGGCCAGGTCGAGGATGGTGCTGACCGTGAACACGGCCAGGAAGGCCAGGATCACGGCGGGGAGCATGGTCCAGCCGATCTCGAGCTTGGTGTTGCCGTGCACCTGCTCGGGGAACTCGGCCGGATCCTCGAGGTCGTCGTCCTTGCGGGTCCGGAAGCGCCACACGACGTACAGGACGCCGACCTCGACGAGGACGAACACGATCACGGCGATCGCGAGCGTCAGGTTCCACAGGTCGTCGATGCTCTGGGCGGCGGGGCCCTGGGGCTCGAGCGTCGTCTGCTGGGCGTTCGAGGCGCAGCCGGCGAGCAGCAGCCCGGCGGCCAGCAGCAGGCCGAGGAGCCGGCGGCTGCGACCGGTGCGGGGGGTGGGGGTGGGGGTCGTCATCTACTCGCTCTCCTCGAGGACCAGGGCGCCGTCTTCGTCGGCGCTCCCGTCCTCCTCCTCAGAGTGCTCTTCCTCTTCTTCTCCGTGGTGCACTTCGAAGTCTCGCTCCCCGGCGACTGCGCCGAAGATGCCGAGACCGATCGTTGCAACCGCACCGACCGCGAGCAAGGCAGCCACCACGTCGGACCGGACCTGGGGCCGGGTGGACAGGACCGTGGCCACGATGAAGATCGTGGCGGCGACGGCGAGGGCGACCCACACGGCGCCGAGCTTGGAGACGGCCAGGAACACCCGGCTGTAGCCCACGACCACCACGGCGATCGCCAGCGCACCGGCGACCGGCACCTCGATCGGCAGCATGATCCGGTTGCGGATCTCCCGGTTCACGGCGGGGTCGCCGGTGGCCCGGTCCGACCAGGCCTGGATCGTCCACTCGAGCGCCACGGCGCCGAGGGCGATGAGGCCGGCCACGAAGAAGACGTTGTTGAGCACGACGCCCACGACGGTGAGCCCGACGCCGAAGGCGCCGACGACGGGCCACCAGGAGGTGCCCGGGGTCGGGACCTGCGAGGGCGTCTCGGCGCCGAGGAGCTCGGCCCCGGCCTCGGGGTCGGCGTCGCGGAACGCCGTCGTGCAGAAGCCCATGAACAGGCTCGCCGCGGACAGGACGAGGAGGACGCCATAGCCGAGGTGGTCGCCGACGGCGCCCTTGTAGCCCACGCTGAGCGGGCCGACCTCGCCGCCGCCGGTGGCGTAGCCGTAGACCACGGCGGCCACGAGGAGCAGCGTGCCGAGGCCGTAGAAGAACTTCGATCCGGTGGTGATCATCGGTGCGCCTACTTCGTGATGAGGATGCCGTACCAGATGACCGTGAAGATCGCGATGGTCACGTACCAGTACAGGGCGGCGGCGGACAGGCCCTCGACGTCGCGGCCGGTGAGCTGGCCACCGAGGCTGCGGACGAGCATGAGGGCGATGAAGATCAGGGCGCCGGCGACCATGGCCAGGTGCCCGCCCATGATCGTGTAGAGCAGCACGGCCTGGAAGGTGGTCTCGCCGTTGAGGGGCAGCGACCACTGCGTGAACAGGTAGCCCATCTGCACCACGTGGGCGATGCCCAGCAGGATCGTGAGGGCCAGCGCCTGGTAGCTGTGGCCGCGGTCGCGGTTGCCGCCGGCGTGGACGGCCCACTGCATGGTCACGATGGACATGCCGAGGGTGATCATCGACATGTTCCCGGGCGAGAGCGGGATCTCGCTGCTGCCCGGGAGCCAGGTGCGGCCGAGGGCCAGCACGTCGGCGCGGACCGAGAAGTAGGCGCCGAAGAGCACGGCGAAGGCGGCCACGGAGGCCATGGCGGCCAGCGACGTGCCGATCAGCAGGACCCGGGGTCGGCGCTCGGCGGCGTCGGGGATCTCCCCGAGCCCGAGGCGGACCATCTCCGGGGAGGGGGCGGTAGCGGTGGGGGTCGCCATCACGACTCCTCGGCGTTGTGGCGGGCGTCGTACAGGGGGGCCTCGGACGTCACGGCGGGCAGCTCGTCGAAGTTCCCGACGGGCGGGGGTGACGTGGTGGCCCACTCGAGCGTGTGGCCGCTCCACGGGTCGCTGCCGGCGTCGGACTGCGAGGCGGCGGTCTTGGCCACCAGCCCGACGAAGGCCACGGCGACGAGCACGAGCAGGAGGCCGCCGCCGAGGGAGGCGACGTTCAGCGCCTCGATGGCGGAGACGTCGTCGGCGGCACCGCCGAGGCGCCAGCGCTGGTCGAGGAAGCCGGCGACCAGGTCGGGCAGGCACAGCCCGACGGTGGCGAGCAGGCCGAGCACGGCCAGGCCCTTCGACGGGACCTCGGGGACGCTGCGCCCGAAGAGCTTGGGGCTCCACCAGGCGAGGGCGGCGAAGAGGCCGAGGAGGGCGGCGCCGAGGACGTAGTGGACCTGGGCGGCCTGGGCGCTCGACCCGACCAGCTCGAGGGGCTCGAGGGCCACGAGCATGCCGTTGCCCGCACCGGCCAGCAGCATGATCAGGGCCGACAGGCCCCACAGCAGCGGGCTGATCAGGCGGACCTTGCCCCGGCGGAGCGTGTCGGCGAGCAGGCCCGTGAAGGCCAGCACCGGCAGGATCACCAGGAACGAGAAGGCGTAGAACGGCGCCTCGCCGACGTAGTCGAGCGGGATGGCGGCCGCGTTGCGGGGCGTGAAGCCCGGCATGGCCCAGGCGCCGACGGCGAAGGCCCCGAAGGCGCCGATGCAGCCCATGGCGACCCGGTGCAGGGTGAGCCGGGTCTGTGCGGCGACCGGGACGACGTCGCCGACCACGCCGAGGACGGGGATGGCGAACAGGTAGACGCTGGGCTGGCCCCAGGCCCACGCGATGCGGGCGAAGACCTGCTCGGTGCCACCGAGGAAGGTCTGGCCGTACCGGTGGTCGACGTAGACGAGGACCATCAGGGCGGCGAGCACGGGGAGGGTGAGCAGCACGACGGCGGCGGTGATCACCGAGGACCACGTGAACAGCGGCACCCGGTGGAGGCCCATCTTCGGCGCCCGCAGGGCGATGCCCGTCGTGGCCACGCAGACGGCGGCCAGGCTCAGCGCCACGAGCACGGCGGCGAAGGACGCGAGGAACAGCTCGACGGCCTCGTCGTCACCGCCGAAGGGGCCGCCGTCGGCCACGTAGGAGGCGATCACGACGCCGCCGGCGACCAGGTAGGTCCAGTAGGCGGCGGCCGCGGCCCGGGGGAAGGCCACCGAGGACGAGCCGACCTGGAGGGGCACCAGGTAGGTGGCCAGGCCGAGCAGGAGCGGCAGGAGGAACAGGAAGGTCCCCGCCACGGCGTGGAGGCTGTAGGTCTGGGCGAACACGTCGACGTCGAGGACGTCGAGGCCGCTCACGTCGACCTTCTCGACGCCGACGAGGGCGCCGGTCACCCCCGCCACCAGCAGGTAGGCGAAGGAGGTGAAGATCCACAGTCGCCCGACCACCTTGTGGTCCCCGGAGCCCAGGACGGCGGCGAGGCCGGTGGCCGGCGGGGGCGGTGCGAGGGCCGGTGCGGGGGTCTCCGCCTCGGCTGGCGCTTCGGTTTCGGTCACGGTCATCGCAGCGGGCTTCTCCTCCGGCCGGACCGACGGTCGCCCGTGGTCCGGAACAGGATCCGGATCGGTCGGCGGCCCGGGCGAGCCCGGGCCGGAGCGGACAGTACCCAACCCTCGTCGGAGGGCACGAAACCGCGACGAGGTGGGGTGGTGCAGGGGTTGCACCCCGTCATCGACTCCGCCACGGGCCCGTCCGGGGACGGGACCGCGTCAGACGCCGGTCCGGACGAGCTGGTCCACCGCCATGGCACCGAACAGGAGGGTCACGTACGTGATGGACCACCCGAACAGGCGCATGGCGCGGGCAGGCGTCGGATCGACGAAGAGGCGCACCGCCTGGTACGTGAACACGCCGCCGAGGGCGACGGCCGCGACCAGGTAGATGAGCCCCATCTCGGCGACGGGGGCGAAGAGCAGGGTCAGGGCCCACAGCAGCACCGTGTAGCCGACGATGCGGCGGCAGGTGGTGCGGTGGTCGGCCACGACGGGCAGCATCGGCACGTCGGCGGCGGCGTAGTCGTCCCGGTACCGGATGGCCAGGGCCCAGAAGTGGGGCGGGGTCCAGTAGAAGATGACCGCGAAGAGGATCACCGGGGCCCAGTCGAGGGAGTTCGTGACGCTGGACCAGCCGATCAGCACCGGCACGGCCCCGGCGGCGCCGCCGATGACGATGTTGCGGGTCGAGGTCCGCTTCAGCCACAGCGTGTAGACGAAGACGTAGAAGAGGCAGGCCGACACGGCCAGGACGGCCGACAGCAGGTTGACCGCGCCCCACAGGAGGGCGAAGGCGGCGACCTCGAGGGCCACGGCGAAGACGAGGGCGTTCCGCGGCTCGATGGCCCCCGTGACCAGCGGCCGGTTCTCGGTCCGCTTCATCAGGCGGTCGATGTCCCGGTCCACGTACATGTTGATCGCGTTCGCACCACCGGCGGCGAGGGTCCCGCCGACCACGGTGGTCACGACCAGCCAGAGCGAGGGCAGCCCACGCTCGGCGACGATCTGCGTCGGCACGGTGGTGACGAGCAGGAGCTCGATGATCCGCGGCTTGGTCAGCGCCACGTAGGCACCGACCGTGGAGCGGACCCGCGAGCCGAGCGAGGGGGTCGAGGCCACGAGCATGACGGGCCGAGCCTACGTCGCCCCCCGCCCACGGGACCAAGGCACGGGGCCCCGGGAGGGCGCCGGGACCACGCCGTCGACGGCTGGCCGACGGGCCCCGCCGCACGCGACGCTGGTGACGTGGCCCGACCCCGCCTCCTCGCCCGTGGCATCTCGCCCGCCGCCTACCGGCGCATCACGCTGTTCGCCCTGCTCGCGCTCGGCTTCATCGTGGTCACCGGGGCCGCCGTCCGCCTGACCGGCTCGGGCCTGGGCTGCCCCACGTGGCCCCAGTGCGAGCCCGGGAGCCTGGCCCCGCGGGACGCCACCTCCAGCCACGCCATGATCGAGTTCGTCAACCGCCTCATCACCGGGCTGGTGTCGGTCGCCGTGATCCTGGCCGTGGCCGGGTCGCTCCTGCGCCGACCCCGTCGCCGCGACCTGACGCGGTGGTCGCTGGCGCTCGTGGCGGGCGTGATCGGCCAGATCGTCCTCGGCGGCCTGACCGTGCTGTTCCACCTGTCGCCGCCCTTCGTGATGGGCCACTACCTCCTGTCCGCCGTCCTGGTCGGCTGCGCCGTGGTGCTCCACCACCGTGCCGGCGAGCCCGACGGGCCGGGCGGCCGGGTCGAGCGGCGTCCGGCGGCCACCCCGCAGGTCCGGAACCTGGCCCGCGGCCTGGTCGTGCTGTCCTCGGCCGTGCTGTTCTCCGGCACCGTCGTGACCGCGGCCGGCCCCCACGGCGGCGACGCCGACGTCGAGCGGCTCGACCTCGCCCTCACCTCGGTGAGCCGCGTGCACTCCCTGATCGTCTGGACCCTGGTCGCCACCACGGTCTGGTGCCTGGTCCTGGCCCGCCGCACCGGCGCCGACCGCCGCCTCCTCGGCGCGCTCGAGGCCCTCGTGGTGATCGAGGTCGGCCAGGGGGCGCTGGGGTACCTCCAGTACTTCACCGGCGTGCCCGAGGGGATGGTGCTGGCCCACGTGGCCGGCTCGATGCTCGTCCTCGGGGCGGCGATCGGCGTCGCGCTCCGCTGCCAGGCGATCGTCCCCACCGACTCGCCGGCGCCCCTCGGCGCCGACGACCCGGTCGATCCGACCGACGCCGTGCCGGTGGGCGCCGGGGGTGGCGGATGACGCCCGCGGCGGGGGCTCCGGCGCCCGCCGAGGTGGTCGACCCCGACCTCGGCCTGGAGGACGAGGTCGACACCGACACCCCGTGGGTCGCGATCGTCTGGAACGACCCGATCAACCTCATGTCCTACGTCTCCTACGTGTTCCGCAAGCTGTTCGGCTACTCCCAGGCCAAGGCGGACGCGCTGATGCTCGACGTCCACGAGAAGGGCCGGGCCGCCGTGTCGACCGGGTCGAGGGAGAAGGTGGAGCTCGACGTGTTCCGGCTCCACGAGCACGGCCTGTGGGCGACCATGGAGCAGCAGTAGCCGTGGGGCTGTTCCCCCGTCGCCGGGTCAAGCGGACCGGACCGGGCCGGTACGTGCTCACGCTCCCCGAGGAGGAGCGCGACCTGCTCACCCACCTCGTCCCCCAGCTGCGCGAGCTGCTCGTCACCGACGACCCCTCGCTCCGCCGCCTGTTCCCGACCGCCTACGCCGACGACCCCGAGCGCGACGCCGGCTACCACGCCCTCGTCCGGGACGAGCTCCTCGAGCGCCGGTTCGCCTCGCTCGACCTGCTCGAGGAGACCCTGGCCGTGGCCGGCTCGGGCACCGAGGTCGACGAGGAGACCCTCTCCGCGTGGCTGCGCGGGCTCAACGACCTGCGCCTCGTGCTCGGCACGCGCCTCGACGTCGACGAGGACGACGACCCCGGCGACCTCGACCCCGAGGACCCGGAGGCGCCCGCCTGGGCCGTGTACCACTACCTGGGCGCGCTGCTCTCGATGGTCGTCGACGCCCTCGCCGACGACCTGGGCTGAACCCCGGGGACCGCCCTCAGGCGGTGGCCGGCCAGACGAAGCAGCCGGCCGTGCCCGGCCCCGTGTGCACGCCCACGCTCGGGCCGACCCGGTAGGACAGCACCTCGACGACCTCGTCGGCCGCCTCCAGCCGCTCGGCGAGGGCGTCGGCCAGCGGCCGGGCGCCGACGTCGGCGATCCCGACCGAGGCACGCAGGCCCGTGCCCGCGGGCAGGGCGTCGAGCACCTCGGGGCGCAGCACGTGACCGGCCATCGCCTCCACCGCGTCGGCCACGTCGGCCACCTCGCCGACCCGGGCGATGCGACCCTCGACCAGGGACAGGACCGGGATCCCGTCGCCGGCCTCGGTCCCCGCCGCCAGCCGACCGCCGGCGGCGACGATGTCGAGGGCACCGACGACGAACACGTTGTCCACGGTGGGCCCGACGCGCTCGGCGACGGCGGCGGCCTCCTCGGCCGACGCACCGCGCGCCAGGGCGTCGACGGCCTCGAGGACGCAGCACGCCACGCCGAAGGACGCCGTGCCGGTGTCGACGAGGCGGACGGGCACCGGCGAGGCGCCCACGGCGAGGGCGGCGGCGTTGAGCGTGCCGGACACCTCGGCCCCGATGTGGATCGACAGGATCTCCTCGGCACCGGCCTCGGCCAGGCGCTCGTAGGCCTGCACGAACAGCCCGGGTGACGGGGCGGCCGTCGACACCTCCGGGGTCGCGCCGGCCGCCCACGCGGCGAAGAACTCGTCGGCGTCGAGCTCGACGCCCTCGAGGTGGGCCACGCCGTCGACGGTCACGGTGAGCGGGACGACCTCGATGCCGTGGCGCGCCGCCACCTCGGGGGGCAGCTGGCTGTTGGAGTCGGTGACGACCCCGATGCGAGTGGTGCGGTCGTCGGTCACGTCGGCGGCTCCGGGTGCGCTGGGTCGACTGGCTGGGTGTCGGCTGGCTGGGCGTCGGGTGGCGGGGCGTCGCGCTCGGCGAGGACGGCGGCGACGCGGGCGCGGTCGGCCCCGAACCGCTGGAGGATCATCGCGCTGGTCGCAGCGGCGGCCAGCGGGAGCGCCGCGGTCGGGGGCGGGCCCCACAGGTTGGGCCAGCCCCGTCGCCACCACAGGGTGGCGGCCCCGGTCCAGGCCACGGTCGAGACCACGGTGGCCGTGTGGGCCCGCGCCTTCCACCACGGGAGGGCACCGGTCAGGCCGGCGAGGGCCAGGTCGGGCAGGACGTAGGCGGGGAAGGTGGTGGCGCACTGGCCGACGCTGCACGCCACGCCCTTGCCGCCCGCGAAGCCCCGGGTCGCCGGGTAGCAGTGGCCGGCCACCGAGGCGACCGCACCGACGTGGGACCCGAGGTCCCCGGCGATCCGCCGACCGGCCGTCGAGGCCGCCGCGGCCTTCACGATGTCGGCGGCCAGGACGGCGTAGCCCCAGCCCGGGCCGATGGTGGCGATGGCGTTGGCGGCCCCGGGGTTGCCCGTGCCGAGCCGCGAGATGTCACCGGCCCCTGCCGCCCGCGCCGCGAGCTGGGCCGACGGCACGAGCCCGGCCGCGTAGCCCAGCGCCGCGGCGGCGCCGAGGCGTGCGACCCGCCCGGCCCCGGTGCCCCGCACCGTCGAGCGGCTCACGCTCGCCTCCGGCCGCCGGGGGCGGCACCCAGCGGGGGCGCGCCCTCGGCTCGGGGTGCGTACCGGGAGGCCCGCCGGGCGAGGGCGTCCCGGACCTCGGCATCGGCTCGGGGGTCGGTGTGGGGCAAGCGGGTGCGCAGGTCGGGGCGGGGCGCGCTCACCCCACGTACCTCGGGTCTACCACCGTGCGTGACGGGAGCGATCCCCGCCACCCGGACGGGGGTCCCGCGTCGGACCGGGCCGCGGTCCCCCTACCCTGCTCGGGATGCGCGTCACGATCGTCCACGACCGATCCGCTCCGCCCGTCGGCCAGGACGACGATCCCGAGGTCGTGCTCGGCCGCCTCGTCCCCGGCGCCGAGCCCGTCGACCTCGACGCCTCGCCCGAGGCCGTGCTCGTGCTCGGCGACCCCGGTCCGCTCCCCGCCGAGCGGCTCGGCCGCCTCCGCGGGATCGTCGAGGGCGGTGCGACCCTGCTCGTGCTCGGCGCCCCCACGGGCGAGTCGTGGGTGGGCCTGTGCGGCGTCCGGGCCGGCGAGGTCGTCCCCGGCGGCGAGGTGTTCGCCACGGTCGCCGACGGCAGCGCCGATCCCGTGGTCGTGGCCCGCACCGTCGGCGAGTTCCCGGTCGCCGGCTCCTTCACGTGGCTCGAGGCCGTGGCCGACGTGACGCCCGTGCTCACCTCGAGCATCCGCTTCGCCCACCGCCCCGCCGTCGTCGAGCGACGGGTCGGGTCGGGGCGGGTCGTGACGAGCGGCTTCGGCCCCGAGGCCACGGCGACGGGCGAGCTGGCCCGCGTGCTCGGCCGCTCGCTGCGCCGCCCCACCCCGACGCGCGACCGGGACCTCGGCGTGGCCGTGGTCGGCTACGGCCCCTACGGCGGCATGGGCACCCTCCACGGCACCGCGGCGACCGAGACCGACGGCCTCTCCTTCGTGGCCGCGCTCGACACCTCGCCGGAGCGCCGCAAGGCCGCCGAGGAGCACTTCCCGGGCATCACGGCCTACGACGACCTCGACGCCCTCCTCACCGACGACGGCGTCGACCTCGTCGTGGTCGCGACCCCGCCCTCCACCCACGCGTCGATCGCCGGCGCCTGCCTCGAGGCCGGGCGCCACGTGGCGGTCGAGAAGCCGCTGTGCATCACCACCGACGAGGCCGACCGGCTCCTCGCGCTGTCGGCGGCGAACGGCCTCATGCTGACCGTGCACCAGAACCGCCGCTGGGACGCCGACTTCCGCGCCCTGCGCCGGGCCGTGGACGCCGGGATGCTCGGCGACGTGTTCAACGTCGAGACCTTCGTCGGCGGCTTCGAGCACCCGTGCCGCGCCTGGCACTCCGAGGTGTCGGTGTCGGGCGGCGCGATCTACGACTGGGGCTCGCACCACCTCGACTGGATCCTGCTGCTCATGGGCGACGAGCCGGCCACGGTGACCACCACCCGCCACAAGCGGGTGTGGCACGACATCACCAACGACGACCAGGTCCGGGTCCGCCTCGCCTGGGAGGACGGTCGGGAGGCGCAGTTCTTCCAGTCCGACGTGGCCGCCATCCGCCCGCCGAAGTTCTTCGTGCAGGGCACCGAGGGCACCGTGGCCGGCCACTACCGGCCCTTCGTGGTCGAGCACGTCGAGCACGGCCTGGGCTACCAGCGCTTCGAGTCGCACCACGCCGAGGCCCCCGTCGACCTCACCCTCGGCCGCTACGAGCGGGGCTACGGCCTCACCGAGACCACGCTCCCGCCGCTGCCGTCGGACCCCTGGCCCTTCCACCGCAACGTCGCCGACCACCTGCTGCTCGACGAGCCCCTCGAGGTCGACCCCCACGACGTCCGCAAGGTGATCCGGGTCCTGGAGGCCGCCCAGCGCTCGGGCGACGAGGGCGGCACCACCCTCGACCTCGACTTCTCGGTCTGAGCCCCGGGGAGCCGCCGCTCGTGACCGGCCAGATCCGGACCTTCCGCCCGGCGACGGCGCCCGATGCGGCTGCGGCCGGTGCCGACCCGGTCCGCGTCGGCGTCCTCGCTCCCACGTCCATGGTCGCCCGTGCCGCCGTGGTCCCCGCGCTCGAGGCCTCGCCGCGGGCCGAGGTCGTGGCCACCGCGTCACGGGCCGCGGGCGAGGACTACGCGTCGGTGGTCGAGCACCCCGACGTCGAGGCGGTCTACGTCCCCCTCCCCAACGGCCTGCACCGTCGCTGGGTCGAGGCGTGCGCGGCGGCGGGCAAGCACGTGCTGTGCGAGAAGCCCCTGGCCCTGACCGCGACCGACGCCCGGGCCATGGCCGACGCCTGCGAGGCGGCCGGCGTGGTCCTGCTCGAGGCGTACATGACGCCCTACCACCCCCGCACCGTGGCCCTCGTCGACCTGGTCGCCTCCGGTCGGCTCGGTCGGCTCACCTCGATCAGGTCCGCGTTCTGCTTCCCCCACGAGGTCCCCACCGACCACCGGTGGGACCCCGAGCTGGGCGGCGGCGCCCTGGCCGACGTCGGGGTCTACGCGCTCACGCCCGTCTTCGAGCTGGCCGCCGCCACGGGGGAGCCGGTGCCCGAGGTCGTCACCACCCACCAGGTGCGCACGGGTGACGGCGGAGCCGGGGTCGACGCGTCGACGACGGGCATGGTCCGGTTCCCGTCGGGGCTGGTCGGGACCTTCGAGTGCTCCTTCGACGCGCCGGAGCTCCAGGTGCTGGAGGTGACCGGCACGCAGGGGCGGGTCCGCGTCGAGCACTGCTTCACCGCGGACGAGTCCGACGACGTGCTCGTGGTGCAGCGCCGCGACGGTCCCGCGGAGCGCTTGGAGGGACTCGGCGGGAACGCCTACCGCGGCATGGTCGACCACTTCTGCGCCGTCGTCCGGGGTCAGGCCGAGAGCCGGCGACCGCCCGCCGCCTCGGTCGCGTTCGCCGCCCTGTGCGACCGGATCCGGGCCGGGTCGTGAGCCGGCTCCGACCCGTCGACCCGGAGGGCGTGCCCCGCCGGCCGGACCACGTCGACCACGTCGAGGTCGGCGAGGTCGCCCTGCACGTGCGCCGCTTCGAGCCGTCCGAGGCGACGGGCGCACCGGTGCTGCTGGTCCACGGGCTGGCGTCGAACGCCCGGCTGTGGGACGGCGTCGCCGCCGAGCTCGTCGCCGCCGGCCACCCCGTCGCCGCCCTCGACCAGCGGGGCCACGGCCGCTCCTCCGCGCCCGACGACCCCGACCCCGACCCCGACCCGGCAGGCGGCTACGACATGGCGGCGGTCACCGACGACCTCGCCGCCCTGCTCGACGTCCTCGCCGGGTCGTGGGGGCCGACGCCACCGGTCGTGGCCGGCCAGTCGTGGGGCGGCAACGTCGTCGTCGAGCTGGCCGCCCGCTTCCCGGGCCGGACCGCGGCGATCTGCTGCGTCGACGGCGGCGCCATCCACCTGGCCCGGCAGTTCCCCGACTGGGACGACTGCGCCGAGGCCCTCGCGCCGCCGCCCATCGCCGGCACCCCGGCCGCCGACCTGGAGGCGATGATCCGGTCCTCGCACCCGGACTGGCCCGAGTCCGGGATCGCCGGGACCCTGGCCTGCTTCGAGGTCCGCGACGACGGCACCGTCGCCCCCTGGCTCACCCGGGAGCGCCACCTCCGGGTCCTGCGCGGGCTCTGGGAGCACGTCCCGTCCGAGCGGTGGCCGCTCGTCGCCGAGCCCGTCCTGTTCCTGACCGCCGAGGACCCCGCGGCCGACGCCGGGTGGCGGGAGTCCAAGGCGCGCGGAATGTCCGAGGCGCAGGCCCGGTTGTCCGACGTGACCGTCGAGTGGATCACCGGCCACCACGACCTGCACGCCCAGCACCCCGCCCTGGTCGCCCGCCACCTGCGGGACCTCGCCGCACGGGCGACCGGCCGCTGACCCCGCACCCCCCGACACCCGCCCCCGACACGCCCGAGGCGAGACCGACATGCCCCGACTGCTGACCATCATGGGATCCGGCGAGACCGCGCCGACGATGATCAAGGTCCACCGCCACCTCATGGAGCGGGTCGGCGCGACCCGTCCCGGGTCGGCCGTGCTGCTCGACACCCCGTACGGCTTCCAGGAGAACGCCGACGACATCTCGGCCCGGGCCCAGGAGTTCTTCCGGGTCTCCGTCGGCCACCCCATCGAGGTGGCGAGGTGGCGGTCGGCCGGGGACGACACCGTCGTGAGGGAGCGGGCGCTCGCCGCGATCGCCGACGCCGACTACGTCTTCGCCGGCCCCGGCTCCCCCACCTACGCGCTGGCCCAGTGGGAGGGCACGCCGCTGCCCAAGCTGCTGGCCGAGAAGGTCCGCTCCGGCGGCGCGGTGACCTTCGCGTCGGCCGCGGCACTCACCACCGGTGCGGCCACGGTGCCGGTGTACGAGGTCTACAAGGTCGGCATGGCCCCGTTCTGGGCCGACGGCCTCGACCTGCTCGCCGAGGTGGGCCTCGACGTGGCCCTCATCCCCCACTACGACAACAACGAGGGCGGCAACCACGACACCCGGTTCTGCTACCTGGGCGAGCGGCGGCTCGCCGCGCTCGAGCCCGAGCTGCCCGAGGGGGCCTGGGTGCTCGGCGTCGACGAGCACACGGCGCTCGTCATCGACGTCGATGCCGGCACCGCCACCGTCGAGGGCAACGGCACGGTGACCGTGCGCGCCGACGGCGCATCCGTCGTGTTCGAGGCCGGCACGACCCTGGGCATCGAGGACCTCCGGCCCGGGTCGGGCAAGGGCGCCGCCGTCACCGACGCCCCGCCGACCGGGGGCGACGAGGAGGCGGCCGACCCCACGCCGAACGCCGGGATCGGCCTGACCGCCGACGTCGCCCGGCTGACCGCGGCCTTCGACGCCGCCGTGGAGGCCCGCGACCCCGACGGCGCCGTCGGGGCGATCCTCGAGCTGGAGCAGGCCATCGTCGACTGGTCGGCCGACACGCTCCAGTCCGACGAGGCCGACACGGCCCGGGCCGCGCTGCGCCGGATGGTCGTCCGCCTCGGCGAGGTCGCCGCCGTCGGGGCGCGAGACCCCCGGTCGGTGGTCGAGCCCTACGTCGAGGCCGTCCTCGCCGCCCGGGTGGGCGCCCGGGAGGCCAAGCAGTACGAGCTCGCCGACCAGCTCCGTGACGCCCTGCTGGCCACCGGGCTGGAGGTGCGGGACACCCCCGACGGCACCGAGTGGGTGCTGCCCGATGACGGCGGCTGAGACTCCCCGCTCGGGTTTGCGACCGGCACTGGCCCGGCTGTTAGGGTCACGCAGCCCACAACGGGGAGATCGAGCCCCCATCGTCCAGCGGCCTAGGACGCCTGCCTTTCACGCAGGTAACACGGGTTCGAATCCCGTTGGGGGTGCACAAGTGAAGCCTGGTCCCGTGGTGCAGTTTGGAGTGCACGCCGGCCTGTCAAGCCGGAGGTCGCGGGTTCAAATCCCGTCGGGACCGCCACACACCGCCATCGAGCCGCCGAGCACGCCTCGGTCGGCCGGGCGGACGCCCTGGTCGGGTAGCTCAGTTGGCAGAGCGACCGCCTGAAAAGCGGTAGGTCACCGGATCGACGCCGGTCCCGACCACCATCGAGGACACCAGGCCAGACCGGTCCCCCGGCCTGGCCTGGTGCGCGTCCGGGGCCGGGCGGCGCCCGACGGGCGGAGCGACCCGGAACCCGCTGGCGGGCGCTAGACCCGACCGCGAGGATGGCCGCCGTGGGGGACGGCTTCGCGACGCCCGACCGGGCGACCTTCGTCGAGGTGAACCGGACGCGCCTGCGGGCGTGGTGCTGGGGCGACCCGACCGACCCGCCCGTGATCCTGGTGCACGGCGCGTTCGACCACGGCCGGATGTGGGACGACTTCGCCCCCCGCCTCGTCGGCCTCGGGTTCCACGCGGTGGCCATCGACGTGCGAGGGCACGGCGAGTCCGGCCGTCTCGGCTCGGGCATGGCCTGGTCGGCCAGCGCCATCGACCTGTGCGAGCTGGCCCGGGTGCTGGCCCGGACCCCGGGCGAGCCCGTCGGCATCATCGGGCACTCGATGGGCGGGGGCATGGCCCTGACCGCGGCGGCCACCGCGCCCGAGCGCTTCGCGTGGCTCGTGAACCTCGACGGGCTCGGTCCCCCGGCCGACGGGTTCGGCGACGACGACCCGGTCCGGGCCGCCACCGAGGCCCTCGACGCCATCGACCGGGTGCGCGCCCGCCCGCCTCGGCCGTGGGCGTCCCGGGCCGAGCTGGCCGAGCGGCGGGGCACGGTCAACGTCCGCCTGCCCCGGCGCGTCCTGGACCACCTCGTCGAGCACGGCACCCGGGAGGTCGAGGGCGGTGTCGTCTGGACCTGGGACCCGATCTTCCGCACCGGGATCCCCGACGGGTTCTCCCTCGACGCGATCCTGGCCCAGTACCGCCACGTCGACGTCCCGGTCCTGGTGCTGGTGTCCTCCGAGGAGGACGCGTGGACCGAGGTCCACGACGAGGAGGCCGCCCGCCGGGTGGCGCACCTGCCCGACGGCCGCCTGGAGTCGGTGCCCGACGCCGGGCACTACGTGCACGTGGAGCAGCCCGACCACGTGCTGGCCCGCATCGCTGCGTTCCTGACCGGGCTCGGGATCCTCGACGGCGCCGGGTCGCCGCCGTGACCGACCTCCTGGTGCTCCACGACCTCGGCGCACCCGGCGGTGCGGCGTGGGCGGCGGCCTTCGCCGACTGGCCCGGCCGGGTCCTCGCCCCCGACCTCCCCGGCCACGCCGGGACCCCGCCCCCGGTGGGCGGCCACCACGAGGTGGGCGACGCCGTCTACGTCGCGCTCGACGTGCTGCGCCCCGACCCACCCGACGAGCTGGTCGTCGTCGGCGTCGGCCACGGAGGTGCCGCGGCCCGGGTGCTCGCCCTCGGGGGCCGGGCCGCCGGACTGGTGCTGGTCGACGGGCTCGGCGGCCCGTGGCTGGGACCCGACGAGGCCGACGCGAGGGTCCGGGCGGTGCGCCGCAGGATCCTGGACACGCCCGCCGCCCTCGTCGACCCCCCACCCGGCGTCGACGACCCCCGGGCCACCATGGTCGTGGGCGCCGCCGACCGGGACTTCGTCGTGCGCCAGGTCGGGGCGCTGCCCGTCCCGGTGCTGGCGATCGAGACGCCCGCCTCCCCGACCCCGGACGCCGACCGGGTCGTCGCCCACGCCGGCGACGGGTCGCTGCGCCGCATCGCCCGGCGCGACGAGGCCCTCGTGGCCGGGGAGGTGCGCGACTGGTGGCACCGGCGGTCGACCCCGGACGGCCGGTGACCGGGCTGGTCGACACGGGCCTGGTCGACACGGGGCCGGTCGACACGGGGCGGGCGCCTCGGTAGGAGATCCGGCGCCGAGGGAGAAGAACCGGAGGACACGGCAGCGCCGGTGCTGCCGCCCTCCACCATGCGCCCCTCCTCCTCCCTCCTCCGCACCACCTCCGCCGCCCTCCTCGGCGCCTCCCTCCTCGTCGGGGGGATCGGCGTGGCCGCCGCCGTCGACCGCACCGGTCGGGACGGCGGGTCGGAGCCGGCGGCCGTCGCCACGACCGACGCCGTCCGGGGCGCCGCCCTCGGCGGACCCGTGCCGGGCTCCCTGGACGGGATCCCGACCACCGCCGCCGGGCCGACCACCACCACCACGAACCCGCCGACGACCGCCCCGACCGCGGTGCCGCCCGCAACGACCGCACCGCCGACGACGACGCCGCCCACCACGCCT
>CAZCEZ010000022.1:0-23203 GCA_964497795.1 uncultured Acidimicrobiaceae bacterium | reverse complement strand
CCCACCACGCCTGCTCCCACCACGCCTGCTCCCACCACGACCGCGCCGCCCACGACCGCACCACCCACGACGACGGCCCCCGAGGCACCGCCGTCCCGGTCCGCGTCGAGCACCGAGGGTCGGGACACGGCCTGCGAGTCCGACCTGCTCGCCTGGGCCAACGACGCCCGACGGGCCCAGGGCACCCACCCGCTGGCCGAGGACGAGGCCATCCAGCACGTCTCCGTCGACTGGGCCGCACGCATGGCCCGCACCGGCGAGCTGGCCCACAACCCCGACTACGCCGCCCAGGTCTTCGCCGTGCGACCCGAGGCCGGCCGGGTCGGCGAGAACGTTGGCTACGCCTCCGACGCCCCCCGCTCGGTCTTCGACGCCTTCATGGGCTCTCCCGGGCACCGGGACAAGCTGCTCGGCGAGCGCTTCGCCCACGTCACCGTGGGCTGCGTCCGGGACGCCGCCGGCTGGTGGTGGGTCTCGGTCGAGTTCTGGGGCTGATCGGCACGGCCGCAACCGGCCCGCCGCCGATTCGTCGACGATTCGTCGCCCACGTTGCTCGGCCGCCCCGCCGCACAGCGTGGCGATCCGGGACGGGTTGCACGCCGCGTCGAGGTGTGCGCATCCGAAATGTCCGTCCAGAGGGGACGAAGCGCCCATCGTCGTGGTTCACTGGGCGCAGCCAGCCAGCCACGCCGTCACCCAGCCAGGGACGGCAGACGGAGCACTCCGTGACCAGCCAGCAGACCGACCGGCACCTCGGTGCCGGCCACGCCGACGTCCCCCGACGCCCGACGCGCCACCGCACGGCGCCCGCGCCGTCGCGCCCCACGCTCCCGCCGCCCGGTCGGGGCCACGCCCGGACGAGGGCGACGCTCGCCGCGACCGACGCCGGGGCGGCCCTCGTGGCCTGGCTCCTGGCCGTCACCGTCCCCGGTGGCGGCGACCGCTGGGCGCTGCTCGCTGCGGTGGGTGCCGCCGCCGTCCTGGCCACCCTGGCCGGGACGCGCATGTACCGGGCCCGGAACTGCACCTGGCAGGTCGTGGAGCTGCGCGGCGTGCTGCGCGCCTCGGTGACCTCCGCTGCCGTCGTCGCCGTGCTCGGCTTCGACTCGCTGTCCTCGCCGCTGCTCACCGCAGCCGCCGGCGGGCTCGCATCGCTGATCGGCGTCGGCGGCGGTCGGACCCTGTTCCGCCGCTGGCTCCGCCGCCGCCGGCAGGAGGGCCGGAACCTGCGCCGCGTCGTCCTGCTCGCGGTGCCGTCCGAAGCCCGGCGCATCCACGGCCTGCTCCAGGACCAGCTCGAGCTCGGCTACGAGGTCGTCGGCGTCGTCGGGGGCGGCCCGGACGACGACGATCCCGAGGCCGGCCTCCCCTGGCTCGCCCAGCTCGACGGCGCCGTCGGCGCAGCCCTCGCCCACGGTGCGACCGGTGCCATCGTCTCCTCGGCCGGCCTGCCGCCCCGCGGCGTCGACCGCGCCGTGAAGTCCCTGGTCGACGCGGGCCTGCACGTCCAGGTCTCGGCCGGCATCGGCGGCATCGACAACGGCCGCCTGGTGCCCACCCCGGTCGGCCACGAGGCCTTCTTCTACCTGGAGCCCTCCGGTGCCAAGCCGCACATGCTGGCCACGAAGCGGGTGTTCGACGTCGTCGTGACCAGTGCCGTGGCCCTGGTCGCCGCTCCCGTGCTCGCCCTCACCGCGCTGGCGATCTGGGCCTGGGACCGGGGCCCGGTGCTGTACCGCCAGGAGCGGGTCGGCCACGGCGGGACCCGCTTCCACGTCCTCAAGTTCCGCTCGATGGTCGTCGACGCCGACGCCCGCCTCGCCGAGCTGCAGGCCGACAACGAGCGGACCGGCCCGCTGTTCAAGATGCACCGCGACCCCCGGGTCACGCCGGTCGGTCGGATCATCCGGGCGCTGTCGGTCGACGAGCTGCCACAGCTGTGGAACGTGCTCCGTGGCGACATGAGCCTCATCGGTCCCCGCCCGCCGCTGCCGTCGGAGGCCGAGACGTTCGACGAGGAGCTGTGGGCCCGCTTCGACATGCCCCCCGGGATCACCGGCCTGTGGCAGATCGAGGCCCGCGCCAACCCGTCGTTCGCCGTCTACCGGCGTCTCGACCTCTTCTACGTGGAGAACTGGACCCTCGCCCTGGACGTGTCGATCCTGCTGTCGACGATCCCGGTCCTCGTCGAGCACGCGGTCGACGCGCTCCGCCGCGCCGTGCCCCGCCGGGCCGAGGACCCCGGGTCCGGCGACCCCGTGTCCGCGGGAACGGTGTCCGGCGACGCGGTCATCGAACTCGACGTCGTCTGAGAGCCCCGGGGCCGGCTCGGAGATCCGCGCTCAGGCGCCCCGGGTGTAGGCCCAGAAGGCCCCGACCACGGACTCGTGGACGATGTCCTGGTCCGGGCCGAGGACGAGCGCACGGACCTGGCCGGTCCGGGCTGCGCGCCGCCCCAGGGAGCGGGCCAGCATCTGCGCGATCGAGTCGACGGTCTCGGCCGTGGCGGCGCTGGCGAAGCGGACCTCGATGACGTGGGACCACCAGCTGCCGGTGTCGGAGGTGACCAGCGCGGGCCAGGACGGGTGGTCCTCCCGCGGGAGGAAGCCCATCACCTCCGCCACCTCGCCGTCACCGTCCAGGACGCTCTGGCCGTTCACCTCGACCAGCACCGGCGTGCGCCCACCCAGGACGCGGACGACCAGCAGCCCGAGGTGCTGGGCGGCGTCGACGACCACCGCCTCCTCGGCCTGCGTGTAGACCTCGAAGAGCAGTGCGCGGCCGACCGGCCGCAGCGGGGGCCCGTCGTCCTGGTCCACGTCACGACGGTGCCACAACTCCGGGCGCCGCGGTGGGCGGAGCTGCCCGGATCCGCTCCCCGCGGGCGGGCGATCGTCGCCGTCGTGGCTCACGGCACGCGGAGGGGCTCAGCCGCGGGCGACGACCGCGGCCGCGAAGGTCGCCACGACCCGCTCCTGCTCCTCGACGGTGAGGTGCGGGTGCAGCGGCAGGGACAGCATCCGGGTGGCGGCCGCCTCGGCCACCGGGAACGACGTCGCACCGGCGACGAGGTCGGCGAAGGCGACCTGGTGGTGCACGGGCACCGGGTAGTGGATGCCGGCGCCGATGCCTGCGGCGTGGAGCTCGGCGAGCACCTCGTCGCGGATCGCCGGGTCGACGCGCACCGGGTAGAGGTGCCAGACGTGGTCGTTGCCCTCGGCCGTGGCCAGGGTCCGGACCGACCCGTCGACGACGCGGTCGCCGAGGGCGTCGGCCAGGAGGCCGTCGTAGCGCTCGGCGGCGTCCCGGCGGGCGGCGTTCCACTTCTCCAGGTGCTTCAGCTTGGCGGTGAGCACGATGGCCTGGAGCGCGTCGAGGCGGGCGTTGAAGCCGACCACCTCGTGCTCGTAGCGGACGCGGGACCCGTGCTGGGAGATGACCCGGGCCGAGTCCGCGAGGTCGGGGTCGTCGGTCGTGATGCCGCCGGCGTCGCCGTAGGCACCGAGGTTCTTGCCCGGGTAGAAGCTGGTCCCGGCCATCGTCCCGACCGAGCCGGAGCGCCGGCCGTGGCGGCGGGCGCCCTGGGACTGGGCCGCGTCCTCCAGCACCGGGATGCCGGCCTCCAGCAGCGCCTCGACCGGGGCCATCTGCCCGTAGAGGTGCACGGGCATCAGCACCTTGGTGCGGGGCGTGACGGCGTCGAGCATCGCGGCGGGGTCGACCAGCAGCGTGTCGGGGTCGACGTCGGCCAGCACCGGGGTCCCCCCGGCGCGGACGACGGCCTCGGCCGTGGCCACGAAGGTGTTGGCGGGCAGGACGGCCTCGTCACCGGGACCGAAGCCCATGGCCCGCAGGGCGACCTCGAGGGCGTCGGTGCCGTTCGAGACGCCGACGCAGTGGGCGACCTCGCTGAACTCGGCGTAGGCGGCCTCGAAGGTGGCCACGGCGGGACCGCCGACGAAGGCGCCGCGGTCCATCGTGTCCTCGAACGCGGCGAGGACCTCGGCACGGATCTCGTCGTGCTGGGCGGGGAGGTCGACGAGGGGGATCGGGTCGTGGCTGGTGGGCACGGGGGATGCTCCTGGGGCGTGGCTGGCTGGCTGGTGTCGTCGGATGGGGTGGGATGGTGGGGCGGCGTCAGCGGCGGAGCTCGCCGCCGCGCAGGAGGCGGCGCTTGACGTCCTCGGGCAGGGCCAGGGCGACGCCCCGGCGGCCCAGGACGCGCACCGCCTCGGCCGCCGTGGTCGCACGGCGCGGGGGGTGGGCGACGGCGTGGCGGTAGAGGGCGTCGAGCCGGTCGGCGCCGGCGTGCAGGGAGAAGCGGTCGAGCACCACGCGGCGGGACCAGGTGCCGAGCTCGTCGCGCGCCGCAGCGGTCGTCCCGGCCAGGGCTCGCAGGTGGGCGGCGAGGGAGTCGACGTCGCCGCCCCCGACGCCGAAGAACCCCTCGTGGAGGAAGGGCGCGGCGGTGTCGGGGCGGAACGGCTGGGAGAAGCCCTCCTCGCCGAGCACGATGCACGGCTTGGCGAAGGCCATCCCCCGCAGGATCGAGCCGCCCATGCCGGCCACGACGTCGACGCGGTCGTAGACCGGTCGGGGGTCCACGAGGGGCCCGGTCAGCACGATCGCCTCCCGACCGAGCGTGGCGTTGTGCTTGGCGGCGTGATCGGCGAGGTCGTCGAAGGCCGTCCCGCCGCCGGCCACGACGAGGCGCAGCGGGCGGACCCGCCCGTCGCCGTCGGTCACGACGTCGAGGGCGGCGACCGCGTCCATGGTCCGGCGCACGCCCTCGGCCTTCATCCAGGACACGAGGCGGGACACGATCCCGACGGTGAGGTGGTCGCCGGGCACGGCCCGACCCTCGACGTCGAGCGCGTCGGCGGCGGCGTCCCCGGCGGTCGCGCCCGGGGCGTTGGCGTCGGTGTCGACGGGTGGCTCGAGCAGGTGGGCGTCGTCGCCGTGGAAGCGCCGGGCGTCGTCGACCATGGCCGGCGTGCCGTAGGTGATCGGGACGGTCCGGGGCAGGAAGCGGGTCACCGACATCGACATGTTCGAGGTCACCAGCGGCGTCCGGCGCAGCAGGTGGACCGAGCAGTAGGCGTCGAGGACCTGCATCCAGTCCCAGGCGTGGAGGACGTCGGGCCGCTCGGCCCGCACCGCGGCGTCGAGGGCCAGGGCCATGCGGGGCGAGGGGTGGTGCTCGGGCCGGGGCGCCTCGAGGAGGCGCAGGCCGCGGTCGGCCACGAGCCGGGCGGCGGGGCCGGGCGTGGCGAACACGACGACGTCGTGTCCGTGCCGGTCCCGCACCGCGGCGGCGAGCTCGATCGCGTTGGTCTGGCTGCCGCCGAGCTCGAGGTGGTGGGGGAAGACCAGGACCTTCATCGCCGCGCCTCCGCGGTCCCGACGGTCCGCAGGACCCGGGCCGGGGAGCCCACCACCACGTGGCCGGGCTCGACGTCGTGCAGGACCGTGGCCCCGGCGCCGACGAGGGCGCCCTCGCCGACGGTGACGCCCTCGCGGACCACGGCACCGGCACCCACGTAGGCGCCGGCGCGGACGTGGACGCCGCCGCCGAGGAGCACCCCCGAGGCGAGCGTGGCGTGGTCGCCGACCACGACGTCGTGGGTGAGCACGGCGCCCGGCATGATCGCCACGTGGTCGCCGACGGTGACGTCGGCGGTGCCGACGACGCCGGCCAGGACGACGGTGCCGACGCCGAGGTCGACCGAGGGCGACAGGTGGGCGCCGGGGTGGACGACGGTCGCGAAGTCGGCGCGGCGCCGACCGAGGGCGGCGACGATGCGGCGGCGCACGTCGAAGCGGCGGGGGTTGCCGACCGAGACCACGACGCGGACGTCCTCCAGCGGACCGCCGGCCCGGGCGAGCTCGACGCCGCCGAGCACCGGCGTGCCGCTGACGACGCCGAGGTCGTCGGCGTCGTCGACGAAGCCGAGCACCTGCGCCGGTCGCCCGTCGACCGTGGCGCCCGACGCGCAGGCGGCCACGACCTCGCGGCCGAACCCGCCCGCACCGACGACCACGACCGGGACGCTGCTCCCGTCGCGGAGGTCGACCTCGGCCGGTGCGTGCCGGTCAGGCACGGAGCAGGCTCCGCAGCGCGGCCACGACCCGGTCCTGGTCGTCGAGGGTCATCGTGTGGAACAGCGGCAGGATGAGGGAGCGCTCGGTGAGGCGCTCGGTCTCGGGCAGCGTGACGGTCGGGCGGCCGTCGGGCCCGGCGTAGGCGGGCTCGAGGTGGGCGGCCATGATCCCCCGGCGGGCGGACACCCCGGCCTCGGCGAGGCCGGCGAGGACCTCGTTGCGGGTGCGGGGGGCGTCGTCGGGGAGGACGACGAAGAACGACTGGAAGTTCGCCGTGCCGTAGGGCGGGTCCGAGGCCAGCTGGAGCCCGGGCACGTCGGCGAGGAGCTCGCGGTAGCGCGAGGCCAGGTAGCGGCGCCGCTCGATCATCTCGTCGAGCTTCGCGATCTGCTCGAGGCCGACGGCGGCCTGGATGTCGGTCATCCGGTAGTTGAAGGCGACCTCGAGGTACTCCTCGAGCACCGGCGTGGAGCCGCCTCCGTGCTCGGCGGCGTGGCGGGCGGCGGCCGACACGCTCATGCCGTGCTCGCGCAGCATCCGGAGCCGGGCGGCCAGCTCGGGATCGGTCGTGGTGACCATGCCGCCCTCGCCCGTGGTCACGATCTTGCGGGGGTGGAACGAGAACACGGCCAGGCCGGCGTCGCCGCCGATCGTGGTGCCCTCGTGGGTCGAACCGATGGCGCAGGCCGCGTCCTCCACCAGGGGGAGGTCGTGGGCGGCGCACGTGGCCCGCACGTCGACCAGGTCAGCGGGGATCCCGGCCTGGTGGACGACCATCACGGCCGCGGTCCGGGGCCCGACGACGGCCTCGATGCTCTTGCCGGTGAGGTTCTGGGTGACCGGGTCGACGTCGGCGAACACCGGGGTGGCCCCGGCGTGGACCACGGCGTTCGCGGTCGCGATGAACGACAGCGAGGGCACGACGACCTCGTCCCCCGGACCGACGCCGAGGGCGTGGAGGGCCAGGTGGAGGCCGGTGGTGCACGACGACACGGCGACGCCGTGGACCCGGGGCACGACCTCGCCGGACGCGACGGCGTCGGGGTCGGGCCGGGTGGGGTCGAGGCGGGCGGCCACGGCGCGCTCGAACGCGGCGACCCGGGGGCCCTGGGCCACCCAGCCGGATGCGACGGCCTCGGCGGCGGCGGCGGCCTCGGCCTCGCCGAGCCAGGGCTTCATGACGGGGATCATCGGAGCGCTCCGGTGGTCGCGGGCTCGTCGGTCGGGGGCCCGGTGGACTCGGGCCCGGTGCCGGGCAGGCCGAGGACCCGGGCGAGGGCGAGGGCGCGCTCCTCCCAGGAGTGGCGGGCGGCGAAGGCCCGCCGGTCGGCGACGTCGGCGGCGGTCCTCGGCCGGGCCAGGTGCTCCTCGACCAGGTCGGCGAAGGCCTCCGGCTCGTCGGCGATGCCGATCCGGTCGCCGGCGTCGAGCCAGCGCGTGGCGGGCAGGTCGGTGGCGACCACGGTCCGGCCGGCGGCGAGGTACTCCATGGTCTTGAGCGGGAACGACCCGATGTTGAACCCGGACCGGGTGTAGGGCACCAGGCCGACGTCGATGACCCGCTGGTAGGAGGGCAGGTCCTCGAAGGCCTTGGTGCCGACCCAGGCAACGTTCGGGCGGGCGAGCAGGGCGTCCATGCGCCCGATCTCGAAGCGCGGGTGGCGGGGTCCGACGAGCAGGAGGGAGATCCCGCGGTCCGCGACGGCCTCGAGGAGTCGGACGTCGATCCGCTCGGCGAGGTGGCCGACGAAGCCGGCGATCGGTCCGGGGAGGTCGACGTCGTCGGGCAGCGGGGCGGCGTCGGTGCCCTCGTAGATGGCGGCGTCGACGCCGAAGGGGATGAGGTGCGGTGCCTCGCCCTGGTCGCGCCAGTGCTGGGCGACGCTGGGGTTGGCGGCCACGATCACGTCGGCGGCGGCCCGCAGGACCTGCTCGCCCCGGCGGAGCCGCTCGGCGTCCTGCCCGAGCAGCTCGGCGCCGGCGACGAGGTCGTCCTGGGCCCAGAAGACCTGCAGCCCGCCGATCTCCCCGCCGAAGCCGGCCACGGCCGGCACGCGGACGGGGCCCGGGGTGGGGTCGGGCCCGAGGGTCGGGACGAGCGGGGACGAGCAGATGTTGGCGGCGACCGTCCCCCCGAGGACCCCGACGGCTCGACGGATCGCTCGTCGCACGAGCGCAGTCGTCACCACCGACATCCCGCGGCGCTGGGGGAACGGTCCGACGACCGGCGTGAGCCGGGCGATCGGGTGGCCGACGACCTCGCCGTCGGGGCCCGTGGCGGGCTCGGCGGCGAGGCGCAGGCGGGGCTGGGCCAGGGAGTCGGCCAGCTCGGGGATCCGACGGGCGGCGATCGGCGACAGGGGCGGATCGACGTAGAGGACCGGCGCGTACCGGCGGATGCGCTCGGCGACGTGGCGGTCCTGGAAGCGGATCTGGTCCCAGTTGTTGGCCGCGGCGATCACGACGACGCCGCGCCAGTCGTGGCGGTCGAGGCCGCTGGGGTCGCCGGCGCTGCGCCCGGCGTCGGGGCCGGGGTCGCTCACGCCGCGCCCCGGGCCGGACCGGTGGACGGGGCCTGGCCGGTGGCTGCGGCGCGGTCGGTCTCGGCTCGCCACCAGTCGACCAGCGTGCGCAGGCCGGTCGGCACGTCGACGGTGGCCTCGAAGCCGAGGAGCTCCCGGGCCCGCGCCGTGTCGGCCAGGCGCCGGGGCACGGGGTTGACCTTGCGCTCCTCGCGGTGCTCGGGGGCGACGTGGACGCCCATGGCGTCGCACAGGGCCGAGGCGAGCCCGGCGAGGCTGGTCTCGGTGCCGGAGGCGACGTTGCAGACCACGTCGGTGGCCGGGGCGACGGCGGCGAGCAGGTTGGCCCGGGCGATGTCGGTGGAGAACACGAAGTCCATCGTCTGGGTGCCGTCACCGAAGATCAGGGGGGCCAGCCCCTCCTCGAGGCGCTCCATCCACCGGACGAGCACCTCGGTGTAGACGCCGAAGACGTCCATGCGCGGGCCGTACACGTTGAAGTAGCGGAGCGCGACGTAGTCGAGGCCGTGCATCTCGTGGAAGGAGCGCAGCAGCCCCTCGTTGTAGGCCTTGGCCGCGCCGTAGATGGTCCGGTTGTTGTAGGGGTGGTGGTCCTCGGTGGTCGGGAACGCGTCGGCGGCGCCGAGGACGGAGGCGGAGCTGGCGGCCACCACCTTGGACACGCCCGCCTCGACGGCGGCCTCGATCACGTTGAAGGTCCCCGTGGCGAGGACCTCGTGGGCGACGCGGGGCTCCTCGGCGCACCGGGTGATCCGGATCGCGGCCTGGTGGAACACGACGTCGGCGCCTGCGATGCAGTCCCGCACCAGGTCGACGTCGCGGATGTCGCCCTCGACGAGGTGGACCCGGCCCGACGCCCGTGCGGTGGCGAGGTTCTCGATCCGCCCCCGGGTCAGGTCGTCGAGCACGACGATCCGGGATGCGCCCGCCTCGACGAGCTGGTCGCAGATGGTGGAGCCGATGAGGCCCGCGCCGCCGGTGACGACGGCGGAGGCGCCCGACAGGTCGACGGCGGCCGGGCTGGGGGTGGCTGGGCTGGGGGTGGCTGGCTGGCTGGACATGGGATTCGCCTTCCTGGCCTGGCTGGGGGCCGGGGTGCGGAGCCGGACCGGTCGCCGGCCTGCGCCCCGAGGGGCGCGGCCGTCGACCGGTTCGGATCGGCTGGCTGGTTCACCGAGGTTGCTGGCTGGCTCGTCGATGATCGGAACGGATCGTGTGACCCACCGATGACGGTACGACCGACCGGTTGCTCGCGAAAGACCGAGACCGGAGGAATCCGCCCGAATCGGGCGGTTCCGGGCATGCATCCGACCGGTCGGCCACCGCGCGTCGGACTTCTGCTCGATCCGGTCACGTCGCGTGACATCCCGGCGGTGGCCGCACGGGTCGCCGTCGGCCGACCACAGCGACGCCCGTCGGCTCGGGTCCCGGGCGACGTTGACCGGCTGTTGGTCTCCGGCGACTGGACCGGTGGACGAACGGGTCGATGGGAGCAGACCGGTAGGGAGGAGAGCCGCTCGTGCGGCTCCGATCGGGCAGGGGGCGCCATGGGCCACGACGGGAACGAGCAGGCAGCGGAGGAGACCCGCACGGTGGTGGTCGTCGACGACGACCCGAGCGTGCGCTTCCTTGTCTCGGCCGTCCTCGAGGGGACGGAGACCTTCCGGGTCGTGGGCGAGGCAGGCGACGTGCGCAGCGCCGTGCGCCTGCTGCGCGCGGCCCGACCGGACGCGGCCGTCCTCGACCTCCGCCTCGGACGGGGCTCGGGCCTGCGCGTGCTCGACGAGGCCCGTCGTCACCACCCCGAGCTCACCGTGGTGGTGGCCACCGCCCACCCCGAGGGCGGGTCCGAGGCGCGGCGGCGGGGTGCGGCGGCCGTGGTCTCCAAGTGCGACCTCTTCCGGGACCTCGTCTCGGTCCTCGAGGACGCGACCTGACCGGGCCCCGCGCGGGGCCCGGTCGGTGCGACGGCGGGTGCGCTCAGAGCTTCTGGGTGACGGTCCGCTGGACGGCGTCGTTGCCCGGGTTCGGGTCGTGCGTCGGGGACGTCACGGTCAGGTCGACCGTGATCGGCCCGGTCCGGTCCGGTGCGGCCTGGAAGACCAGGTCGACGTGCTCGTCGGCACCGCTGTTGATCGTGTTGGCGAACGTGCACGTGACCGCGGTCCCGTCGCTGGAGCAGCTCCAGTTCGCCCGGCTGGAGGAGACGAAGGTCGTCCCGGTCGGGATCGGCACCCGCACGGTGCTGCCCGCCCCCATGCGGTCCGGGCCCAGGTTGGCCACGTAGGCCTGGACCTTGAACGTCGAGCCCGCCTGGTACTCGGCGTCCCCGCGGAGCTCGGCGGCGGCGTCGGTCGTGAGGCGCCGGACCTCGATGGTCGAGGACACGACGTCGTCGCCCGGCGTCGTGTCGTACCGGGTGGAGACGAGGCGGAGGTCGACGGGGATCGTCCCGAAGGCCTCGAGGCCGGCCTGGAAGTCGAGGTCGACGTACACGTCCTTGCCCGGGTCGAGCTGCTTGCCGTAGGTGCAGGTGACGGTCGTGGCGTCGTTCGTGCAGGTCCAGTCGGCCCGCCCGAACGTCACGAACGTCGAGCCCTCCGGGATCGTGGCCCGGATCTGGAACCCGGCCGGTGCGGCCGTGGTCGCGTCGTTGAACACGTAGCCCTGGACCCGGTACCGCTGGCCCTGGTCGACGGCCGTGTCGCCCTGGCGGGCGAGGCGGAGCGTCGTGGACGGGCCCCCGATCGGCGAGGTCCGGGTCGCCGTGTCGTCGGTCGGGTCCGGGTCCTCGCTGGTCGCCGTCGACACGGCGGCGGTCACCGTGGCGTCGGGTCCGGCGGTGGCGGCCACGGCGGAGGTGACCTGGACCGACGGGAGCTGGGCGCCCGGGGCCAGCGGGCCCGGGGTCTCGCAGGTGACCACCCGTCCGGCGATGGCGCAGGCCCACCCGGTCCCCGCGGCCGCCGTCGGGGTGACGCCCGCGGTCGTGGACACGGTCAGGGTGATCGGCCCGGGGGCCTCCTCGGGTCCCGCGCTGGACACGGTCGCCGTGGTCGTCGCGCTCTGCCCCCGGGTGAGGGTCGTGGTCGCGGCGGCGACCGACAGGTCGGCCACCGGCAGCGGCACCTGGAGCACGGGCTCGACCCAGTAGTTCGTGGACCGGAAGCTCTGGTCCGGGAAGCCGGCGCCGCCGGAGCGGAACACGCCGTTGCCGCCGACGACGGCCGAGGCCGGCGCGTGGAGCGGCGCCAGGTTCGTCCCGGTGTCGGCGAACCAGTCGTAGTCGGCGGAGTAGCGACCCCGGGGGGCGAAGTACGACGCCACGTAGACCTCGCCGGGGACGACGGGGACGGGCTGGGCGAAGGTCAGCTCCTGCCAGCCGCTGCCGGTCTCGTCCGTGAACGTGCCGGTGGCGAGCACCTGGCCGGTCGAGCTCCACAGGGTGCCCGTGTGGGTCCCGGTGTTGACGATCGACTTGTAGAAGCGGACGCCGGTGATCTCCCCCTCGACGTCGGTGGTGAAGCGCACGCCGAGCTCGGTCGGGGTGTCGTCACCGCCGTCGGGTGAGGGCGGGATCCGGCCGTCGAACAGGGTGCACGGGCACTCGGGGTCGGCCGTGGTGAAGCCGAAGGTGACGGGCGCCGCCATGGCGTTGCCGGACAGGTCCGATGCCGTCACCGCCACGGCGTAGGTGGCCGAGGAGGCGAGGCCCGCCTCGGGCACGAAGGTGGCGGTGGAGGTCCCGGAGTCGTAGGTGGTGGTGCCGGCGAGCGGCGCTCCGCCGTCCCGGGTCACCTGGATCGACACGCTGGGCGGGTCGACGAGCTCGGAGAAGGTGACGGACACGCCGCCGTCCGGGGATGCGTCGTCGGCGCCGTCGGCGGGCGCGGTGCCCACGACCGTCGGGGCCTCGGCGTCGGGCGGGAGGATGTCGAGGACGGCGTCGACCCAGTAGTTGGCGTCGTTGAACGTCAGGTTCGGGAACGTGCTCTGGCCGCCGTAGCGGTACCTGCCGTTCTGGCCGCCGCCGAGGGCGACGACCGGTGCGGCGTCGAGGCCGTCGGCGAAGAACCCGCCGGTGACGGCGTAGCCGCCGTTCGGGGCGAAGTACGAGGCCACGTAGGTCTCGCCGGCCACGACGGGGACGGGCGAGGGCAGGGGCACCTCGCGCCAGCCGGATCCGGGCACGTCGGGGGCGTCGGCCGAGCCGAGCAGCTCGCCGGTCGCGCTCCACAGGTTCACCTTCTTGGTCCCGCTGTTGGACGGGCCCTCGTAGAACCGGATCGCGGTGATCGCCCCGCTCACGGTCGGGGTGATCTGCACGCCCAGCTCGAGGCTGGAGTAGTCACCGCTGTCGACGCTCGAGGGCACGACGTCGGGGGCGAAGAGGGTGCACGGGCAGCCCTTGGTCGTGAAGGACCAGGTCGTGGCCTGGCCGAGCAGGTTGCCGGCCAGGTCGGCCACCGACGACAGCGTCGCCGTGTAGGTCGTCTCCAGCGCGAGGTCTCGGTCGGGCACGAGGCGGGCGGTCTTGGTCGCCTCGTCCCAGGTGACGGTGACGGGCACGTCGCCCTCGGGCGAGGACAGCGAGGTTGCGATCGACGCCACGTCGACGAGCTCGTCGAAGCGGACGGTGATCGGGGTCCGCAGGCCGGTGCCGGTGGCGCCCGGGGCCGGGGTGGTGGCCAGGACCTGGGGGGCGTCCTCGTCGGGGGGGACCTCCTGGCTGAAGATCGGCTCCACCCAGTAGCTGGATCCGCCGCCGCCGTTGGCCGGGTAGAGCGACGAGGCGCCGTAGGCGTACACGCCGTTGACGTCGTCGGTGGAGTCGGGGGCGCCGCCGTGGACCACGGCCCGCAGCGGGACGCTGTTCACGGGCTCGGTGAAGTAGCCGCCCGAGAAGGCGTAGCGCCCCTGGGGCGCGAAGTAGGAGACGACGTAGATCGTGCCGGCGGAGACGGGCACGGGCTGGTCGAAGCGGAGCTCCTGCCACCCCGAGGTGGTCTCGTCGACGAAGGTCCCGGTGGCGAGCCGGTTGCCGGCGAGGTCCCAGAGGTTCCCGACGTGCGTGCCGCCGTTGCCCGGGCCCTTCCAGAACCGGACGCCGAGCACGAAGCCCGCCTCGTCGCTGGTGAACCGGGTGCCGACCTCGACGGACTGGCCGTCGGTCGAGGCCGCGTCGACCGGCTCGGCACCGGCCGGGAACAGGGTGCAGGGGCAGACCTGCACGCCGGCGGTGGTGAAGGTCCAGGTCGAGGGGACCGACATGGTGTTGCCGAGCAGGTCGGCGACACCGGAGACGGTGACGTCGAAGGACGTGCCGCCGGCCAGGGGTGCGTCGGGGGTGAAGGTGTAGGTCCGGGACGCCTGGTCGTAGGCGCCCTGCCCGGCCACGGCCGCGCCGAACTCGTCGACGAGCGAGAAGCCGATGGTCGCGGGGGCGACGTCCTCGTTGAACGTGACCGACACCGGCGAGGTGGTGGCCACGTCGACGGCGCCCGACAGCGGGGTCCGTGCGGCCACGACGGGGGCGAAGGTGTCGAGGCCGTCGCTCTCGGTCACGACCGGGTCGACGAAGTAGTTGGCCGAGCCGAAGGACTGGTTCGGGAAGGTCGGCTGGAAGCCGTACCTGTAGACGCCGTTGGGCGACGTGCTGGCCGCCGGCGAGCGCAGCGGGGGCACGTCGAGCGCCTGGGTGAAGAAGTCCCGGGTGAAGGAGTAGCCGCCGTTGGGCGCGTGGTAGCTCGCCACGTAGGTGGCACCGGGGTTCAGGGGGACGGGCTCGGGGAAGGAGACCTCCTGCCAACCGGACGCGGTCTCGGTGGTCGAGTCGGCCCGGCCGAGGAGGTTGCCCTGGTCGTCCCACAGCGAGACGCGGTGCAGGCCGGTGTTGTTGGCCGACTTGTAGAAGCGGATGGCGGTCACGTTGCCGCCGATGTCGGAGCTGAACTTCACGCCGAGCTCGATGCCGCTGTAGTCGCCGCTGTCGACCACGTTCGGCACGGCCGTCGCGGGGAACAGCGAGCACGGGCACGTGACGGTCTCGACGATCGGGTCGGTCGGGGCGCCGAGGTTGGCGCTGTCGTCGACGGCGCGGGCCTGGATGCTCGCCTCGCCGATGGCGTCGGGGACCCACTCGTAGCTCCAGGTCTCGCGACCCTCGGCCCGGTGCCAGCTGGCACCGCCGTCGGTCGTGACCTCCACGCCGCCGACCCGGCCGCCGACGTCGCTGGCGGTGCCGGTGATGGTGACGTTGCTCCCGACCTGGACGGTGAAATCCTCCTGGGCGCCGACGACGTCGGTGATCGTGGTCGTCGGGGCGGTGGTGTCGGTCGAGGCGGTCGCCGGGACGAGGGTCGCCTCGAGGGTGGCGGGCTGCACGCCCATGTCGGCGAAGAGGTTGATCTGGGCCTGCTTGGCGGCCGGCGAGGCGGGTGCGCCCGACGGGCTGCCCATCAGGGCGTAGGGCCACTGGATGGACCCGGCGGAGAAGACGAGCGCGCCGGAGGCGGCCCGGTACATCGTCATGTTGTGGGTCGCGTTCGCCGGCTCGGTCGTCGCGCCCCACGGGTCCGCGAGCTTGTCCGGGACGAACCGCTCGGTGTGCGAGAGCCGGAAGGTGCCGGCGGGACGGAACCCGTTGTCGAGGTCCTCGTTCCACTCGTAGCCGAGGGAGTTCTCGGTGAGCGCGAGCACCTCGCCGGGCCGGAGGTCCGCGGCCTCCGAGTTGCGCCAGAAGCGCATCTGGCCGTCCTCGTGGGGGACCTCGATGAAGCTGGTCCCGGCGTTGACGGTGAAGATCGTGCCGATCAGCTCGTTCTCGGGTCGGCCGCCGTCGAAGGGCGGGGAGAAGCGCAGGTCGCGCCAGGTGCCGGTCCACTCCTCGGAGGGGTCGATCTTGGCGCCCGCGAAGGTCTCCTTGTAGGAGACCAGCGTGCGGTAGGGGTTCGTCCCACCCGCGATGTCGGGCTCGTAGCGCGTCTTCCAGTACACGTCGTTGCCGCCGAGGAACTGCAGGTGCACGCCCTGGTCGCGGGCGGCCTCGACGTTCTCGCGCTGGGCCTCGGACCAGTACTCGTCGTGGCCGACCGACAGGAACACCTGGTGCTCGGTCAGCTCGGCCACCCCGCCGCGGTCGGTGTCGATGCCCGACGTGTAGGTGACGTCGAAGCCGTTGCGCTCGAGGTACCGGATCATCGGGTACTCGGCGTTGAACAGCCAGTCCTGGTTCTTGTAGTCCGCCGTGGTGAAGGGCCGGTTGTAGGAGACCTTGAAGGCCCGGGGGATGTTCTCCTGGACCAGGTCGAGCTGGGGGTACAGCGAGTAGCCGCCGTAGCGGTTGTAGGCCTGCCACGTCGTGTCCGAGGTCTGGAACAGCACGTCGGAGGCGCGGGCCTCGTCGCGGACGACGAACACGATGTGGGACTGGCCGTCGGTGTCGTTCCGCTTGACGTGCGCGAAGTAGACGCCCGAGACGGCGTTCGTCGGCACGGTCCAGGACGCGGAGACGGCCCAGTTGCCGCAGTCGGTCAGACGAGTCTCGGTCTCGAACAGGCACTCGGGCTGGGTCTGGGGCAGCTTCGCGCTCGGCGCGACCCCGCCCTCGATCAGCCGGGCGCCCTGGGTGTCGTACCAGCCGAGGCGGTAGATGTTCAGGAAGTAGTCACGCGACGACGTGTCGATCTTGAAGTCGATCGTCTCGCCGGGCTGCACCGAGATCTCGGTGGCGAAGCCCTGGAGGTCGGGGTCGCCCGCACCCTCGATGCTCCACTCGAAGGCAGACGTCCCCGGCTTCGCGTTCTCGCACGGGATCGGGTTGGCCAGCAGCGAGCAGTCCTGCTCCTGGGCGGACGCGAGGCGCGGGACGAGCGGGAACACCACCGCCACGACCAGCGTCGCGGCGAGGGCGAGCAGCAGGTGGCGCGCCCGGCGGGCGTCGGGGAGGCGGAAGGTGGACGTTCGCATGGTTCCTCGGATCAGGGACCCCGGAGGGATCCCTCGGCTGGCTTCTGGTGTGGCTGGCTTCGGAGGTGACGTCGGGGCGGACCCGGTCCGACGGGAGGGCGCTGGCTGGCACCGGTCGGACGGACGTCAACATCACGGTATGTCCGATTCGGGTGGTCCGGGAACCCGGGATCCCGGGTTTCGGTGGGACCTCGGGCACCGATGGCGACCGATCGGCCGCCACGGCCACGCACGGTCGATCCGGGCCTGCACCCGGTGGTCGACCGCGACGTGCCCGCGCGGCCCGTGCGGTCAGGCGAGGGGCACGGGCGCGCCCCCCGCGGCGAGGCTCTCGCCGGCCGCAGCGAGCTGCTTGAGCACGCGGAGACCGGCCTCCCCGTCGGTGAGCGGAGCCCGACCCTCCCGGATCGACGTGGCCAGCTCGGCCATCATCGAGCCGAGCGCCTCGGTCTCGGGCAGGGCCGGGGCGACCATGTCGCCGGTCCGGTAGGCGACCTTGGTCCGGGCGTCGTCGGCGGACGAGCCCGCGGTCAGGACGTCGACGCCGGTGTCGAACACCGAGAGGCGCTGGGCCGGGTTGACGTCGTCCCAGAGGAGCATCTTCTCCGAGCCCCCGACCACGGTCGTGCGGATCTTCTTGGGCGACAGCCAGTTGACGTGCACGTGTGCGATGCCGCCACCCTCGAGCTCGAGGGTGAGGTAGCCCACGCACGTCTGGCCGACGCCCATCGGATCGGCGCCGGTGGCGGAGATGGACACCGGGCGGCGCCCTTCGGGGAGCACGAAGTCGAGGATCGACAGGTCGTGGGGGGCGAGGTCCCAGAACACGTCGACGTCGGGCTGGACGAGGCCGAGGTTGATGCGGACCGAGTCGACGTACTGGACCTGGCCGAGCTCCCCGGCGGCGATGCAGCGCCGGATCTCCTGCACGACGGGCGTGTAGCAGAAGGTGTGGTCGCACATGAGGGTCAGGCCCCGCTCCCGGGCGACCTCCACGAGCTTCTCGCCCTCGGCCACCGTGGCGGCCAGCGGCTTCTCCACGAGCACGTGCTTGCCGGCCTCGAGCGCGGCGAGCGCGATCTCGAGGTGCGTCGCGGCCGGGGTGGCGATGGCGATCGCCTCGGTCTCGGGGTCGTCGAGCACCTCGAAGAGGTCGTCGGTGACCCCGACCAGGGAGCGGGGACCGACCACCCGGCGGGCCTTGTCGGTGTCGAGGTCGACGACCCAGGTGAGCTCGGTCTCGGGGCGGCTGCCGGCGTTGCGGGCCAGGTTCGGCCCCCAGTAGCCGGCGCCGACGACGGCGACGCCGACGGGACGGTCCACGGCCGAGGACGCGGTCGGGGTGGGACGGGACATGCTGGCTGGCTCCTCCGCCGCGACGGACGTCGCGGCTGCACTGGTCGCGCCGACGGGCGGCACGGTGGCTGGCTGGCTGGCGGACCGCTGGCTGACGGTCACCACCCGCACGGTACGTCCGCTTCGCACCCCTCGTACAGGCGCGGAGGGCCCTGCGTGCCGGGTTCCGGCGATGGATCGACCGCGAGCGGCGCTGGCCGGCCTCGCCGGTCGACCCTGCGCGCGCAGCCACCACTGCCCGTGAACCCCGGGCCGGGAGTCGTCGGGGCGTGCGCCGGCGACCGCCCCGGGCGCGGCGCTGCCGCCGGCACGGGGCCGGCGGCAGCGTCCTCGCTCGGGAGCGCTCCCGGCGCTCAGCCGAAGAGGCTCCCGCCGGTCGACTCGATGGTGGTCGTGGCGCTGGACACGTTGTCCGCCGTGCGGGCGTCGGGGGTCTGCGACGTCACCGTCGCCGTCACGGTCGCCTGACCCGAGCCGAGGACGGAGGGATCCACCGTCAGCTCGAGGGACCGTTCCTGGCCGGCCTGCATCGCCCGGTCCAGCTCGCAGGTCACGATCGTGCCCACGGCCAGGCAGGTCCAGCCCTTGGTCCGGAACAGCCGGTCGTCGGCCTTCCTGTGGCCCTTGTAGGCACCGAGCACCAGCTCGGGACCGAGGTCGACGACGGCCACGATCGGGCCCTGGGCGGTCTCGGCGCCCCGGTTCTCGATCTGCAGGAGGAACGTCCCCGACGCGTCCTGCGACACCGTGGACGGTGCGCTCAGCGAGGCCACCAGGTCGGCGCTGCTCGCCTGCGGGGCGATCTGCGTGACCACCGAGTCGTTGCTCGGATCGGTGTCCTGCGACGGGGTCGAGACCGAGGCGCCGAGGTGCGTCGCGGCCGGCGCGTCCTCGGCGACCCGCGTGACCACGTGCAGGATGTCCTTCGCGTTGCGGTTCAGGCGCCGGTTGCGGACGCAGTCGACGCCGTCGGCGACCTCGGCGCACAGCCAGCGGTCGGACCGGTCGGTGACGAACACCAGCCCGGGGCCGATGTCGAGGTGCACCCGCAGCTCGGCGAGGGCCTTGTCGGGACCGGCGTTGGCCACGGTGAACTTGGTCTGCACCGTCTCGCCGGCCACGAAGTCCTTGTTGGACTGCATCGAGATCGACAGGTCGGCGTACAGGGTCTCGGGCCGGCCGGTCCACGTCGTCGCGTCGTCGGTGGGGTCCGGGTCGTGGACGCCGCTGGACACGACGGCCTGGACCGACACGGACTCGGGGGCCTCGGGGTCGACGTAGACCGAGAGCGTGAAGCGGCTCACGCCCTCGTCGAAGCCGCCGTCGCCCACGAAGGTGCAGGCGGCGCCGGCCTCGGTCGGGGCGCAGGCCCAGGGGCCGACGCCGGAACCGGCGAAGGTGAGCCCGTCGGACAGCGCCACGTCCACGGTGGGGGGTGCCGCGCCGGGCACCGGATCGGGACCGGTGACGGTCACGACCAGGGTCCCCACGGTGCCCCGGACGAAGGTCTCGGCCTCGACGAGCCCGATGCCGAGGTCGGCCTCGACGCCGGTGACGGCCTGGGTCAGGACCTGCTGGTCGTCGCTGGGGTCGGGGTCGACCGTCTGGGAGTTCCACCCGAGGTCGTGCACCAGCTGCGCCGGTGCGTCCCAGCCCACGACGCCGTCGATGCGCAGCGCGGGCAGCGAGTCGCCGTCCGCCAGCGCGGTCTGCGTGGTGCAGGTCACGGTCTGGCCCGACGTGGTGCAGGTCCAGCCCGCGCCCGCCGCGCCCGTGGGCCGGAGGCCCTCGTCGAGGGTCGCGGTCACCGTGATGGGACCCGCTGCCGCCGACGGGCCGTCGTTGCGGACCGTCACCTGGATGGAGGCGGTCTCGCCCCGGACCGGTGCCGTGGCCGTCACCGTGGCGGACAGGTCCGCCTCGAGGGTCACGACCGGGGTGGTCGCGGCGTCGACGTCGTCGGTGGTGTCGGGGTCGTAGGTCGGGCTGGACACCGACGCCGTGTCGGTGACCAGGTCGGCCGCCGAGCCGAGCACCAGGGCCTCGGTCGTGATGACCGGCAGGGACTCGCCGGCGAGGACGAGCTCGGGGATGGTGCAGGTGACGACCTGCTCGGCCTGCTCGGGTGCCTCGGGGTCGGCTGCGACCTCGCAGGTCCAGCCCTCGCCGCCGGTGGCGACGATCTCGAGGCCCGCGGGGAGGCGGTGCTCGACGGTGACCGGTGCGTAGGCCACGTCGGGCCCGGCGTTGCTCACCGTCAGGGTCCAGGTCGCGATCGCGTCCCGGACGAGCTCGCCGGGCCGGGTCACGACGATGCCGAGGTCGGCCCGCTGGGCCGCGATCTCGGACGGCACCAGGAGGATGTCGTTCGAGCTGTCGGGGTCGACGGTGGCCGAGTGCACGGTGCCCCACACGTCGGTGGACGTGACCGGGTTCGCGTCGACCAGCACCGTCACGGTGATCGTCGACGACGTGCCCACCGGGAAGGGACCCTCCTGCTCGCAGAACAGGGCGGGGCGGACATCGTCCGAGTCGGGTCGAGCCCGCTCGCCGAGGGTGCAGTCCCAGTCGGGAGCGTCCACGGACCGGTACGTCGTGCCGACGGGGATGATGTTCTCCACCACGATCGGGCCGGCGGCGTCGTCGGGACCGAAGTTGGTCGCGGTCAGCGCGTAGCGGGCCTCCTCGTTGGCCACGAAGGGGTCGAGCTGCTCGTAGGTCAGGGCCAGGTCGGCGTTGAGGTCGAAGACCGGCTCCACCCAGTAGTTGGTGTCCTGGAAGGAGTCGGTCGGGAAGCCGGCGCTGCCGGAGCGGAACACGCCGTTCCCGCCGACCAGCGAGGAGCGGGGCGCCCGGAGCGGCGCGTTGCTCACACCGGCGTCGGTGAAGAAGCCCTTGTCGGCGGCGTACCGGCCCTGGGGGGCGAAGTAGCTGGCGACGTAGGTCGTGCCGGGCTGGACGGTGACGGGCACGTCGAAGGACATCTCCTGCCAGCCGCTCGCGGTCTCGGCGCCGAAGGTGCCCTCGGCCAGCAGCACGCCGTCCTCGGTCCACAGGCGTCCGACGTGGGTGCCCACGTTGACCACGGACTTGTAGAAGCGCACGCCGGTGATCGAACCCTCGACGTCGGCGGTGAACTTCACGCCCAGCTCGGTGGGGGTGTCGTCGCCGCCGTCGGCCGAGGTGGGCTCGGCGCCGGCGAACAGGGTGCAGGGGCACTGCGGGTCGGCCGTGGTGAACGACCAGGTCGCGGGGGCCGGGGTCGGGTTCCCGGCGAGGTCGGTCGCCGTCACCGACACCGTGTAGGTGGTGGAGGAGGCGAGGCCGGCGTCGGGACGGAAGGTCGCCGTCCGGGTGGCGAAGTCCCACTCGGTGGTGCCGGGCAGCGGGCCGCTCGGGCCGGTCATCTCGAAGGCGATGGACCCGGGCTGCACGGGCTCGGAGAAGGTCGCCGAGACCGACTTGTTGGGCAGGACGTCCACGGCGCCGTCGACCGGCGCCTGGGCGCCCACGACCGGTGCGGTCGTGTCGAGCACGCCGTCGACGACGAAGATCGGGTCGACCCAGTAGTTGGCGTTGGCGAAGGTGGAGTCGGGGAAGGCCGAGCCGCCGTAGCGGTAGAGGCCGTTCCGGCCGTCACCGGGGGCGAGCAGCGGCGCGGCGTTCACCGCGTCGTCGAAGTAGCCCGGCGTGGAGGCGTAGCCGCCGTCGGGGGCGTGGTAGCTCACCACGTAGGTGGTGCCCGCGGTCACGGGGACGCCGCCCTCGAAGGTGACGGTCTGCCAGCCGGCCGCCGTCTCGCTCGAGAAGATCCTCGAGGCGAGCAGCTCGCCGTCCTCGGTCCACAGGTTGCCGATGTGGGTGCCGGTGTTGGACAGGCTCTTGTAGAAGCGGACGCCCTGGACGAGGCCGTCGACCGTCGGCGAGAAGCGCATGCCGACCTCGATGGCCTGGTAGTCGCCGCCGTCGGGGGTGTCGGGCACGGTGGACGCGCCGAACACGGTGCACGGGCACGACTTGGTCCGGAACGAGGCGGTGACCGGGGCGGCGAGCTCGTTGCCGCTGCGGTCGGTGGCGCCGACGAGGCTCAGCACGTAGTCGGCGCCGAGGGCGAGGTCGGTGACCGGGTCGAAGGTCGCCGTCATCGTGTCGACGTCGTAGGTCGTGGTCAGCGCCACGGCCCCGGACGGTCCGTCGAGGGTGGCGGCCAGGCTCTCGGGGAGCACGGGTTCGGTGAAGCGGACCCGGATCTCGGGCTGGATGCCGACGCCGGTGGCGCCGTCGGCCGGGCGGATCGAGCGCACGTCGGGTGCGGTGACGTCGGGCGGGATGACCTGGTTGAACACCGGCTCGACCCAGTAGCTGGTCCCGCCGCCCGGCAGGGCCGGGTACGTCGAGGCGCTGGCGTACCGGTAGACGCCGTTGATGTTGGTCTGGGTGAGGTCCTCGGGGTCGTCGACCACGGCCCGGAGGGGCACGCGGTTGACGGGCTCGGAGAAGTAGCCGCCGTCGTAGGAGTAGCGGCCCTGGGGCGCGAAGTACGAGACGGTGTAGATCGTGTTCGCCTCGATGGCGACCGGGTCGATGAAGGTCAGCTCCTGCCAACCGGACGTGGTCTCGTCGAGGAAGGTGCCCGAGGCCAGGAGCTGGCCGTCGGGGCCCCACAGGTTGCCGACGTGGGTGCCGCCGTTGCCCTGGCCCTTCCAGAAGCGGACGCCGAACACGTAGCCGGCGTCGTCGGAGCGGAACCGGGTGCCGACCTCGATCGGGTCGGTGTCGCTGGCCGCCGGGTTCGCCGGGGTGGCGCCGGCCGGGTACAGGGTGCACGGGCAGACCTGGATGCCGGCGGTCTGGAACGACCAGGTGGTCGGGGTGGACATCACGTTGCCGACGAGGTCGGAGACCTGGGCCAGGGCGCCGGTGTAGGTGGTGCCTCCGGCGAGGCCGCCGTCGGGCACGAAGGTCCAGGTCCGGGTGGCCGGGTCGTAGGACCCGGCGCCGGCGACCGGGGCGCCGAACTGGTCGGTCAGGGAGAAGGAGATCGAGTCGGGGACCACGTCCTCGTTGAAGCGGGCCGAGATCGTCGTCGACAGGGCCACGTCGACCTCGCCGTTGGCCGGGGTCAGCGAGGCGACCACCGGTTCGAAGGTGTCGGGCCCGTCGGACTCGACGAAGACCGGCTCGACCCAGTAGTTCGTGCCGCCGAAGGTCTGGTCCGGGAACGCGGGCTGGGA
>CAZCEZ010000021.1:38313-42881 GCA_964497795.1 uncultured Acidimicrobiaceae bacterium | reverse complement strand
CAAGAACCACCTCGAGGCCGTGTACTGCATCGAGGGCAAGGCGACCCTCGAGGACAAGGCGACCGGCGAGGTCCACGAGATCGTCCCGGGCACGATCTACCTGCTGAACGACAATGATCGGCACTGCCTCCGGGTAGAGGAGGACCTCCGCGTCATCTGCTCGTTCAACCCACCGGTGACCGGCCGGGAGGTCCACGACGAGGACGGCGCGTATCCCCTGCTGACCCCCGAGGAGATCCCGGAGCCGACATGACACCCAGGTCCGACGCGCACGACACCCGCACCCGCCCCCGACGCGCCAGCGTCGCAGCGACCCGCCCGTCGAACGTCTCGGACCCGTACCCCACGAGGCGTGGCGAGCCCCCCGCCCTGCTGCCCCGGATCGATCCGGTGGTGCACGGCGAGGGGGCGCCGGGCCCGCTCACCGCCGCCCAGGTCGAGGCCTTCGAGCGCCACGGGTTCGTGGTCCTCGAGAACCTCCTCGATCCCGGCGAGGTGGCGGCGCTCGACGCCGCCGTGTCCGGTCGCATCGCCGACCTCGACGGCACCGACGCCGTGGTGCGCGAACCCGGCTCGGACGAGGTCCGCTCGATCTTCGCCTTCCACGTCGAGCGCGACCACCACCGGCGCGGACCGCTCGACCGCGTGGCCGGCGATCCCCGCCTCGCCGGGGCCGCCCGCCAGCTGCTCGGCTCGGACGTGTACGTCCACCAGAGCCGCGTCAACCGCAAGCCCGCGCTGCGCGGGCGCGACTTCCAGTGGCACTCGGACTTCGAGACGTGGCACGCCGAGGACGGCATGCCCCGGATGCGGGCGCTGAGCGCGTCCGTGTGGCTGACCGACAACCACGAGTGGAACGGTTCGCTCCAGGTCATGCCCGGCACCCACCGCTGGTTCGCGACCTGCAGCGAGCCCACGCCGCCGAGGAACCACGAGCGATCGCTGCGGGCCCAGGAGGTCGGCGTCCCCGACGACGAGACCCTGTTCGAGCTCTACGAGCGGTCGGGCATCACGAACGTGACCGGGCCCGCCGGCTCGGTGCTGCTCTTCGACTGCAACCTGCTCCACGCATCGCCGTCGAACGTGTCACCGCTGTCGCGGCGCAACCTCTTCCTCGTCTACAACAGCGTCGAGAACGCGCTCGAGGAGCCCTTCGCCGCACGGGAGCGGCGCCCCGAGCACCTCGCGACCCGGACCGTCGAGCCGCTGCGCAGCTGAGCGCAGCGGCGCCGGGCCGGACCCCGACGCACCAGACCGCACGCCGCCCGGGGCTCGCCGGGCGCCGTGACCACGGAGGCCACCCACCGACGGACGGGGGTGGCCTCCGGCGCGTCCGGACGTCACACGGGCGCAAGGAGCGGGAAAGTCGGACGTGTGCAACCGGACGCACGCCGTCGTTGCGTTCGTGACGTGGGCTCAACACGCGGCTGACGGACGGGAAACACCGATCGGCGACCGTGGGACCACGACCACCCCGGGTCGCACCGAGAAAGGAACCCCCCATGGCCATGGAGCTCACGGACCTCGAGAAGCAGTCGCTCGAGGAGATCCCGCACCCCTCGCTCGGCAAGGGCGCCAACCTGTACGGCAGCACCAAGCTGTTCCCCGACTACCAGGCCGAGGACGGCGAGTCGTACCTCACCCTGATCCACGGGATCGCCCACGAGTCCTCGGTGGCCTTCGTGGCCATGCTCCAGGCGACCCGGGCGCTGCGGAAGGGCTTCGAGTCCGTCGTGTACTTCTACGGGCCGGGCTCCATGAACTGCATGGACACCCGCGGCTTCCCGACCACGGGCGACTCCGCCTTCCCCGGCGAGATGAACCTGAACGAGTCGATCAAGACCTTCATCTCCGAGGGCGGCAAGGTCTACTGCTGCCGCTTCGGCCTCTCGCTGCACGGCCTGCGGGAGGAGGATCTGATCGAGGGCGTCATCCCCGCCCATCCCCTCGACGTCCAGGACTGCGTCATCCACTACGCCCGGAAGGGCGCCATCATCAACTCGACCTACCTCTTCTAGGAGCCGGGGCGATGGACCTCGCAGATCGCACCGACCTGGCCGTGCACGGCGTGCGGGTGGACGCCCCCGTCCGCCGCCGCGGCGGGGCCGGACCCAGCGACGACGGACACCTCCGCATCGACGGCGTGGCCTCGGCCATCCCCGTGGTCGAGGACTCCCCGTGGTCGATCGACGCCGACGGCGTGCTGCGGCGCGCCGCCGACGGGACCGACGGTCGGGTCGCCGCCGTCGGCGGCTCGATCGTCGAGGCCATCGCCCGGCCCGCCTTCTACGACCTCGTGACCCAGGACGGCGTGCCGTACCACCAGCTCGCCCGGCTGCACGGGACCGACGTCCTCGCATCCACCGTGGTGCAGACCTGCATCCGGTACCCCGAGGACACCCGGTGCCGGTTCTGCGCCATCGAGGAGTCCCTGGCCGCCGGGGTCACGACCCGGGTGAAGTCGCCGGCCCAGCTGGCCGAGGTGGCCGAGGCGGCCCACCGGCTCGACGGCGTCACGCAGGTGGTGCTGACCACCGGCACGTCGGCGACCGAGGACCGGGGCGCCCGGCACCTCGCCCGCTGCGTCGCCGCCATCGTGGCGGCCGTGCCCGGCCTCGCCGTGCAGGTCCAGTGCGAGCCCCCGGGCGACCTCCGCTGGATCGGCGAGCTGCGCGACGCGGGCGCCACGGCGATCGGCATCCACGTCGAGTCCCTCGACGACGACGTCCGCCGGCGCTGGATGCCGGGCAAGGCGAGCGTGCCGCTGGACGAGTACCGGGCGGCGTGGACCGAGGCCGTGCGCGTCTTCGGTGCCAACCGGGTCTCCACCTACCTGCTCGTCGGCCTCGGCGAGGACCCCGACGAGCTGGTGGCCGGCGCGCTCGAGCTCGCCGAGGCCGGCGTCTACCCCTTCGTCGTGCCCTACCGTCCCCTGGCCGGCACGCTCGCCGAGCACGACGGCGTCGGCCCGCCCGACCCGGCCGTGCTCGCCGACGTCACCGAGCGCGTCGCCGCCGGGCTCCGCGCCATCGGGATGCGCGGGGCCGACCAGGGCGCCGGGTGCGCGGCGTGCGGCGCCTGCTCGGCGCTGTCGGTGGCGGGGGGCTGATCGTGGCGCTCCTCGCCGACCACCGCGACGATGACTTCCTCGCCTCCTACGGGGGGCCGCGCCGACGGCGCCGCGCCCCGGGGATCCTGGTCGAGGTGGCCGAGGGACCGCGCCTGGCTGCCCACCGGGCGCTGCGCCGTCGGACGTTCGTGCAGGAGCAGGGCCTCTTCGCCGGGACCGACGCCGACGACCTCGACGACGACCCCCGCACCGTGGTCCTCGTGGCCGTCGACCCGGACGGCCGGGTCGTGGGCGGCGTGCGCATCGCCCCGGTCCGTGATCCCGACATCGGCTGGTGGGCCGGCTCCCGCCTGGTCGTCGAGCGTGTCCGCGGCGCCTCGGGCGTCGGCTCGGCCCTGGTGCGGGCGGCCTGCGCCCACGCCGAGGCGGCAGGCGCCCTCCGCTTCGACGCCACCGTGCAGGCCGCACGCGAGTCGTTCTTCGCCGGGCTCGGCTGGGAGCGAGCGGGCGACGTGGACGCGCACGGCGCGCCGCACGTCCGGATGCGCTGGCCGATCGGGCGCCTCGCCGAGGGCACCCGCTGCAAGGAGTCCATCGCCCCGGTGCTCGCCGGGCTGGCCCCGGGCGGCCCCGGCTTCGTCGGCGACGACGGGGCACCGGTGCCCGGGTCCGACCTCGTCGCAGCCTGCGACGCCGTCCTGCCCGCCATGGTCGAGCGCGACCCGTGGTGGGCCGGCTGGTGCTCGGTGCTGGTGAACGCCAACGACCTCGCCGCCATGGGCGCCACCCCGGTCGGGCTGCTCGACGCCGTGGGCGCCCCCACGACCTCGCTCGCCACCCGTGCCCTGGCGGGCCTGCGCGCCGCCGCCGAGCGGTGGTCGGTCCCCGTGCTCGGCGGGCACACCCAGGTCGGGGTCCACGCCTCGCTGGCGGTCACGATGCTCGGGCGCACCGACCGTCCCGTCCCCGGCGGGGGCGGACGCGCCGGTGACCCCGTGCACCTCGTCGCAGACCTGGCCGGTGGCTGGCGGCCCGGCTACGACGGTCGCCAGTGGGACTCGAGCAGCCACCGCGACGCCGCCGAGATCGCCCGTCTCCAGGCCACGGTGGCCCGGGCCGCGCCCGCAGCGGCCAAGGACGTCTCCATGGCCGGGATCGTGGGCACCCTCGCCATGCTCGCCGAGGCCTCGGGGTGCGGCGCCGAGCTCGACGTCGCCGCCGTCCCGCGCCCCGACGCTGCGACGATGGGGGACTGGCTGACCTGCTTCCCCGGCTTCGCCATGCTCCTCGCCGCCCCGTCCACGCCGCCGTCGCCCGACGACGGCCCGGGCACGGGTGCCCGCTGCGGCACGCTGCGAGACCGGGTCGGCGTCGAGCTGCGCTGGCCCGACGGGGAGACCACCCCGGCCGTCGGGCCGACCGTGGTCGGCCTCGGCCCGGCGACCCCGGAGACCACGCCCGGACCCACCGCGCCCGGACCCACCGCGCCCGGACCCAC
>CAZCEZ010000021.1:0-38213 GCA_964497795.1 uncultured Acidimicrobiaceae bacterium | reverse complement strand
CGCCCGGACCCACGAGGCCCGGCACCGACAGGAGCGACACGTGAGCGGACCCATCCGCATCGGGGCGGTCGCCGCCCCCTTCGACCGAGACCTCGACGCCGGCTTCGCCCGGATCGAGGCGATCCTGCGCGACGCCCGGGCGGCGTCGCTCGACCTCGTGGTGCTGCCCGAGGCCGCCATCGGCGGCTACGTGGCCGACCTCCACGGCGTCGCCGAGCCGCCGCCCGCGCTCGACCCCGAGGGCCCCGAGATCCGGCGGCTCGTCGACCTGGCCGGCGACCTGGTCGTGTGCGCCGGCTACTGCGAGGGCAGCGGCTCGCTCCGGTACAACGCCGCGGTCTGCGTCGGCCACGGCGAGGTCCTCGGCCGGTACCGCAAGGTGCACCAGCCGCTGTCGGAGGGCTCGACCTACGGGGCCGGCGACGGCTTCGAGGCCTTCGACACCCCGGTGGGGCGGATGGCCATGCAGATCTGCTGGGACAAGGGCTTCGCCGAGGCGGCCCGCACCCAGGCCCTCGACGGTGCCGAGATCATCGCGAGCCTGTCGGCGTGGCCGGCGAGCCGCACGCACCGGGCGCCGCGCATCGAGGACGACCGGTGGACCGCCCGCCACGACCTCTTCGACCGGGCCCGGGCCCTGGACAACCAGGTCGTGTGGGTCGCGTCGAACCAGTCGGGCTCCTTCGGCTCGCTCGACTTCGTGGGTCGGGCCAAGGTCGTCGGTCCCGGCGGCGACATCCTCGACGTCACGCCCGTGGGGGGTGGCACGGCGATCGCGGAGGTCGACGTGGCCGCCGAGCTCGCCGCCCACCGGGCCGGCATGTGCAACCTGCGCGATCGCCGCCCCGACGCCTACAGGCTCGGTCCGTGGAAGGAGGTCTCGTGACGACGATCGGAACCCCCAGCGTCCAGGTCGTCGGCGCCAGCATCGCCGGCATGGGCGTCGCCCTCGCGCTGGCCAACCGCGGCATCCCGAGCACCCTGCACGACGCCGACGACTTCCCGATGGACGCCTTCGCCGAGGACCTCCGTCGCGAGCCCCGGCAGGCCACGCCCCAGGCCGCGCACAGCCACGCCTTCATCTCCCGCTCGGTGGCACTGCTGCGCGCCGAGGCGCCCGACGTCCTCGACGACCTGCTCGCCGCCGGGGTCGAGCCCATCGACCTGGTCGCCTCGCGCCCGTCGACGGTCCCGGAGGGCGCGGCCACCCAGCCCGGCGACGACGAGCTCGTCGTGCTGCCCGCCCGGCGCACGACCTTCGAGGCCGCGCTGCGCGCCGCGGTGGCACGCCGACCCGAGATCGCCGTGCGGCGCGGCCGGCGGGCCACTGGCCTCGTCCTCGACCGCGCCGGCGCCGTCCCCCGGGTCGCCGGCGTCGCCTTCGACGGCGACGTCGCGACGGGCGACGTGGTGGTCGACGCCGGCGGCCGCCGCAGCCCGGTCACGGGGTGGCTGGAGCAGGAGGGGATCGACGTCGTGGACGACCGGATCGAGTGCGGCATCACCTACTTCACGCGCTTCTACCGCCTGCTCGACGGGGCCGACGGCCTCCCGCTGAACCGCGGCTACACGCACGGGTCGTCCTACGACCGCTACTCCTGCCTCGTGTTCCCCGCCGACGACGGGACCTTCTCGATCACCTTCGGGACGCTGCCCGAGGACCGCGCCCTGCGCGCCCTGCGCCACGACGACGCCTTCGATGCCGCCGCCAGGAGCCTCGAGGACGTGGCCCCGTGGGTCGACCCGTCCCGGGCCGAGCCGATCTCGCCGGTGCGGATGATGGCCGGGCTGAAGAACCGGCTGCGCCGGACCGTGGTGGACGGCACCCCCGCCGTCCTCGGCCTGGCCCAGGTCGGCGATGCCGCCGCGACCACCAACCCTGCCCACTCCCGGGGCTGCACGCTGTCGCTCGTCCACGGCGTCGCCGTGGCCCGCGCCATCGCCGGAGGTGGGAGCGCGGCGGACCTGGCGCTGGCGTTCGACCGGATCCTGGACGACGAGCAGCGGCCGTGGGTCGAGGACTCGATCGACCAGGACGAGCACCGGCTCGGCCGGTGGCGACCCGATGCCGGGATCGCCCCGTCGACGGCACCGGACCGGCTGGCCAACGGCGAGGCCTACGTCGCGGCCCAGCACGACGCCTACGCCTGGCGGCGCTTCACCCGCCTGCAGCAGCTCCTGGAGCGACCCGACGACGTGCTCGCCGACCCGCGCATGGTCGCCCGGGTCCGGGCCGTGCAGGCGCGGGGCGCCGGCGGCGTCCCCCGGGGCGCCGCACCGGACCACGACGACCTCGCCGCGCTGCTCGCTGCGGCCTCCTGAGGCGCCCCTCGTGCGCCTCGCCGTGGCCACGGCCCACTTCGGTCGGGACGTGGCATTCAACATCGCCCGCGCCGGCGGTCTGATCGCCGACGCCCGGGCCCGCGCCGTCGAGCTGCTCGTCCTCCCGCACGGCCTGCTGTCCGGCTACCACGACCGCCTCGACGGGACACCGGTCGGGTCGGGAGACGGCGTTCCCGCCGATCTCCCCGACGCCCACGCGATCGACGGTCCCGAGGTGGTCGCCCTCGCACGAGCGGCCGGCGACGTCGTCGTCTGCTTCGGCATCACGGAGCGGGTCGGTGACCGCCGAGCGAACACGGCGGTGTGCGTCCACGACGGCGCCGTGCTCGGCACCCACCGCAAGGTCCACCTGCCACGCGGCGAGGTCGGTGCGTACGTCGCCGGCGACGCGTTCGACCCGATCGACACCCCGGTGGGACGGCTCGGCATGCTCGTCGACTACGACAAGACGTTCCCGGAGGCGGCGCGCACCCTCGCCCTGCGGGGCGCCGAGGTGCTGGCCGTGCCCTGCGCCTGGCCGGCGAGCCGCACCAACCGGGCCCAGACGCTCGTCCGCGACCGCCAGCGCCGGCTCTTCGACCTCTACGACCAGGCCCGGGCCGCGGAGAACCAGGTCTGGGTCGCATCGGCCAACCAGACCGGTCGCCACGGCGAGCTGCGCTTCCTCGGGCTGTCCAAGGTCGTCGCACCCGACGGCGCCGTCGTCCTCGGCACCGGGACCCGCGCCGGCCTCGCCGTCCACGACGCCGACGTGTCCGGCGCGGTGCGGGCCTCCCGGCGCCGCTTCCACCACCTCGCCGAGCGACGACCCGACGGCTACGAGGGTCCGTGGTCCACGACCGGTGCTGCTGCCGCCGGCACGGACGGCGTGTGAGCGCCGTGCGCGTCTCGCTCCTGACCTACTCGACCCGGCCGAGGGGCGGTGTCGTGCACACCCTCGCCCTGGCCGAGGCGCTGGCCGCGCAGGGCGCAGCCGTGACGGTCTGGACGTTGGGCCGGGGCGGCGATGCCGGGTTCTTCCGTCCCGTCGACCCGGCGGTGGAGGTGCGCGTCGTGCCCTACACCCCGGCCGCAGGCGTGGAGCCCGAGCGGGAGACGGTCGGCGAGCGCGTGGTGCGCTCCATCGACCTGCTCGCCGATGCCTTCGACCACGCGGGTGCCGACGTCGTCCACGCCCAGGACTGCATCAGCGCCAACGCCGTGCCCGGCGCCGTGCGCACCGTCCACCACCTCGACGACTTCACGACCCCGCAGCTGGCCGCGTGCCACGAGCGGGCCATCGTGACCCCGTCCGCGCACGTCTGCGTGTCGGCCGCCGTGGCTGCCGAGCTCCGGGACGGCTGGGGCATCGAGGCCACCGTGATCCCCAACGGCGTGGAGGCCGACCGCTTCGCCGCCGCAGCGGGATCCGATCCCGGAGCGGTCCGGGCCCGGGAGGCGTGGCGGCAGCGCATCGGAGGGCCCTTCGTGCTCCTCGTCGGCGGCATCGAGCCGCGCAAGGGGACCCTGGAGCTGGTGGAGGCGATGGCCCTGCTGCGCGAGCGACGGCCCGACGTGGCCCTCGTCGTCGCCGGGGGCGAGACGCTGTTCGACTACCGGGACTACCGGGCCGCGGTCGAGCGGCGCTGCACCGAGACCGGCGTCGCCCCCGTCGTGCTCGGACCCGTCGACCACGACGCGCTCCCGGCCCTCGTCGCGGCCGCCGACGCCTTCGCCTTCCCCTCGACCAAGGAGGGCTTCGGGCTCGCCGCCATGGAGGCCCTCGCGGCCCGGGTGCCGGTCGTGGTCCGCGACCTGCCGGTCCTGCGCGAGGTGTTCGGCGACGCCGTCGCCGTCGCCTCGACCCCGGCGGGGTTCGCCGCCGCCCTGGCCGAGGCGCTCGAGGAGCCGTCGGGGGAGGGGCGCCGGGCCGACGCCGGCGCGGCGCTGGCCGCGTCGTGCTCGTGGTCGGCCGCGGCGGGCGCGCACCTGGACCTCTACCGCGCCCTCGGGCGCGGCTGACCGCGGCGCGGGTGCAGGAACCGGCCGTCGCGGTGGCGAAGACGACAGCGATGCGCCACGATCGGCGTGGCGCCCGGCCGACCGCCGGCCGGGTCCGACCAGGGGGTCACATGCAGCAGCTCACCGGGGTGGACGCCTCGTTCCTCTACATGGAGACGGGGACGACGTTCGGGCACGTCTCGAGCCTGATCGTCTTCGATCCGAAGGACACCGACGGGGCGACGTTCGAGAAGACCAAGGAGCTGTTCGCCGAGCGGCTCCACCTCCTCGATCCGATGCGCCGCAAGCTGGTCGAGGTCCCCTTCAACCTCGACCACCCGTACTGGATCGAGGACCCGGACCTGGACCTCGACTTCCACATCCGCGAGACGGCCGTCCCCCCGCCCGGCAACGACCGGCAGGTCGCCGAGCTCGTCAGCCGCCTCATCGCCCGACCCCTCGACCGCAGCCGACCCCTGTGGGAGCTCTACGTCATCACCGGTCTCGAGGGCGGTCGGATCGCCCAGCTGACCAAGATCCACCACGCCGCAATCGACGGCGTCGGCGGTGCGCAGCTCCTGGCCAACATCCTCGACCTCGAGCCCGACGCCCCGCCCCGGCCGGGCGAGGTGCCGCCTCCCGAGGCGGTCCCGTCCGAGGAGCAGATGCTGCTCCGCGGGCTGGCGTCGCTGGCCACCCAGCCCTACAAGCAGGGGCGCCTCGTCGTGCGCGCCCTGCAGGAGGCCCCGGCCATCGGCCGTGCCGTCGACTGGCGCGGCGTGGCCAAGGCGCTGCCCGAGCCCGTCGCCCAGCTGTTCGGCCAGGGCGAGCGTCGCATCGAGGACGACATCGAGCCGCTGTCGAAGACGGGTGGCTTCCTCGTACCCTCGACCCGGTTCAACAACAAGATCGGCCCGCACCGCCGCTTCGCCTACACCTCGGTCACCCTCGACCGGGTCAAGGCGGTGAAGAACGCCCTCGGCGTCACCGTGAACGACGTCGTGCTCGGCATGTGCTCGGGCGCGCTGCGCACCTACCTCGACAAGAAGGGCGAGCTGCCCGAGGAGTCGCTGCGCTGCATGATCCCGGTCTCGGTGCGCTCCGAGGAGCAGGCCAACACCTACGGCAACCAGGTGTCGGGCATGCTCGCCGCCCTCGCCACCGACGTGGACGACCCGGTCACCCGCCTCCAGGTGATCCACGCCGAGACGGTGCGGGCCAAGGAGAGCCTCGGCGCGCTGCCCGCCGACCTGCTCACCGAGGTCGCGGACTTCGCGCCGCCCGCCATCGCCGCCCGGGCCTCCCGGGTGATGGCCCGGACCCAGCTCGCCAACCGGATCGACCCGCCGTTCAACCTGATCATCTCGAACGTGCCCGGGCCGCAGTTCCCCCTGTACTCGGGCAGCGCCGAGATGCTCACGTACATCCCGGTGTCGGCCGTGGCCGACATGCAGGGCCTGAACATCACGATCATGTCCTACAACGGCCGCTGCGACTTCGGCCTCGTCGCCTGCCGGGACGCGGTCCCCGACCTGTGGGACCTGTGCGACCTGCTCCCCGAGGCCCTCGCCGAGCTCGAGGACGTCGCCGGCATCTGACCGGCCGCCCCGACGGCCCCGACGCCGCAGCCCCGACGCTGCGGCCCCGACACGGCCACACGGTCCCCGGCTCCGGAGGAGCCCGGGGACCTGCTTGGCGGTGGGGTGCCCCGCGTGGGATGATGTGCCCGATGGCCTCCCGCACCCTCCTCGTAGCCCTCGCCTAGCGCACGTCCACCCGCCTGCACGCGTGCGCACCGACCTCCCACACGGGAGGTCGCTTTCGTTTTCGGCCCCGGGGCCACGCCCCGTGACCGGATGCCCGCCTCCCGCCCACACGACGCCACCCTGACACCCGGCCGGACCCGGCCAAGGAGCACCCACGTGGAACCCAACGAGCCGACGAACGGCGGCGCCGCCCTCATCCGAGCCCTCGAGCTCGAGGGCGTGGAGGTCATCTTCGGCCTCCCCGGCGGCGCCATCCTCCCCGTCTACGACCCGATCATCGACAGCCCGATCCGCCACGTGCTCGTCCGCCACGAGCAGGGCGCCGGCCACATGGCCGAGGGCTACGCGCACGTGAGCGGCAAGCCCGGCGTCTGCATGGTGACCTCGGGCCCCGCCGCGACCAACGTCGTCACGCCCCTCGCCGACGCCTACCTCGACTCCGTGCCCATGGTGTGCATCACCGGTCAGGTGGCCTACGGGTCCATCGGCACCGACGCCTTCCAGGAGTGCGACACCACGGGCATCACGCTGTCGGTGACGAAGCACAACTACCTGGTCACCTCGGCCCAGGACATCCCCCGCATCGTCCGGGAGGCGTTCCACATCGCCACCACGGGCCGGCCCGGCCCGGTGCTCATCGACGTCCCGAAGGACATCGTCGACCCGAACAACCCGAACTCCCACATGGAGTGGTACTGGCCGACCGACGAGGAGGTCGCGGCCGGCCTCCCGGGCTACAAGCCGACCACGAAGGGCCACCCCCGCAAGATCAAGGAGGCGGCCGAGCTGATCCTGGCCGCCGAGCGCCCCGTCATCTACGCCGGTGGCGGCATCCTCAAGGCCCGTGCCTCCGAGGCGCTGGTCGAGCTCGCCGAGCTCCTCGACGTCCCGGTGGTCACCACGCTGATGGCGCGGGGCGCCTTCCCCGACGACCACGAGCTGTGCCTGGGCATGCCCGGGATGCACGGCAACTTCACCGCGGTCACGGCCTTCCAGGAGACCGACCTCCTGATCACCCTGGGCGCCCGCTTCGACGACCGGGTCACGGGCAAGCTCGACGAGTTCGCCCCGCACGCCAAGGTGATCCACGCCGACATCGACCCCGCCGAGCTGGGCAAGAACCGCCAGCCCGACGTGCCCATCGTCGGCGACTGCAACCAGATCATCACCGAGCTGGTCTCGGTGCTGCGGGGGATGCTCGAGGGTGGCCGGACCCAGGCCGACATCTCCGCCTGGCGGTCCACGGTGTCGGGGTGGCAGGAGACGCACCCGCTCCACTACGACCCGCCGACCCCCGGCGCGCCGCTCAAGCCCCAGTACGTCCTCGAGGTCCTGCGCGACAACACCCCCGACGACACCATCGTGTGCTCGGGCGTCGGCCAGCACCAGATGTGGACCTCGCAGTACTGGCGCTTCAACCACCCCTACACCTGGGTCAACTCCGGCGGCCTGGGGACCATGGGCTTCTCGGTCCCCGCCGCGATCGGGGCGAAGGCCGCCATGCCGGACCGCATGGTGTGGGCCGTCGACGGCGACGGCTGCTTCCAGATGACCGCGCAGGAGCTGGTCACGGCGACCGTCGAGAAGATCCCGGTCAAGATCGCCATCCTGAACAACTCCTACCTCGGCATGGTCCGCCAGTGGCAGGAGATGTTCTACGACGAGCGCTACTCCGAGGTCTTCCTGTCCAAGGACGTGCCCGACTACAAGATGTGGGCCGAGTCCATGGGCTGCGCCGGCTTCCGCGTCGACAGCCCCGAGGAGGTCCTGCCGACCATCCTGAAGGCCAACGAGATCGACGACCGCCCCGTGGTCATCGACTTCCGCACCGACGCCGCCGAGAAGGTGTTCCCCATGGTCCCCTCCGGCCAGTCCAACTCCGCCATCGTCGTCCACCCGACCCAGGCCGCCGAGGTCGACGGCCCGGCCGACACCGACGGCGCCGCACCCCGGGGGACGACCCGATGAGCACCCCGACCGGCGGGCGCCCCCGCCACCACACCCTCGTCGTCCTCGTCGAGAACCCCGCCGAAGGCGGCATGCGCGCCACCGGAGCCGAGCGATGAGCACCCCTCCCCGCCACCACACCCTCGTCGTCCTCGTCGAGAACAAGGCCGGCGTCCTGGCCCGGGTCGCCGGGCTGTTCGCCCGGCGCGGGTTCAACATCTTCTCCCTGGCCGTGGCCCCGACCGCCGACGACGACGAGCGCTTCAGCCGCATCACGATCGTCGTCGACGTCGAGTCGACGCCGCTGGAGCAGATCACCAAGCAGCTGTTCAAGCTCGTCAACGTCGTCAAGATCTCCGAGCTGGACCCGGCCGACTCCGTCGAGCGCGAGCTGATGATCTGCACCGTGAAGGCCGACGCCGCCGTGCGCAGCCAGGTCATCGAACTGGTGCAGGTGTTCGAGGGCTCGGTCATCGACGTCGGCTTCGACGAGCTGTCCCTCGCCGTCCACGGCGAGCCCGAGCGCCTCGACGACGTCGAGGAGCTGCTGCGCCCCTACGGCATCGTCGAGCTGCAGCGCACCGGCCGGGTCGCGCTGCCCAAGCTCGAGCGCACCCCGCCCCGCCTCAAGTCGGTGCCCCGGCGCGCCTCCTGAGAGAATCCGTCCCCGCGATCCGCGAACCCTGCATCCCGAGAGAGAGAACCCCGATGACCGCCACCGTGTACTACGAGGCCGACGCCGACCAGAGCCTGATCCGGAGCCGCAAGGTCGCCGTGCTCGGCTACGGCTCCCAGGGCCACGCGCACGCCCTCAACCTGTCCGAGTCCGGCGTCGACGTCCGCGTCGGCCTGCGCGAGGGCTCCTCGTCGGTGGCCAAGGCCGAGGCGGCCGGGCTCACCGTGAGGTCGGTGGCCGACGCCTGCGCCGAGGCCGACCTCATCGTGATGACCCTGCCCGACACGAAGCAGAAGGAGATCTACGAGGCCGAGATCGCTCCGAACCTCTCCTCGGGCGACGCCCTCTGCTTCACCCACGGCTTCAACATCCGCTACGGGCTCATCCAGCCGCCCGCCGGCGTGGACGTGATCATGATCGCCCCGAAGGGCCCCGGACACCTGGTGCGCCGGACCTACACCGAGGGCGGTGGCGTGCCGTGCCTCATCGCCGTCGAGCAGGACGCCTCGGGCAAGGCCAAGGAGCTCGCCCTGTCCTACGCCGACGCCATCGGCGGCGGCCGGGCCGGCATCCTCGAGACCACCTTCACCGAGGAGACCGAGACCGACCTCTTCGGCGAGCAGGTCGTGCTCTGCGGCGGTGCCACCGAGCTGGTCCGGGCCGGCTTCGAGACCCTCACCGACGCGGGCTACGCCCCGGAGATGGCGTACTTCGAGTGCCTCCACGAGCTGAAGCTCATCGTCGACCTCATGTACGAGGAGGGGATCGCCGGCATGCGCTACTCGATCTCCGACACCGCCGAGTACGGCGACCTCACCCGCGGCCCCCGGATCATCACCCCGGCGGTGAAGGCCGAGATGCGCAAGGTCCTCGACGAGATCCAGGACGGCCGCTTCGCCGAGGAGTGGGTCGCCGAGGCCAACGGCGACCGCGCCAACTACGACCGCCTCCGCAAGGAGGGCGAGGCCCACCCGATCGAGGAGGTCGGCAAGCGGCTCCGGGGGATGATGCCCTTCATCTCCGCCGGCAAGCAGTCCGTCACCGAGACCGCGGGCGGCTCCCAGGACTAGGGCCCGCCCGGCGGCTCGCCGCCACCCGCCGATCGCGCACGGTGCGCCGCCCTCCCGGGGCGGCGCACCGGCGCGTCCGGGGCGCGGCGCCTCCGGATCGGGCCGGTCCGCGGCATGTGCGCCACGATTTAGCACGAAGATGCCCGGCGACTCCTCAACAGCCCTCGACAGCCGACGATCGACCGCCCGTCAACGAGAGGGATCGAGGGAGGGCGACGGACGTGAGGGTCATCGAGGGGTGGAACGGGCAGCCGCTGCGTCGACAGCTCTGGGTCGTGGGCGGTCTGCTCCTGCTCGCCGGGCTGCTGTCGAGCTTCCTGTCGAACCGGGCCGCCGACCAGACCCGGCGGGACTTCAAGGAGGTCGCGGTCCGGACCACGCCGGCGGCGAACCTGCTGGTCTCGACCGACCGTGACGCCTACCAGGCCTACGGGGCCCTCGACGAGCTCGTGTGGGCCACCGACCCGGCCCGCATCGAGGAGCTCGTCGCCACCTACGAGGAGAACGTCGAGCAGACCCTGACCCGGTTCCAGGGCTACCAGGAGGTCGCCCTCGGGCTCGAGGGGGAGGACGCCTCGGCCCAGGCCTACCTGTCGGACCGCGAGGCGTTCGTGGCCGCGGCCGAGGCCCTGCTCGCCGTCGAGGGCCAGGAGGCCCGCGCCGCGGCCTTCGCCGACGTGGTCGCCACGTTCGGGGCGATGCGGAACCACCTCGACGTGATCCAGGAGTCGGTGTACGAGCCGATCGTGGCGGGCCTCCCCGAGGTCATCGACGCGAACCGGTCCACCGCACTCCGCCAGACCACCCTGATCCTGGCCGTCCTGCTCCTCGGGGGCACGGCGATGCTGTGGGCCTTCGCCCGTGCCGTGTCGCGGCGGGTGGAGGACGCCACCGCCGACGTGGTCGCTGCGACCGCCGACCTGGGCGGCGTCGCCGACCGGCTCGGCGCCTCGGCCCGGGACACCGCCGCCCTCGCCGAGTCCACCGACACCGGGTCGAGCCAGCTCGCCGCGCACCTGTCCAACCTCGCCGCCGCGGTGGACGAGATGTCCTCCTCCATCGGCGAGATCTCGCGGAGCACGAGCGAGGTCAACTCGATCTCGACCGAGGCCGTCGGGGTCACCGGCCTGATGCAGCAGCGCGTCGACGCCCTCGGGGAGTCGTCGCGCCGGATCGGCCGCGTGGCCGAGGTGGTGACCGCGATCGCCGAGCAGACGAACCTGCTCGCCCTCAACGCCACGATCGAGGCCGCCCGGGCCGGCGAGGCCGGGAAGGGGTTCGCCGTCGTCGCCAACGAGGTCAAGGACCTCGCCTCGGAGACGGCCAAGGCGACCTCGGAGATCGCCGGGCTCATCGCGACGATCCAGGAGGACTCCTCCGAGGTGGCCGGCGCCATCGCCGGGATCTCGGCCACGATCGCCCAGATCGACGACCTCCAGACCCACGTCGCCGCAGCCATCGAGGAGCAGTCGATCACCACCCGCGAGATCGGCCGGACCGTGGGCGACGCCGCCAACCAGGCCGAGCAGATCGCCGGGGCCATCCGCACCGTGTCGGCCCGGGCCGGCAGCACGACCGAGGACGCCGGGACGACGCGGGCTGCCGCGGCCCGACTGCAGGCGGTGTCCAGCGACCTCGACGCCCTCACCAACGGCGCCGCCGCGGACCGTCCGGCCTCGGGCGGGGAGGCGGGGCGCCGCGCCGCCTCGGAGCCGTGGCCGCAGCCGGCGGCGGGCACGCTCGTCGAGGACCTGTTCGACCTCGAGGACGAGGTGTTCGCCCGTCGCGGCGGGCACGTCGGGGACGGCCCGGGCGCCGTCCGCAACGGCGTCGCCCCGCACTGACCCCCCCCGGGAGCCCGTCGGCGGGCGGGCGCCACGCCCGCCCGCCGACCTCGTGGCTCCTAGAGCTCGCCCACGCAGGCCTCGATGGCCGGGGTGAGCACCTCCGCGGCAGCGGCGTCGCCGTCCTGGCCGGTGAAGCCGGCGAGGAACAGGGCCTCGATGTCCTCGTCGGTGATGTTCACGTCGAGGCAGGTGAGCACCTCGTCGGGCACGCCGCCGGATGCGGCGATCGAGTCGAGCAGGATCGTCCGGACGTCGATGCAGCCGACGAAGGCGTCGGCGAACACGCCCGACTCCTCCGGCGAGAGGTCCCCGAGGGTCCCGTCGTCGCTGCCCTCGGTCTCGACGCCGATGACGATGAGCCGCGACAGCGACACCTCGTCGGCGACCGCCTCGGCCACGCAGGTGGCCTCGGCCTCCTCCACGGGGAAGGCCGGGTCCTGCTCCTCGAGGATCCCGCCGGCGAGCGCATCGACGACGAGCTGGCGTGCGTCGGCCAGGCAGCCCTCCATCGCGTCGCCGAGCACGGTGATCTCGCCCTCGTCGAGCTCGCCGAAGTCGAGGTCCTCGGGCTCCTCGCCCTCGGTCACGAAGCCGATCTCGACGGTCCGGTCGACGCCCAGGGCGTCGACGGTCTCGGTGGCCACGCAGGTGGCCTCCTCGTCGGTGATGTCGTACTCGGCGAGCTCCTCCTCGGCCTGGAGGCTCGCGGCGAGGGCGGAGATGACCGCCTCCTCCTCGGACTCGCCGTCGCCGCAGGCGGCGACCAGCAGCCCGGCCACGGCGAGGGTGGCCAGCAGCCGGCGGCCGGAGGTGCGTCGCCCGGTCACATCGTCTCCTCGAACGACACGACGCCCTCGCCCCGGAGCGCGTTCTTCAGCAGCTTGCCGGAGGCGTTGCGGGGCAGCTTGTCGGTGGTGGTGTCGACGTGGGCGGGGACCTTGAAGCTGGCCAGGCCGTCGGCCACCCACTGCTTCACGTCGGCTTCGGAGAGGGTCGAGCCGGCCTCGAGCTGCACGGTGGCCTTGACCTCCTCGCCCAGCTCGGGGTGGGGGACGCCGAACACGGCGGCGTCCGCGATCTCGGGGTGCTGGACCAGCCGCTCCTCGATCTCGACGCAGTAGATGTTCTCGCCGCCGCGGATGATCATGTCCTTCTTGCGGTCGGTGATGAACAGGAAGCCCTCGTCGTCGAGGTACCCGATGTCGCCGGTGCGGAGCCAGCCGTCGACCAGCGTCTCGGCCGTGGCCTCGGGCTTGTTCCAGTAGCCCTTCATGATGATCGGGCCCCGGATGCAGATCTCGCCGTGCTCGCCGGCCGGGAGCGGGTTGCCGAGGCCGTCGATCACCTGGAGCTCGACCGTGGGCACGGCCGGGCCGACCGACGACGGCTTGCCGTTGGCGTCGGGGCCGGAGTTCACGGTGGCGACCGAGGACGACTCGGTCAGGCCGTAGGCGTTGGACTTGGTCCGGACGTTGGGGAACGTCTCGTCGATCTTGCGCTGGAGCTCGTCGGCCGAGGGCGAGCCGCCGAAGGCCACCGTCTGCACGCTGGAGGTGTCGTAGTCGTGGCGGTCCGGGTGCTCGCAGACCCGCCAGATCATGGTGGGCACGGTGGCCCACACGTTCACCTTCTCCCGCTGGATCGTCTCGAGGGCGTCGTCGGGGGTGAAGCGCCCGACGGGCATGACCAGCTTGAGCCCGGCCATCATCCCGACCACGAGGGTGGAGTGGCAGCCCGACACGTGGAACAGCGGCGAGGTGAACAGCGACACCGTCTGGGCCGGCTCGCTGCCGTCCCCGGCGTCGTCGCCGCCCAGCACGTTGCCGGCGGCGGGGTCGGCCATCGCGGCCGCGATCGTGTTGAAGATCGTGTTCTGGAGGTTGGCGATCATGTTCCGGTGGGTGGACATGATCCCCTTGGGCTTCCCGGTGGTGCCCGAGGAGTAGAAGATGACGGCGGTGTCGTCCTCGTCGATCGGGGTGTCGGGGAACTCGCCGGTGGGGGAGGCCATCAGCTCGTCGAAGCGGTGGAGCTTGTCGGCGTGGGCCGGGCCGACCACGTCCACGAAGTCGGCGGGGTCGCAGTCCCGGGCCAGGTAGATCCGCTCCAGGTCGGGGCACTCGTCGAGCTGGTCGGCGATGCGCTCGAAGCGCTTGCCGTCGGCCACCAGCACCTTCGCACCCGAGTCCTGCAGGCCGTAGACGACCTCCTCGGCCTTCCACCAGCCGTTGAGCCCGACGAGGATCGCACCCTGGGTCACCGTGCCCCAGAAGGCCAGGCACCACTCGGGGCTGTTCTGGGACAGGACGGCGACCCGGTCGCCGTGGCCGACGCCGGCGGCGCGCAGACCGTGGGCGACGGCGTTGGCCGTGGTCACGAAGGACTCGTAGGACCAGGTCTCCTCGCCGTAGACGAGGAAGGGCTTCTGGCCCTGGAGCACCGCCATCTTCGGGATCTCCCGCAGGTCCGGGAGGCGGTCCTTGAAGACCTGCAGCTCCTGGCCCAGCACCTCCTCCCGGACGATCTCGAACATGCCACCGGGACCGGTGAGCTGGGCCTTGACCTCGTCGAGCGTCGGCATCGGTGCCTCGTTCCCCTCGTCGTCAGCTGCTGCGGGGACGACCCCCGCCCCCGGGTCCGCCACCGGGGTTGCGGGGCGACGGGGAGCAGTCTGGCAAACGGCGTTGCCAGAGGTCAGATGCGCGGACCGCCGGTGCCGGCGCTCAGGGGAGGAACAGGGCGCGCTCGTCCTCGGTCGGGATCCGGCACTCGTCGTAGCGCCCGAACAGCCGGTACCTGCTGGCGGCGATGGCCTTGTACACCAGGTCGGCGACGGGGCGGGGCGTGGCCCGGATCGCGAGGCGGACCAGCGGCAGGCGGTCGATGGCGGCCAGCTCGGCGGCCACGGCCGTCATCCGCTCGGTGATGACGGGCTCCGGTCCGCGGGCGTCGACGAAGCGGAACGTCGCCTCGTGGTCGGGGGCGTCGTCGTCCCACTCGATGCCCAGCGCCCGGGCCGTCTCGCCCTGGAGGGGGGCGAACCGGAGGCGCTGGTCGGTGTCGAGCGCCATCAGCGCACGGACGCCCTCGTTGCACAGCGCGCAGACGCCGTCGTAGAGCACGACGTAGTCGGGCAGGTCCACGGGGGCGTCGCTGGTGGTCGGGGCCGGCTCGGTCGCGGTCACGGTGCCGAGCCTAGGCGCCGTCCGGTCCGTCCCCTTCGTGCGGGAGCGTCCCGGGTCGCGGCGGTGCCCCGGACGCGGCGGAGGCCGGGCGTGCGCCCGGCCTCCGTCCCGATCGGTGTGCCGTGGCTCAGGCGGCGTCGATGGCGTTGCGGCGACGGCGGGCCGTCACGGCGAGCGCGATGCCCACGAGCGTGAGGCCGGCGCCCACGACGGCGGTGCCGCCGAGCTCGCCACCGGTGCGGGGCAGGCCGGCGACGACCTCCTCGTCGAGCACCTCGATGGTCGTCGTGGTGGCCTCGGTCGTCGAGGGCGTGACCTCGTCGCCCTCGACGGCCACGGTGGTCGTCGGCGACGGGGACTGCTGCGCGGTCGCCGTCGACACGACGAGCAGCGACACCACCACGGCCGCCACCAGTGCTGCGATCAGTCGTCGGAACATCTTCGAACCTCGATCCCGCCTGCCCCGCCGTCCGGGGCGCTCCTGATGTCGGACGCTCCGACACCCACCCGGGCAGTCTGGCAGCAGCGCCGGGGACGTGTCGACAACCGCGCCTTCCGACTTCGCCGGGTTCTCCGGTCAGCCGCGCGCTCCGCGCAGCCGGGCGAGCAGATCCCCAGCGGACCGGGGTCGCTCGGCCACGATGCGTAGCGAGAGATCGGCCCGGTTGGTGCCCTCCGCGACGGAGGGCGCGCGCCCGGCCCCGTCGGGTGCGACGGCGCGCCAGCCCTCGGGGAGGCGCACGGCCAGCGACCACTCGTCGGCCACGGCGGTGTGCTGGCGCAGGGCGCGGACCTCGTAGCCGGGCGCGTCGCCGACGGTGCCGGCCGTGCGGGCCACCACGTTCCGGGTGCCGCCGGAGGGGACGGACAGGTACAGGCTCGCCGTGGCGTGGCCGAGGTCGTCCTCGGCCCGGAACGGGACGTTGCGGCCGTCGACCTCGACGGCCTGGATCGGCAGGGTCGCGTAGACGGTGACCAGCATGAAGTTCTCGCCGTCGGCCACGGGCCGCTGGCCGAGGACCTCGTCGCCGCCCCAGCCGATGATCGACGCCGGCAGCCCCCGGTCGGGAGCCGTGTTGGCGATCTCGGCGGTGACGGTCCCCTCGGCCCGCCCGGTGGCGGGGTCCCAGTCGACCTCGTAGGCCAGCGACCGCCGCAGGAACCAGTCGATCTTGTTGCCGTTGAAGTTCTGGGTGACGACGCCGACGGAGTCGACCGAGCGCCGGGTCACGTCGCCGGCCATGCCGATCCGCTCCAGCAGCGCCTGGGCGTCGGGGTCGGCGGCCCACAGCTGCAGCGCCCGGGCCTCGACGGCCGGACCGAGCTGGTCGGCCAGGCCCCGGGGGCCGGGCAGCGAGCCGGAGGTGAGGCGGTCGAAGAGCTGCTCGATCGCCAGCTGCAGGAAGGCCTCCCGGTCCTCGCCCCGCTCGTTCGGGAACGTGAGGTACTGCTCGTGGAGCAGTACGGCCTCGGCGTTCGACTCGTCGAGGCGCTGCGGGTACCCCTCGACCTCGATCGGACCGGTGACGTCCAGGAGCGCGGCGATCGCCATCGGCGTCACCGACAGCACGCCGTCGAGCTCGGCGCCGCCGGACTCCGGGTACAGCTCGGCCATCACCCTCGACACGGTCGGGTGGTCGGGGGAGAGGTTGATCGCCCCCCAGTACTCGGCCGGGTTCTGGCCCCACATGTCGACGTAGTCGGGTTCGGTGTCGATGCGCCGGCCGTCCCGGTCGCCGGCCGCCACCAGCTCGCGGACCCGTCCGGAGCGCTCCAGGCGCAGCTCGCCGTCGTCGGCGACCAGCTCGGCCCAGTTGCCCATGAAGCCGCCGTTCCCGGTCAGCTCCGCGGGCTGCTGGACGGCCACGAAGTAGCGCTTCGGTCCGTCGGCCCCGAGCATCCCGGGGGCGACCCGGACGGCCCGGGCGGCGAGCTCGGCGGTGCCGAGGGCGTCGTCGACCTGCTCGGTGAGCGAGGCGAGGCGCTCCGCGACGGGAGGCAGCAGGAGCGGGGTGCCGACCGCGGCCAGGCGACGGTCGGCGGTCACGAGGGCGTCGAGGGACCGTTCGAGGGGATCGGACAGGGCGGCGAGTGCATCGAGGTCGATGCGGCCGTCGACCGGCTGGACGGCGTCGACGTCGGCCTCGTCGGTGGCCTCGGCCGCCGTGCGGGCCAGCTCCTCGCCGGCCGAGGCCATCGTCGACACGGCCCGCGACTGCTGGGCCACCACCGGGACGAGCAGGGCGGGTCGCGCCCACCACGCGGTGAGGGTCTCCTCCGCCGAGCCGAACGCACCGGCGGCGTCGAGCAGCGCGGCCCGGGCCGCGTCGTCGTCGTCGCCCAGCAGGTCCAGCCCGCGCGTCGCGTCGTCGATGGCGTCCTCCACGTCGCCGGATGCCGACAGGGCGGCGGCGAGGCCGACGCCCGCGCCCAGCCCGAGGGCCGCCGCCGTCCCGACCAGGGACAGGCCGATGCGGCGCCGCCAGGGGGCCGGGGCCCGGACCAGGCCGAGGACGAGGGTCGGGAGGACGGCGACGGCGACGAGGCCCGAGGGTGCCCAGGTCGCGACCGGCCAGTCGAGGTGCGACAGCCCGACCAGCGCACCGGCGGTGGACACCGCCCGGCTGGCCCGGTCGTCGGCTCCCGCGGCGGCGGCGGCCAGGGAGGCCCCGACGACGGCGGCGGTGACCGCGAGGGCGGTCGAGGCCTGCCCGAGCACGACGGCGACGAGCCCGCCGCCGAGCAGCCACAGGTGCGCGACCCTGCCCGCGGTCGTCGCCGCGGCCACGACCAGCGCACCGAGCGCGGCGCCCAGGACGAGGTCCAGGACGATCCATCCCGTCACCGCAGCCCCGGCCTGGGCGACGGCCACCGATCCGCAGGCGATCGCGGCGGGGACGACCACGTCGGGGAGGGTGGGCAGCGTCGGGCGGATCGCAGCCACCACGCCCACCGACACCGCCCCGACCGCGAGGGCGAGGAGCAGCACGGGGCCATCTGAGCACACCGGCCACCCACCCCCACCCACCCGGCGACCCGCCCGGTCGCCCACCTGGCCCGGGCCCCGGGGAGCCGGTCGGTACGGTGCCGACGTGCGCGTCCTCGTCACCGGCGGCGCCGGGTTCATCGGCGCCAACCTGTCCGCCCACCTCGCGGGGGCCGGTGCCGACGTCGTCGTCCTCGACGACCTGTCCACCGGCCGGCGGGCGAACCTGGACGGCGTCCCCGCCGACCTGGTCGAGGGCACGATCCTGGACCGCGCCGACCTCGACCGGGCCTGCGCCGGGGTGGACGCCGTCGTCCACCTGGCCGCCCGCCCCTCCGTGCCCCGCTCCATCGCCGACCCGGAGGCCTCCCACCGGGTGAACGCGACCGGGACCGTGGAGGTCCTCGAGGCCGTGCGCCGGGCCGCCGAGGGACGGGACCGACCGGCGCAGGTCATCGTGGCCTCGTCGTCGTCGGTGTACGGGGCCAACCCGGCCCTGCCCAAGCACGAGGACCTCGCCCCCCGGCCGGTGTCGCCCTACGCCGCGTCCAAGCTGGCGACCGAGTCCTACGCCCTGTCCTGGGCCGCCTCGTTCGGCCTCGACGTCCTCGCCGTGCGCTTCTTCAACGTGTTCGGCCCGCTCCAGCCCGCCGGCCACGCCTACGCCGCCGTCGTGCCCGCCTTCGTCGACGCCGCGCTCGCCGGGCGCCCGCTCCCCGTGCACGGCGACGGCACCCAGAGCCGGGACTTCACCTACGTCGGCACGGTGTGCGCGGTGCTGGCCGACGCCGTCGAGCGGCGGGTGGCGAGCCCGGAGCCGACCAACCTGGCCTTCGGGTCCCGGATCTCGCTGCTCGACGTGATCGACGCCCTCGAGGCCGAGCTCGGCCAGCCGCTGGTGCGGGACCACCAACCCACGAGGGCCGGCGACGTCCCGCACTCCCAGGCCGACACCGCCCGGCTGCGGGCCCTGTTCCCCGACGTGGCGCCCGTGCCCTTCGCCGACGGGCTCGCGGCGACCGTGGCCTGGTTCCGCACGCTCGGGTGAGCCCGCCGGACGGGCGCATCGCGCTCGCACCCCCCGGACGGCGCCGGTCGGGCGGCCCCGGCGCGGACGTCGCGCTCCTCGTGGCGCTCGGTGCGACGGCCGCGTGGGCCGCCCTCGGGGCCGGTGGGCGGGTCGTCCCGCTGCTCGCGCTGCTCGGTGGCGCCGTCGCGGCCGGGCTGGTCGGCCGCGCCGCGGCGTCGACGTGGGGCCAGGGGCCGACGCTCGCCCTCGCCTCGTCCTCGGTCGCGGCGGCGATCGTCCTGAGCTGGCCGGGCGCGACCCGGGCCGGGGGCGCGCCCACCGGCTACGCCAACGCGACCGCGACGCTCGCCGGCCTCGGGGTCGTCGCCGCGCTCGTCGCCGCCCGGCAGGCGGTGCGGTCCCACCGGGCCCGACCCGTGATCCGGCTGCGCCTCCTGGCCGGGGCGACCTGCGCCGTCGGCCTGCTCGCCACCCGCTCGGCGGCCGGCGTCGCCCTGACCGTCGTCGCCGTCGTCCTCGTGGTCGCGCCCCGGCCCCGCTCGCCGCGCCGCCGGGCCGTGCTCGGCGGCCTCGTCGCCGTCGCCTGGCTCGGTGCGCTCGGCACGACCGCGGTCCTCGCCCTCGACGAGGGCGGGACGGGTGACGGCGGGACGGGCGACGACGGTCGGGGTGCGGTGCTCGCCGACGTCGACGACGCGCTCGAGGGCCGCCCGGCGCTGTGGGCCGAGGCCGTCCGCCAGCTGCGGGCCGAACCGCTGCGGGGGGTCGGCGTCGGCGGCTACGCCTCGGCGTCGCGGGTGAGCGCCGACCCCGACCTCCGCTGGGCCCACCACGAGGTGCTCGAGGTCGCCGCCGAGCAGGGCGCGCCCGGGCTCGTCGCGCTCGTCGGCCTCCTCGGCGGCGTGCTCGCCGTGGCCGTCGCCGCGGACGCCGCGTCCCGCGCACCGGGCAACCCGGCCGTGGCCGTCGTGGCCCTGGTCGCCGGACACGGGCTGGTCGACCACGTGTGGCACGCGCCCGCCGTCGTGCTGGTCGCCGCGGCGGTCCTCGGGACCCTCTCCGGACCCGTTCGGGCGCCGCGCGGGTAGGGCGTCCGGCCCATGCCGCAGCACCGAGGGACGTCGTACCCTGGGAGGTCCACCGTGGGCGGGAGGACGACGACATGAGCGACGACGAAGGCGGTCCGGACCCCGCCCGGGCGAGGGGCCGCTGGGCCCGGACGGCGGCGTGGATCGTCCGCTCGCGCGCCGACCTCGCCCTCGCCGTGCTCGACGCCGCGCTCCTCGCGCTCGCCTACGCCGCCGTCCTCGTCCTCCGCTTCGACGCCGACGTCCCGGCCAACGTGTGGGACCGGGTCCTGGCCTGGCTGCCCTTCGCCGCGGCCACCGGCGTCGGCTCGCTCTGGGCCTTCGGCCTCTACAACCAGGTGTGGCGCCACGCCAGCGCGGACGAGGCCCGGCGCCTCCTCGGCGCCATGGGCACCACGCTGCTGATCCTGCTCGGCGTCGAGCTGGCGCGCGGCCAGGGCGTGCCCTGGTCGGTCGTCCTCGTCGGCACGGGCCTCGCCGGCTTCCTCCTCGGCGCCGTGCGCTTCCAGAGCCGCCTGTTCTCGTTCCGGCGCCGCAGCGGCGCGCCCGAGGGCCTGCGGGTCATCGTCGTCGGCGCCAAGGACGCCGCCGTCGCCCTCGTCGCCGAGATGCAGAAGAGCCCCTCGGCCGGCCTCCACCCCGTGGCCTTCGTGGATCCCGACACGACCCTCCACGGCGCCTGGGTCGCCGGGCTCCGCGTCGCGGGCGGGCTCGACGCGATCGCCGAGGTCGCCGAGCGCACCGGTGCCCACCAGGTCGTGTTGGCCATGTCGAACCCGACCAGCGAGCTCGTCCGCCGGGTCGCAGCCGAGGTCGAGTCGGCCGGCATCGCCCTCAAGATCGTCGGCGGGATCTCGGGGCGCATGCGGGGCACGGGCGCCATCCGCCACATCCGCGACCTGCGCATCGACGACCTCATCGGCCGCGAGCAGGTGGAGACCGACCTCGAGGCCGTGCGCCGCATGCTCGCCGGCCGTCGGGTCCTCGTCACCGGCGCCGGCGGCTCGATCGGCGCCGAGATCGTCCGGCAGGTCGCCCGGTGCCGTCCGGCGACGCTCGTCGCGCTCGACCACGACGAGTCCCACCTGCACGACCTGGTCGCCACCCTCGACGAGCCCGTCGTCCAGCTGCTCGCCGACGTGCGCGACGTGGTCGCCGTCGACCGGGCCTTCGACCGCCACAAGCCCGAGGTCGTGTTCCACGCCGCGGCCCACAAGCACGTGCCGCTGCTGGAGGACCACCCCGCCGAGGCCGTGCTCACCAACGTCGTGGGCACCGCCACGCTCCTCGACGCCGCCGAGCGGGTCGGCGTCGAGCGCTTCGTGTTCATCTCCACCGACAAGGCGGTCGCGCCGTCGTCGGTGATGGGCGCGTCCAAGCGCCTCGGCGAGCACCTGGTGCTCGGCCACAGCCGCCCGGGGGCGACGCACGCCGCGGTGCGGTTCGGCAACGTGCTCGGCAGCCGGGGCAGCGTCGTGCCGACCTTCGTGCGCCAGATCGAGGAGGGCGGCCCGGTCACCGTCACCGACGAGCGCATGACCCGCTACTTCATGTCGATCCCCGAGGCGGTGCAGCTGGTGCTCCAGGCGGCCACGCTCGCCGAGGGCGGCGACCTGTTCGTCCTGGACATGGGCGAGCCGGTCCGCATCATCGACCTGGCCGAGCGGATGATCCGGCTGTCGGGGCTGCGGGTCGGCGAGGACGTGGCCATCGAGGTCGTCGGCGTGCGCCCGGGGGAGAAGCTCACCGAGGAGCTCCTCGCCGAGGACGAGCCGGCCCAGGCCACGGTCCACCCGGCCGTGTCCCGCATCCAGCCGACCCTGCCCGACCCCGCCGACCTGCGGGCCGCGGTCGGTCGGCTGGGCACGCTCGCGCTGGCCCAGCGCGACGACGACGTGCGGACCGCCCTCTTCGACGCCGCCGGGAGGCTCACCCGCCTCGGCTCGGGCGAGCGTGCCACCGGGGACGCACCCGGTGGGGCAGCATCGACCCGGTGAGCGGACACGACGACGAACCCGCCGGCCACCGGGAGGTCGGCCAGCCCGGACCGGTGGCGCTGGCCGAGGCCCTCGAGCGGTCCCTGGCCGACCGGTCGGCGACCGTGGCCGTCGTCGGCCAGGGCTACGTCGGGCTGTCGGTGGCCGCGGCCGCGGCCGTGGCCGGCCTCGACGTCGTCGGGATCGACCTCGACGCCGACCGGGTCGCGGCCCTGTCCGCCGGCCACCAGGTCGTGGCCGGCGTCGACGACGAGCTCTTCGCCGCCGCCCACGCCACCGGTCGGTGCGCGTTCACGACCGACGCGGCCGCCGTCGCCGGCCGGGACGTCGTGCTGGTCTGCGTGCCGACCCCGCTCATCGACCACCGGCCCGACCTCGCCGCGATCGAGGGCGCCGGCGCCGCCGTCGGCGCGCACCTCTCGCCGGGGACGCTGGTCGTGCTCGAGTCGACCACGTACCCGGGCACGACCGAGCAGGTCCTGGCCCCGCTCCTCGAGGCCCACGGTCGACGCCTCGGCGAGGACCTGCTCCTGGCCTACAGCCCGGAGCGCATCAACCCCGGTGACACGGCCCACGGGTTCCGGGGCGTCCCCCGCGTCGTGGGTGGCGTCGACCGGGCCTCGACCCGGGCCGCCGTCGCCTTCTACGCCCTCCTCGTCGACCTGGTGCACCCGGTGTCGTCGTGCCGGGCCGCGGAGCTGGCCAAGCTGCTCGAGAACACGTTCCGCCTGGTGAACATCGCCCTCGTCAACGAGCTGGCCCAGCTGTGCGCCGACCAGGGCATCGACGCGTGGGAGGTCATCGACGCCGCCGACACCAAGCCGTTCGGCTTCATGCGCTTCGAGCCCGGCCCCGGCGTCGGCGGCCACTGCATCCCGCTGGACCCCGCGTACCTGACCTGGCAGTCCCGGCGGGACACCGGACGGCCGTTCCGCCTCGTCGAGCTGGCCAAGGACATCAACGACCAGATGCCCAGCTACACCGCCCGCCGGATCATGGATGCGCTCAACGACCGGGGCATCGCGACCCGCGGGGCGCGCCTGGTCGCCCTCGGGGTCACCTACAAGCCCGACGTGGGCGACGTGCGCGAGTCCGCTGCGATCCAGGTGCTCGCCCACCTGTCGGCCCGCGGTGCCGAGCTCGCCTTCCACGACCCCTTCGTCGACCGGATCGAGGAGCACGGCATCGAGCTCGACGGCTCGCCGCTCACCGAGGCGCTCGTGCGCGACGCCGACGCCGTGCTGGTGCTCACCCCGCACGCCGCCTTCGACCTGGACGCCGTCGTCGCCCGGGCCGCCCTCGTCTTCGACGCCCGCAACGCCACCGGTCGCCGGGGCGCACCCAACGTGGAGGTCCTGTGACCGACGCCGTCCCCTCCGGCGCAGCCGCGCCCGCCCTGCTCGGCGGCGCCCCCGCCTTCCCCGACGGGCTGCCCCTCGTGCGCCCGACCATCGACGACCCCGGCGCGCTCACCGCCGAGCTCGGGCGCGTCGTGGCCAGCGGGATGCTGACCAACGGGCCGACCGTCCGGCGCCTGGAGGAGGCCGTGGCCGAGCGGCTCGGCACCGAGGCCGTGGCCGTCGCGTCGTGCACGGCGGGGCTGATGCTCGTGCTGCAGGCCGTGGGGGCCACCGGCCGGGTCGTGCTGCCGTCGTTCACCTTCTCCGCCTCCGCCCACGCCGTGACCTGGGCCGGCGGCACGGTCGACTTCGCCGACGTCGAGCCCGAGCGGGCCACCCTCGACCCCGACGGGCTCGCCCCGCTGCTCGCGGGGGCCTCGGCGGTCACCGCCACCCACATCTACGGCTCGCCCTGCCAGGTCGAGGCGCTCGAGACCCTGGCCGCCGACGCCGGCATCCCGCTCGTGTTCGACGCCGCCCACGCGCTCGGCTCGACCCGCCGGGGGGTGCCGGTCGGGCGCTTCGGGGTCGCCGAGGTGTTCAGCCTCAGCCCGACCAAGGTCGTGGTGGCGGGGGAGGGGGGCATCGTGGCCACGAGGGACCCCGCGCTGGCCGAGACGCTGCGCCACGGCCGCGACTACGGGAACCCGGGCGACTACGACACCCGCTTCGCCGGCCTCAACGCCCGCATGAGCGAGCTGCACGCCGCCGTCGCCCTCGCGTCCCTGGCCGGCCTCGACGACCACGTCGCCCACCGCAACCACCTCGTCGACGTCTTCGAGGCCGAGGTCGAGGGCGTGCCGGGCCTGCGGGTCGTGCGCCCCGAGGAGGGGGACGTGTCCACCTTCAAGGACCTGACCGTCGTGCTCGACCCGGACCGCTTCGGCCTGACCGCGGCCCAGGCCCAGGCCGGCCTGCGCGCCGAGGGGATCGACTCCCGCCGCTACTACCACCCCCCGATCCACGCCCAGCAGGCCTACGCCGGCCGGTGGGCGGCACGGCCGCTCCCGGTCACGGACGCGCTCGCCGCGCAGGTGCTCAGCCCTCCGCTGTGGAGCCACTCGACCGAGGCCCAGGTCCGGTCCGTGGCCGGCGCGCTGGTGGCCCTCCACGAGCACGCCCCGGCCGTGGCGGCGAGCCTGGCCGGGTCGGGGTGAGCCGGTACCGTGCCTGACGTGGTGGGTGCCTGATGGATCTCCTCGACTACCTCCGGCTGGTGCGGCGCCGCTGGCGGATCCTGCTCGCGTGCGTGCTCGTCGCCGGCGTCGCCGCCTGGGTCCTCACGCCCGCCGAGCCCGCCGACGACGGCGTCACCTACCAGGCCAGCCACCTGCTGATCCGCGACAGCTCGGGCCTCACCAACCTGTCGATCGCCCAGGTCGCCCTGTTCGTCAAGACCGGCGAGGTCCCCCAGCGGGTCGCGGACCGGCTCGGCTTCGACGGCGAGCCGGCCGTGCTCGCGTCGCGGGTGACCCTGGAGCCCGACGACCAGGTCGGCACGCTGGAGGTCACGGCCACCGGGACCAGCCCCGAGCAGGCCGTCGAGCGCGCCAACGCCTTCGCGGAGGAGACCCTCGGCCTGCTCGGCGAGCAGGCCTCCGAGGCCAGGCAGGACCAGATCGAGCGGGTCAACGAGACCCTCATCCGCCTCCAGGCCGAGATCGACGACCTCAACCGGCGCATCGCGGACGAGTCCGAGCCCGGCGTCCTCCAGGCCGAGCGGGACTCCAAGCTCCGCCAGTACGGGGCGGCCCTGGACCAGCAGCAGCAGGTCCTGGACCTGCCCCCGCCATCGGCCGGCTACGTGACCCTCGAGCCGGCCCTCGTCGAGCTGGCCAGCGTCACCGGGGGCGGCTTCGCCGCACCCTCCAGCCGGCCGGCCCGCACGGCCATCGCGCTCGTGCTCGGCGCCCTGCTGGGCCTCGCCCTCGTCCTGCTCGTCGAGCGGCTCGACAGCCGCCTCCACGACCCCGAGGAGGTGGCCCGGGCCCACGGGCTCCCCGTCATCGCCGAGGTGCCCAGGGAGGCCAAGCCGGCCCGCGGGCGGATGGTGGTCGTCGAGGACCCGATGTCGGCGGGGGCGGAGGCGTTCCGCTCGCTGCGCGCCGCGCTGCTGCTCAGCCCGGTCGTCCGCCACCGCAGCGGTGCGCTCGTGCGCCCCCAGGGCGGGGAGCCCCGCGTCGTGCTGGTGACCTCGGCGGCCCCCGGGGACGGCAAGACCACCGTCGTGGCCAACCTGGCGGCCGCCTTCGCCGAGACGGGTCGCACGGTGCTCGTGCTCGGCTGCGACTTCCGACGCCCCGAGATCCAGACGTACTTCGACCTCGCCGTCGCCCCCGGCATCGCCGACGTGCTCACCCGGGAGAGCGCCGTCGGGCTCACCGAGATCGTGCGGGCCACCGGCATCGAGAACGTGTACCTGGCGCCGAGCGGCAACCGCCTCCGCTCCTTCGGTGACGTCTCGGCCGCGGGTCGCCGGCTCCTGGCCGAGGCCGCCGCCGTGGCCGACGTGGTGATCGTCGACACCCCGCCGATCCTGGCGACCAACGACGCCGCCGAGCTGCTGCCCGCGACCGACGCCGTCGTCGTGGTGGCCCGCGTCGACAAGACCACCTCCACCGCGGCCCGCAAGGTGATGGACCTGATGGACCGGATGGACGCGCCGACGGCGGGCGTCGTGGCGGTCGGGGTCCCCGAGGTCACCGGCAGCTACGCCAGCTACTACCGGGAGTACGCCGAGGAGGCGGAGTCGCCTGCGTCCCCGCCGCCCGGCCTGCGCCCGACCCGGCCGACGGTCGTGACCCCGGCGGTCGCCGACCCGGGCGAGCCGTACGCCGAGCCGACGCCCGAGCCGACCCCCGTCGACCCCGCGCCTGCCGACACCTCACCTGCCGGCACCTCGCCTGCCGACGGGGCAGCCGCCGACCCGGCACCCGCCGATCCCGACCCGGAGGACGGCCACCCCGAGACGCCGATCCGGAACGGCGCCGAGCCCGATGTCGGTGCGCCCCCGATCCCGGGCCAGGGCGAGCTCTGGACGCCGGCCGACGATGCGTCCGGCGCCGAAGACCCTGACGGAGACCCCGACGGTGACGGCGAGCGCAGGGGCGACGAGGAGCGGTCGGTCCCCGGCACCGGGGTCTGAGGGTGGTCGCCACGCTCGGCCGCCGTCCCACGAGACCGGGGTGGCGGCCGCAGCCCCCGCCGGACCGGGTCGCCGCCGTCCTCGGCGTCGCAGGCGTGGGTGTCGTCGCCGGGGTCCTCGCGCTCCTCATGGAGCGCAGCACCTACGACGTGTGGGCCGCGATCCCGACCGCGATCGGCCTCGCCGCCCTCAGCGTGCCGCTGCTGCGGCGGGCGGCCCGCCTCGAGGCCGACCCCTTCGTCGCCCGGCTCCTGTGGTGGGCGCTCGGGCTCAAGCTCGTCGCCTCCCTCGCCCGCTACTACGTCGCGTTCGGCCTCTACGACGGCGCAGCCGACGCCAACGCCTACAGCCGCGTCGGCGCCGACATCGCCCGCCAGCTGCGCGACGGGGACTGGACCATCGACATCGGCAAGCGGGTCCAGGGGACCGGCTTCATCGAGGTCCTCACCGGTGGGGTGTTCACCGTCACGGGGGCGACCACGATCGGCGGGTTCCTCGTCTTCTCCTGGTTCGGGTTCTGGGGCCTCTACCTGTTCCACCGGGCCTTCGTGCGGGCCGTGCCCGACGGCGACCACCGCCGCCACGCCCTCCTCGTGCTCCTGCTCCCGTCGCTGCTGTTCTGGCCGTCCTCCATCGGCAAGGAGGCCTGGATGTGCCTGTTCCTCGGGCTCGGGGCCCACGGCGCGGCGCGCGTGCTGACCCGCGCCCGCGGGGGTCTCCTGCTGTGCGGGGTCGCGTCCCTGGCGCTCGGCATCGTCCGCCCCCACATCGCCGCGATCCTCGTGTTCGCCCTCGCCCTGGCCGTGCTGGCCCGCCGGACGCCGGCCGAGGGGCGCTCGGCGTGGGCGCCGTTCGCGAAGCTCGCGGTGCTCGCCGTCGTCGGCCTGGCACTGGTGTTCGCCGTCGGGCAGCTCGAGGACTTCTTCGGCGTCGACGACTTCAACGCCGAGGCCGTCCGCACGACCCTCGACGAGGTGCAGCGCCGGACCGGTCAGGGCGGATCGCAGTTCGTCGCGGACAGCGACACCGACCTCGACCCGAGCCGGCTGCCCGCCGCGTTCGTGAACGTGCTGTTCCGGCCCTTCCCCTGGCACGCGACGAACGTGCAGTCCCTCGTCGCCGCCGGCGAGTCGCTGCTCCTGATGGGATTGGTGCTGACCGGCTGGCGCCGGATCGTCGCCTCGGCCGCGGGCACGCTCCGCAACGCCTACCTGGTGCTGTGCTGGGCCTTCGCCGTGCTCTTCGTGTACGGCTTCTCGTCGTTCTCCAACGCCGGGATCCTCGTCCGCCAGCGGGTCCAGGTGCTGCCCTTCGTGCTGGTCCTGCTGTGCGTGGCGCCGCTCGGACGGCGCGCCCGGGTGGCGTCGGAGCCCCGGACGTGACCGACCCGACGACGCGGCTCGCCCACGCCCCCGCCGTCCTCCAGCGGCGCTGCCCGGACCGGACGCTGCTCCACGACGGCGACCAGCTGCACGTCCTCGAGGGCACGGCGTCCTGGATCTGGGAGCGGTTCGCGGTCGACGCCACGGTCGAGGAGGTCGTGGCCGAGGCCAGCGCCGCAGTACGAGACGCAGGCGGTGATGCCGGGCCGGTCGCCGACGACGTCGCCGGGCTGGTCGACCGGCTCGTGGACCTCGGGATCCTGGTCCCGACGTGACGACGCCGGCCCTCGACCCGATCCACCGGGCGGTCCTCGGACCGGATCCCGGCTGGGTGGGACCGACGCCCGACCGGGCGCGCATCCGCGCCGTCGTCGCCGAGGCGGCGGCCCACCGGACCACGGGCTGGCTGGCGTGGGCGGTGGGGACGGGGGCACTCGACGTCCCCGAGGACGTGCGCGCCGAGGTCCTCGACCGGCACGCGGAGCTGATGGCCCACGCCCTCCTCGTCGAGTCCGAGCTCGTCAGGCTCCACGAGCTCCTCCCGGACCGCACCCTCGTGTTCAAGGGGGTGGCCGCCGCGCACCTCGACCACCCCGAGCCGTCGCTGCGGGCCTTCCAGGACGTCGACCTCCTCGTGCACCCCGACGACGTCGACGAGGCCGTCGCCTCGCTCGTCGGGCTCGGCTGTCGACGCGACCTGCCGCCACGGCGTCGTGACTGGGACCGCCGCTTCGCGAAGGACATCCCCCTGGTCACGACGGCCGGGGTCGAGCTCGACCTCCACCGGATGCCGGTGCCGGGCCCGTACGGCTTCGGCCTCGACCTCGACGAGCTCCACGCCGCGAGCCAGGACCTCCACCTCGGCGCGGCCCGGCTCCGCGCCCCGGACCGGGCCCGTCGTGCCGTGGTGGCCGCGCTGGCCCTGACCGTCGGCGAGGCCGAGCCGCGCGCCGCCGCCGCCCTGGACCTCGTCGCCGCGCTCGACGACGGACCCGACGAGGCGATCGGGCTCGCCGAGCGCTGGCGCGTCGCAGAGCTCCTCGCCGAGGCGATCCGCTGGGCCGACGCGCTGCTCGGTCCGGGACGGGTCGTGGCCGAGGCGCGCCGCTGGGCCGCTGCGGTGGACGACCCGTCCTGGCTGCGCCGTGCGTACCGCTCGGGTGGTGGGACGAACGCCGCGACGCTCCTCGCCGCCCCCATCCGGATCCGAGGGGTGCGCGCCCGCATCGCGTACCTGCGGGGCCTGGTCGTGCCCGACCGGGCCTACCGCGACGCCCGCCGGAGGGCGGGCCGCCCACGCGAGGCCCGGACCGCTCTTGGAGAGCTGCTCGGACGGCGCCGGTGACCGAGGTCCACGGCCGTGCGCTCGAGCACCGCTTCGTCGTGCGCAGCGACGACCGCGCGCTCTCGGGGTTCCTGCGCGAGGCCCTCGTCCACCTGCTCGTCGACGACGACGAGCCGCCGGCGCAGGTCCTCGACCTGGCGTGGTCGCCCGACGGTGCGCAGCTCGTCCTCCACCTGGACGGTCACGCCCGGCCGCCCGGCCGCCCGGCGTCGGTGCTCGCCGAGGCGATGTCGCGGATCAACGTCGGTGCCACGCGCTCGGTGGGTCGGGACCCCGTGCTGCACTGCGGCCTCGTCGAGCGCGACGGGCGGGCCGTCGTGCTGCCCGGGCTCCCCGGCGCCGGGAAGTCCTCGACGGTCACCGCCCTGCTCCTCCGAGGCTTCGGGTACGGCAGCGACGAGACCGGTCCCGTGACCCCGGACGGGACGATCCGCCCCTACCCCAAGCCCGTCGTCGTCGGCGCGGGTTCCTGGCCGTCGCTGCCGGGCGCGGCTCGGGCCGCGATCGGGCTCGCCGGTCGGGACCTCGGCGTGTGGTGGCTGGACCCGGCACGCCTCGGCGCCGACGTCGTGCGACGCCCGCTGCCCGTCGGGGCGATCGTGGCGCCCCGCTATCGTGCCGGCGCCGACCTGGAGATCGAGACCCTGACGCGGGGCGGAGCGACGGCTGCGATGGCGAGCAACACCTTCAACCTCGAGCAGCACGGCGGATCCGGTCTGGCGCGCATCGCGGCGATCACCGCCGACGTCCCGGCGGTGTCGGTGACCTTCGGCGACGTCGCCCGGCTGTGCGACCTCGTCGAGGAGCTCGTCTCGTGAACCCGGTCGAGGACCGGCCCACCCGCCGCGCCGACGTCGACGCCGTCGACGTCGACGGCGAGCTCGTGCTGTGGGACCCGCGCAGCCGGCGCGTGCACCAGCTCGATCCGGTGGGCAGCCTCCTGTGGCCCTTCCTCGACGGTGGCCCGTCGATCGCCGACCTCGCCGACGACGTCGCCGAGGTGTGGGGCGTCCCGACCGCCGACGCCGAGGCCGCGGTCGCCGGGCTCGTCGAGCAGCTGCGGGCTGCGTCGCTCCTCGTCGACCTCGACGAGGGCGGGGCCCCGACCCCGCCTCCGGCGCCGACCCACCTCGTCGACCCGCCGTCCCCGTGAGGCAGCGACGTCGGCCGCTCGGTCTGGGTGGCTCCCCGTGCCGTGGAGGTCGGCGGTCTCCGCATCGGCGTCCGCGGCGACCGCGCCGAGACCGACGCCTGGCTCGCCGGCCTGCTGGCGCCGATCGCGGTGGACGGTCCCGCGTCACCCAACTACTCGGTGGTGCTGGCCTCGGGACCGGGTGACCTCCACCTCCTCCACTGGGGCGGGTGCCTCGTGGGGCGGGCCAGGACCCGCGACGAGCTCGCCCGGATCCTCGCCGTCCACCTGGGCGGGCACGGCGCCGTGCGCGACGGCTGCGTCCGCCTCGACGCGCACGCCCTCGTCGCCGGCGGGCGCACCGTCGTCGTCTGCCGGACCGACCTGGCGGGCGCGACCAAGGTGGCCGCCCGGCTCCGCGACCTCGGTGCGACGGTCGAGCAGCGGCCGTGGGTGGACCTCGAGCTGGCGACCGCGACGCTCGTCGCCCCCGAGCCCGTCGGGCTCGCGGGCGTCGAGCAGCCCGCCGTGCCCGCCCTGCCGGTGGCCGCGGTTGCGCTGCCCGCCGCCGTCTGCACCGGGGTGGATGCCGCGGACCTCGCCCTCCTCGTCCACCACCGCGTCGTGGAGGGCTTCGCCTCGCTCGCCGACGTGGCGCGCTTCCGTACCACCTTCACCACGCTCCGTGTCGACCGGTGGGATCCCGGTGACGTTGCGTCGGTGGTCCGTTCCGGATTCTCCGGTTCCTCGTCGGATCGCTGACCTGCGTCGCGCTCCGATCGTTGCGGGTTCCGCTCCGGCTGCCGTACGGTCGGCGTCTGCAGTGCACCAGGCGGGTCCGCGGGACCGAACGTGAGGAACGAGTTCATGACGAACGAAGCGAGCGGTCTCAGCCGGCGGGATCTGATGAAGCGAGGCGCGGTGGCGGGTGCCGTCGTGTGGTCGGCCCCGGTGCTCATGTCGAGCCCGGCCTTCGCCGCGACCACGGCCTGCGGGGGCTCCAAGCCCTGCACCGACTTCTACTACGTCAAGATCGAGGGCGACGCCAACGCGACCGGCGAGCCCTCCATCAACCCCAACCAGTGCTCGAGCTCGACCACCGGCGACAACTCCGTCTGCGGCTCGCTGGTGACCACCGCGACCTGCGGTGAGGGGACGCCGCTCAAGAACGGGTGCAGCCTCGTCTCCGGGGGGCACACGGGCAACGTCGCCGTGCTGACCTTCCCGGCCGGCTCGGTGCCCCAGTTCTTCCAGCTGAAGCCCGGGACCAACTGCTACGACTTCGCCTGGGATCCTGCGACCACGAGCTTCGTGTCGACCACCGCGCCGAGCGGGTGCCTGATCTCCTCGACGGGAATCGTCAACGGCGACGGCACGACCACCGTCCGGATCGAGTGGCGCGCCGGCAAGAACTGCCAGGGCATCTCCCACATCGGCGCCTACTTCTGCCTCTGAGGCATCCCGCGCCCGCACGGCGAGACCCGGACCCGGCCCTGCGCCGGGTCCGTCCGCGTCCGGGGGTCGCCCGGGTGGCGGCCGCTAACGTCCGCTCGTGACGTTCATCGGAGGCGGACGGTGGATCTGGTGGCTGGTGGCCGCGTGCGTCGCCGTCCTCGCCGCCGACGCCGTCGCGTGGGGTCCCTTCGCCGAGGGAGGCGAGCGACCCCGGGTCGAGGTCCTCGACGACGAGGTCGTGCGCGAGCCGACGACGTCGGTGGTCGCCTCGACGACGAGCAGCACCACGGTCCGGTCCGCGTCCACCACGACCGAGCCGACGGTGCCCCCCGCGGCACCGGTGTCGACGACGCGTCCGCCGTCCACGACGCGACCCTCCGCCACGGCGACGACCGTCGCCGCGCCCAGGTCGACCACGTCCACGACCGCCGCGGCGCCGTCGTCCACCACCACGTCGTCCACCACCACGACGACGTCGTCGACCAGCACGACCTCGTCGAGCACCACCTCGTCGTCGACGACGACCACGACGGCGCCGTCGACCACCACCAGCGAGCCCTGAGCGGCCCGCTGCGCCCTGCTCGGGAGGTCGGGGCTAGGCGGTCAGGCGCTCCAGCACGTGGTCGATGCAGGCGGTGAGGGCCCGGACGTCCTCGGGGTCCACGGCCGGGAACATCGCGATGCGCAGCTGGTTGCGGCCCAGCTTGCGGTAGGGCTCGGTGTCGACGATCCCGTTGGCCCGGAGCACGGCGGCCAGGACGGCGGCGTCGACGGACCCGTCGAAGTCGATGGTGGCCACGACGCGGGAGCGCTGGTCGGGGTTCGGCACGAAGGGCGAGGCCAGGGCGTGGGCGTCGGCCCAGCCGTAGAGGATCTCGGCGGAGGCGTCGCAGCGGCCGGCGGCGAAGTCGATGCCGCCGTTGTGGCACAGCCACTGGACCTGGGCGTCGGCCATCAGGAGGGTGGCCAGTGCCGGCGTGTTCAGCGTCTGGTCCTTGCGGGAGTTGTCCAGCGCCGCGGCCAGGTCCAGGAACGGGGGGATCCACCGGTCGCCGGCGGAGGCCCGGGCCTCGATCCGCTCGACGGCGGCGGGGGAGACCGCCGCGATCCACAGGCCGCCGTCGGAGGCGAGCGCCTTCTGCGGGGAGAAGTAGTAGACGTCGCACTCGGCGGCGTCGAAGCGCAGGCCGCCGGCCGCCGAGGTGGCGTCCACGATCGTGAGACCGGCCTGGGAGGGGCGCGCCACCGGGGCCATCACGCCCGTGGAGGTCTCGTTGTGGGTGAGGCACCAGGTGTCGACCCCGTCGATGTGGTGCATGGTCGGGTGGGTGCCGACCTCGGACTCGACGACGATCGGGTCGTCGAGGAACGGGGCCGCGGCCACGCCCTTGGCGAACTTGGAGGAGAACTCACCGAAGGAGGCGTGCGCCGAGCGCTGCTCGATGAACCCGGCGACGAGCGCGTCCCAGATGGCGTGGGTGCCGCCGTTGCCGAGCACGACCTCGTAGCCGTCGGGGAGGCGGAGCAGCTCGGCGATGCCGTTGCGGAGGGAGGCGACGGTGAACTTCACCGGGGCCTGGCGGTGCGAGGTGCCCAGGACGGGGGGCTGCCCGGGGGTCCCGCCGGGCTGCGCGGCGAGGATGGCCTGGACCTGCTCGGGCCGGACCTTGGAGGGCCCGGCGCCGAAGCGACCGTCGGCCGGCGTGAGGTCCGCGGGGATGGTGATGTCGGGCGTTTCGGAGGCCATCGACGTGCCACTATCGCGGAGTCCCCCGACCAGGAGCGAACCATTGTCCTCCCGCCGCATCTCCGCCGCCGTCGATGCCATCGCACCGTCCGCCACCCTGGCCGTCACGGCCAAGGCGAAGGAGCTGAAGGCCGCCGGCGAGAGCGTCATCGGCTTCGGCGCCGGTGAGCCCGACTTCCCCACGCCCGACCACATCGTCGAGGCCGCCGTGGCCGCCTGCAAGGACCCGGTGAACCACAAGTACTCCGCCGCCGGGGGCCTCCCCGAGCTCAAGGAGGCCATCGCCGCCAAGACCCTGCGCGACTCCGGCCTGTCGGTCGAGGCCTCCCAGGTGCTGGTCACCAACGGCGGCAAGCACGCCGTCTACGCCGCCATCCTCTCCCTGGTCGACCCGGGCGACGAGGTCGTCCTCCCCGCCCCGTACTGGACCACCTACCCCGAGCCGATCCGCCTGGCCGGTGGCGTGCCCGTCGAGGTCGTGGCCGGCTCCGACGCCGGCTACAAGGTGACCGTCGACCAGCTCGAGGCGGCCCGGACCGAGAAGACCAAGGCGCTCGTGTTCGTGTCGCCGTCGAACCCGACCGGGGCCGTCTACACCCGGGACGAGATCGAGGCCATCGGCCGCTGGGCCGCCGAGCACGAGGTCTGGGTGCTCACCGACGAGATCTACGAGCACCTCGTCTACGGCGACGCCGAGTTCCACTCGATGCCCGTCGTCGTGCCCGAGATCGCCGACCGCTGCGTGGTGCTCAACGGCGTGGCCAAGACCTACGCCATGACCGGCTGGCGCGTCGGCTGGCTCATCGGCCCGAACGACGTCGTGAAGGCGGCGACCAACCTGCAGAGCCACTCCACGTCCAACGTGTGCAACGTGGCCCAGCGGGCTGCCCTGGCGGCGGTCGCCGGCCCCCTCGACGACGTCGTGCGCATGCGCGAGGCCTTCGACCGCCGTCGCCTCACCATCTGGAAGATGCTCGACGGGATCGACGGCATCTCCTGCCCCGAGCCCGAGGGTGCGTTCTACGCCTACCCCGACCTGACCGGCCTCTACGGCCGCGAGATCGCCGGCCGCACCGCAGACAACACGCTGGACCTGGCCGGGATCATCCTCGAGGAGGCCAAGGTCGCCATCGTCCCGGGCGAGGCCTTCGGGACGCCCGGCTACGCCCGGCTCTCCTTCGCTCTCGGCGACGACGACCTGGCCGAGGGCGTGCAGCGGATCGCCGACCTCGTCCAGGGGTAGGCCCGGGTCCCGGGTGCGGGCGGACGCGTGGAGCGGGTAGGCACGGGGGCGTGAGCGACGCGTCCGTGCCCTGGCCCTCCCCGATCACCGCCCAGGCGGTGGTCGCCGCCGCCGACTCGCCCGGCAGCGTGCTCGTCGTCGGCGAGCAGGTCTTCTGGTCCGAGTCCCGTCCCGCCGAGGGCGGGCGGATCCAGCTCGTCCGGCGCCGGGCCGACGGCAGCACCCAGGACCTGCTCGGCGAGGGCGTGTCGGCCCGCACCCGGGTCCACGAGTACGGCGGCGGCGCCTGGACGGTGGTCGGGCCCGGCGACGGGAGCGCCACCGTGCTGTGGGCCTCGTGGGACGACCAGCGCCTCTGGCGCCTCGACCTCGACGCTGCCGGGCCCTCCGACCGCCACGGCTTCGGCGAGCCCCGACCGATCACCCCCGAGCCGGCCACCCGGCACGGGCTGCGCTACGCCGACCTCGACGTCCACGGCGACCTCGTCGTGTGCGTGCGGGAGTCCCACGAGGGCGAGGCGTTCGAGGCCCACGGCGAGGCGGTGAACGAGGTCGTCGCCCTGCCCCTGGACGGCTCGGCGGCGCCGGTGGTCCTGGTCACCGGCCCCGACTTCGTGGCCGCGCCCCGGATCGCCCCCGACGGGGACCGCCTGGCCTGGATCCAGTGGCAGCACCCGTCCATGCCGTGGGACGCCACCGAGCTGCGCGTCGCCGACCTCGCTCGGGGCGAGGCGGTCCCCGCGTCGGTGTCGGATGCCGTGGTCGTGGCCGGCGGCCCCGAGGAGAGCGTCATCCAGCCGGCGTGGTCGCCCGACGGGGTCCTCCACCTCGTGTCCGACCGCACCGACTGGTGGAACCTGGAGCGGTGGACGCCCGACGGCGGCCGCCAGCCCGTCACCGCGCTCGAGGCCGAGATCGGCACCCCGCCGTGGGTGTTCGACATGCGCCGCTACGGCTTCCTCGGCGACGGCACCATCGCCATCGCCTACGCGAGCGACGGCCTCGACACCCTCGCCCTGGTCGAGCCGCCCGCCGAGGACGGCACGCCCGGGGCGGTCACCGACGTCGAGACCCCGTTCAGCGAGATCGCGTCGATCGCCACCGGCGTCCGGTCGGTCACCTTCGTCGGTGCCGGCTTCACCCAGGAGGCAGTCGTGGCCACCGTCGAGGTCACCACCCACGGCCCCGAGGCACCCGTCGTGGTCCGCGCGTCTCGGGACCTCGGCCTCGACGACGCGTGGTTCTCCGTCGCCCGGCCCGTGTCGTTCCCCTCCGGTCCGGACGGGCAGCGCACCGCCCACGCCCTCTACTACCCGCCGACCAACCCCGGCGTCGGCGAGCCGGCCGGCCCGCCGCCGCTGCTCGTGCTCATCCACGGCGGCCCGACCGCCATGGCGCGGGGGCGACTCGACCTGGCCAAGCAGTACTGGACCAGCCGGGGGTTCGCCCTCGTCGACGTCAACTACGGCGGCTCGACCGGGTACGGCCGGGCCTACCGCAACCTGCTCCAGGGGAGCTGGGGCGTCGTCGACGTCGAGGACTGCATCGCCGCCGCCCGGCACCTGGCCGACCAGGGCCTGGCCGACCCCGCCCGCCTCGCCATCCGGGGTGGCTCGGCAGGTGGCTTCACCGTGCTCGCCGCGCTGGCCGGGTTGACGGGGGAGAAGGCCTTCGCCGCCGGCGCCTGCTCCTACGGCGTGGCCGACCTGACCGCGCTGGCCGAGGAGACCCACAAGTTCGAGTCCCGCTACCTCGACGGCCTCGTCGGCCCGTACCCCGAGGCCCGCGACGTGTACGTCGAGCGCTCGCCCCTCACCCACGTCGACCGGCTCGACTCGCCCCTGATCGTCTTCCAGGGCCTCGAGGACGAGATCGTCCCGCCCAACCAGTCCGAGATGATCGTCGAGGCGCTGCAGGCCAAGGGCGTGACCGTCGAGTACCACGCCTTCGAGGGCGAGCAGCACGGGTTCCGGAAGGCCGAGACGGTCGTCGCCGTGCTCGAGGCCGAGCTCGCGTTCTACGAGAAGGTGCTGTAGCGCGAGGGCGAGGTCGAGCGCAGGCGGTGGACCTCGGCGGCGACCGCCTCGGCCTCCCGGCTCCAGAGCGCGCGTTGTCCCTCCACGACCGTCGCGGTCCGCTCGGCGAGCTGCTCCCGGCGGTCCAGGAGGCTCCGGATCGACCGCAGCGTCTCCTCGGGGGTCGTGACGTCGACGACGAGCTCGGGAAGGCCGATCGCGCCGTAGACCGACGCTGCCTTGTGGGGTTCCGTCGGATGTCGCATGGGGATCGGCAGACCACCGCCGATGAGGGCGAACAGGCTGGCGTGGAGCCGCCGCCCCGTGACGAACTCCGCAGCGCCGTACAGGGCGATGAGGTCCTCCGGGGCCAGATCCTTCCCGAGCACGTCTGCGACCCGACCCGATCGCCCAGGGACGGTGTCGTCGATGGCGTCGGCCAGACGCTGCGACTCCCGTCGTTCGGAGCTGTTCCCCTGCTGGTCCACCACCTGGAGGACCACGTGGACGCGGTCGAGGCGACCTTCCTCGACCAGCGTCGAGAACGTCCGCACCAGGGTCGAGTGGTACTCGTCGTCGTCGTCCGCCGGGTACCCGTAGGCGACGACGGCGTACCGCTCGGCGGGGCTCGGGTCAGGAGGCCGGTGACCGGTCGGTCGCTGCCGAGCGCGCCGGTCGACGCCGAGCGGCGCGAACACCCCGTCGGGCATCGATCGGACCATGCCCTTGGCCAAGGCTCCGGCCTCCGATGCCGACGCCTCCTCTCGTGGGAGGACGATGTGGATGCGCGAGAGGATCAGCCTGTTGAGCAGGCGGGAGTACCAGTTCTCGAAGGGCCCGACCGTCGCTCCTGCGGCGATGGTGATCGAGCCGCAGCGCCTTCCGAACAGCAGTGGGAACGTGGTCAGGAACTGCGACATGAGCTGCCTCGGGCCCCGACGGTTCACGAAGACGTAGCCGCCCTTGCTGATGACGAGGTCGGCATCCGCGAGGGGGGCCAGCGATCGGAAGATCGTCGGCGCACGCCGACCGAGAGCGAGTGCGATCCCCGCCGCAGCGCACAGTCCGAGCCCGGGCACGAGCCCTCGTGCGCGCTGGAAGGGGGCGTGACCGACGTGGACATCCGGGTTCGACGCGATGGTGTGCCGGAACGCCTCGCCCCTCGGCGTCGGGTTCACGGGCACGAGCGTGATCGTCGCACGCTCGTCGATCGTGCGTGCCAGCAGGATCGAGGCCTGCGTGAGGAGGGCGCCACCCTTGTTGTCGTCCTGGAAGCAGTTGGTGATCGCCACGCGCACGGCGGCCACCGTACCGACGGCCCTGGATCGGCGAGGTCGGGGCATCACCGCGCGGAGGTCGTGCGGGTCGCCGCCGCACGTCGCTCGGGTTCCCGCCGCAGCACGTAGCGTGCGCACGTGGAGCCCCGAGCGACCC
>CAZCEZ010000020.1:0-43620 GCA_964497795.1 uncultured Acidimicrobiaceae bacterium | reverse complement strand
GCTGATCAGGGCCCGCTGATCAGGGCCCGCTGATCAGGGCCCGGCGTCCGGTCCGCCGCGCCGTCCGACGAGGCGACCGACGAGGGGCAGGCGTCGCAGCAGCGAGCCGCGCCGGGGGTCGGCGTCGGCCTCCTCGCCGTCCTCGCCGAGGTGGCCCCCGGTGAGCAGGACCTTGGCTGCGCCGAGCACCGGCGTCGCGACCAGGGCGCCCGGCACGCCGGCCACGGCGCCACCGATCAGCGCAGCGAGCATGGTCGTCGGCGGGCTCAGGTCGACGGCACGTCCCACCACCGCGGGCTGGATCACGTTGTTCTCGATGTTCTGGTACACGAGGAACACCGCCAGGGCGATCGCGGCGGTCGCCGGGCCCTCGGTCAGGGCCAGGACCACGAGGAACGAGCCGCCGAGGAAGCCACCGACCTGGGGGATCAGGTTCGTCAGCGCCGCCCACAGGCCGGCGAGGGGGGCGAGCGGGATGCCGAGCACGAGGGCGACGGTGAGGATGACCAGGCCGTTGAGGATGGCGACGAACAGCGACCCCGCGAAGTAGTTGCCGAACGTGCGGTAGACGACCCGTCCGATCCGGTCGAGGCGCTCCCGCCGCGGCCCGACCTCGACGAGGAGGCGGAACCGGTTGACCAGGGTCTCGCCGTCGAGCATCACGACCACGGCCGTGACCAGCACGACGATGGTGGTCAGGAACCCGCCCAGCAGGTCCTCGGCGAAGCGGGTGATCTCGCGGTCGTCGAGCTCGGCGGGCAGGTCGGCGATGGCGTCGCGCACCCGTTCGGCGAGGTCGGCCGACGCGATGCGGTCGCCGACCACGGGCCAGGAGTAGGCGTCCTCGACGGTGGTCGGCAGGTCGTCGGTCAGCGACGAGGCCTCGTCGATGGCGGCCGGACCGAGGACGAGCAGCACGTTCAGGAACGCGACCCCCAGGACGGTGCCGACCAGCGCCACGGCCGTGCCCCGCCGCCAGCCGGTCCGGTGCTGGATCCTGCGGACGACCGGGTCGAGGGCCAGGGCGACGACGACGCCCACGAAGATGCGGGTGAGCATCGACGGGGCCTGCTGGACGGTGGCGACGACGGCGGCGGCGGCGAGACCGACCGCGACCAGGGTCAGTGCCGATGCGGCGTCGACCTCGACGAGCGTCGTCGCGCCGGCCGGGCCAGCGGGCGGACCGGCCGGCGGATCGGGCGCGCCGGGCTGCGCTGCTGGGTCGCCGGGCGCGTCGCCCGGCCCGCGTTCGCCCTCCGGTCCGGTCACCGCTCGGTACGGTACGGCCCGATGGCCGGGCCGACGTGGATCGAACCGGGGACGGGTCCGGTCCGCCGGATCCGGATCACCCCCCGCTCCGCCGTCCTCTTCGTCGGTGCGGTCGTGGCCTTCGGGGCCCTCCGCGGTGCCTTCGTGGCCTCCCAGCGCGTCCTCGGCTGGGCCGCGGCGGCCACGATCGTCGCGATCCTCGTCGAACCCGTGGTCGGGGTGCTCGGCCGCCGGATCCCCCGCGTCGTCGCCGTGCTCGGCACGTTCGCCGTCCTCGGCGCCGCCGTCGTCGGCCTCGTGTTCGGCGCCGTGGACGACCTGGACCGCGAGGTCCGCCGGCTCCAGCGCTCCACGCCCGAGGCGACCGCGGCGCTCGAGTCCCGCGACGACCAGCTCGGCGAGGTCATGCGCGACCTGCGCATCTCCGAACGGGCCGACGAGTTCCTCGAGGCGCTCGACGAGCGCATCGGCTCCGGTTCCGGCGCCCTCGCGCAGTCGGCGCCGAGCGCGCCGGTGTACCTGGTCTCGGCGATCCTCGCCGTGTTCCTGCTCGTCTACGGGCCCGGGATCGTGCGCGGCGCCGCCGCCCAGGTGCCCGACCCGCACCGCCGCGCCGTGGCCCTGGCCACGGTCACCGACGCGGTCGCCCGCGCCCGCGTCACGGTCTGGGCCCTGCTGGTCCAGGGCCTGGTCGTCGGGGTGCTGGCCTGGTCCGCCGCCATCACCATCGAGCTGCCGGCGCCCATCGTCCTCGGCCTCGTCGCCGGGGTCGGGGCGACCCTGCCCGACGTCGGCATCCTCCTCGGCTCCCTCCCCCTGATCGGCCTCGCCGCCGGGGTGGGCACCGGCCGGAACGCCGTGGTGCTGCTGGCCGTCGCGTTCACGCTCCAGGCGACCGAGGCGCTCGTCGTCCGACCGAGGGTCGACCGCCGCGGGGTGGCCGTCGGGCCCGCCGTGGTGTGGGTCGTCGCCCTCGTCGGGTTCCACATCCACGGGCCGGGCATGGCCATCGGCGCCGTCGTGGTCGCGACCTTCGTGGTCGGCGTCCTCGACAGCCTGCCGGCGGCCCGGGCCGAGATCTCGGCCCGCGAGGCGCTCGCCGCCACCACCGGTCCCTGGTCGGGTCCGCCCTCGGGTCCGAGCAGCGTGGTCCCGTCGTGAGCGACGAGTCCCTCGACGCCATCGCCGAGGAGGTCCGGACCTGGGACCGCTGGGGCGCCGACGGCCGGGGCGCCGTCGCGGGGATCGACGCCGAGGCCGTCCACCGTGGGCTGGCCGCCGCCGTCGACGGCCGACCCGTCCCGCTGTCGCTGCCCGGTCCGGTCGGCGGCCGCGGCTCGCAGCGGGCCGCCACGAGGCTCGGGCCCGGCCCCGACGGGGTCGATGTCCACGACGACCTGGTCGTGGAGCACCCCGAGCGACGGACCTGCTGGGCCGCACCGTCCCACCTCGCCGTCGACGGGCTCCGCTACGGCGGCCACCCCGCCGCCGTCGTCGACGTCGAGCGCGGTGCGACGGTCGGCGGCGCCGACCGGATCGGGCCCGTCGTGACCCGGGGGATCCTGCTCGACCTGGCCCGCACCCTGGTCGTGGACCGGCTCGCTCCCGGCGAGGTCGTCACCCCCGGGCACCTCGACGAGGCCCTGGCCCGGGCCGCCACCCTGCCCGCGCCCGGCGACGTGGTGCTGCTGCGCACCGGGCACGGCGCCCTGCTCCGCGACGGAGGCGAGGACGCCTGGTCCGGCGGACACCCCGGCCTGGCGCCGGGCTGCATCCGCTGGTTCCTCCGGGCCGGCGTGGCCGGCGTCGCCGTCGACTGCCCCCACCCGGACCCGGTGCCCGCCCCCACGGGCGATCCCGCCTCGGGCGCGGCTGCCGGCTTCCACCGCCTCGCCACGCAGGCCGCCGGGCTGCTGGTCGGTCGGTGCTGGGACCTCGAGGCCCTCGCCGACGCCTGCGCCGGCGACCACCGGTCCGCATCGCTGCTGTCGGCGACCCCGCACGCCGTGCCCGGCACGAGCGTGGCCGCCGTGGCCGCCGTCGCCGTCCGCTGAGGCGGCACACTTCCCGGGTGCCACGCGCCCCGTCCACCAGTCGCACCACGCTCGGCATCCTCGCGACGGGCCTGGCCGTCACCATCTGGGGGCTGGCCTCGGTGCTCGTGAAGTCCGTCGAGGGCATCGACGGACCGGGCATCTCCTTCTACCGCCTGGTCTTCGGGGCCGTGCTCCTGTGCGCAGCGCACCTCCTCGCCGGCGGGCGGATCACCCGGCGCATGCTCCTCGTCGCCGCCCCCGGCGGCCTCGCCTTCGGCGCCGACCTCGTCCTGTTCTTCTCGGCCCTCCGGGAGACCTCGGTCGCCAACGCCACCGTGATCGGCGCGCTCCAGCCGATCCTCCTGCTGCCCGTGGGCGCCCGCCTCTTCGGCGAGCGGGTGACGGCGCGGACGGCGGCCTGGTCCGTCGTCGCGGTGGCCGGCACCGCCGTGGTCGTGCTCGGCGCCTCGGGCGTGCCCGAGTGGAGCCTGCGCGGCGACCTGCTGGCCACCGGCGCGCTCCTCACCTGGACCGCGTACTTCGTCACCTCCAAGCAGGCCCGCCGCGAGCTCGGGGCGCTCGAGTACTTCTGCGGTCTCACCGTCGTCGCCGCCGCGGTCGTGTGCCCCCTCGTCGTGCTCGGAGGTGCCGACCTGAGCCCGGCGCGCACCTCGGACTGGGTGGCCATCCTCGCCGTCACCGCGCTGTCCGGCGCCGTCGGGCACGTGCTGCTGAACTGGTCCCACGAGCACGTGCCGCTCCAGGTGATGTCGCTGCTCACGCTGCTCGTGCCCGTGGTCGCCACCGTCGGCGCCGTGGTGGTCCTCGACGAATCCGTCACCGGGGTGCAGTGGGCCGGCATGGCCGTCGTGATCGCCAGCCTCGCCGTGGTCGTGCGCCGCGGCGACGAGGCGGCCGCCGTCGTCGAGGCACCGGTCCCCGGCCCACCGCCCGGTCCCGCGGTCGCACCGGTCGCCACGGCCGACGACGGAGGGTCCGGGTCGTCGTCGCGCCCCGACGACGGCGGGACCTGACCGTCCCCGGGGCGCCCAGCGGCCGGATCGCGGGGTCCACCGGTACCCTGCGCCGCCATGGAGCTCCACGACCAGCTGCGCGAGGCCCTCGAGCTGCAGTCCATCGAGGCGGACGGCCCGGCCGCCGCCCAGGCGCTGCAGGCCGCGATCCTCGACCACACCGCACCCGTCGTCGGCGACGCCCTCCTCGACCTCGGCGCGATCGCGCTGCGCCGCATGGTGCTGGAGACCGAGGAGACCCTCCTCGCTCCCGACCTGGTCAGCCGCCTCGCCCTCGACGGGGCCGTCCCCGAGGACCGCATCGAGCTCCTGACCGACACGATGCTGATGGCCGCGGCGACGGCCGGCGGCATCCGGCCCTCCGTGGACGCCCTCATCACCCGCGAGGGCGTGCAGGACGCCATGTTCGGGCTGTGGCTCGGGCTCCTCACCGTGCTGCGGGTCGTGGCCATGGTCATGGACCGGACCGAGGCCGAGCTGGTCGAGGACGTGCTCGTCGCCCTCGAGCCCTGACGGCCACGACCGGGGTGGTGGTGCCCGGCGCCCCCGGTGTGCAAGCCTCGCCGGCCATGCGCGTCGTCGTGGGTCCGGTGCCGGTGGAGGCCGCGGAGGCATGGCTGTCCTACGCCCGGGAGGTCGTGGACGACCTCGCCTTCTCCGCCACCGACGAGTGCTACGCCCAGCCGGACCTGCTGGCCACCTTCGACGGGTACCTGCGGTCCTGGGAGGCCGCCACCGGCGGCGACCGGTTCCTGTGGAGCGCCGACCTCCCCGCCGAGCAGGTCGAGTACCACATGCACGCCTTCCAGCAGGTCGCCGGCGTCCTCGCCGAGCGAGCCGAGCGGTCGGGCGTCCGGACGGCGCCCGAGGAGGGCGAGCCCTTCTACCTCGCGCTGCTCAACGGGGTGCTCGCCGCCCTCGAGTCCGAGGGCGAGTCTCACGCCGAGTTCGCCCAGCACCTCGGCGCCTTCTGGCCCGGTCGCGAACCGGTCCGCTGACCCCTCCGGTCAGCCCCGACCCACCGGCGGTCCGGTCACCCGACCCCGACCGGAGCGCCACGCCCGGGCCACCTCGAGGGGGCTGACCCCGGCCAGGGCGGCGGCCGCCTGGACGCAGGCGCCGGTCGCGACGGGCTCGGCCAGCTCGGGCACCACCACGGCGCGCCCGGAGCGGTCGGCGAGGACCGCCGCCCACGCCGATGCGCTCCCGGCCGGCGCCAGCAGGTGGAGCGGCCGGTCCGCCGCCGGCCCGTGGGCGTCGGGGCCGATGGCCCCGGCGATGTCGTCGATCCCGTCGAGCACGCCGTCGGCGACGCCCTCGAGCGCGGCGCGGGCCAGCATCGCCGGGGTGGCGTCGCGGCCCAGCCCCGCCACGGCCGCCTCGCCCGAGGATCCGGCGGGACCGCCCGGCGCGGGACGGACCCGCACCGACCCCGAGTCCGAGGTCCGCCGGGCGAGCTCGGCCAGCTCGACCGGCGCGGTGCCCGTCACGCGGGACAGGGTCCCGAGCAGCCTGCCGGCCTCGCTCGTCGCCACGGTCGGGAGCAGGGCGCCGGCCGCGTCGGCCTCGCAGCGCACGCGGCCGGACGCGTCCGCGGTCGGCGCCGTGGTCACCACCGAGCAGGTCGCGTGGCCGGCCACGACGACGAGCAGGTCCCCGGGCACGAGGCCGAGCGCGAGCGCGGCCGCCGCCCGCCGACCCGTGCCCACCGCGACCAGCGGCCGGCCGCGCAGCCCGGTGGCGTCGTGGACCGGCGCCGCGAGCCAGTCGGCACGCGCCCCGGGGCTGCGCACGGTCGGCAGGGCCCCGGCCCAGGCCTCCTCGTCCCGACCGTCGTCGATCCGGGCGAGGACGTCGGGTCGCCAGCGACCCTGGGCCGGCGACCAGCAGCCGCTCGCCGCCGCCGTCGCCCGGTCGGCGCCCCATCGCCCGGTCAGCCGCCACGTCAGCCAGTCCGCCGGGTGCACGAGGCGCCCGATGCGCGCGGCGGCGTCGCGGTGGTGGACCAGGTGGGCGAGCACGGCGACGGCCGAGCCCGGACCCGGCAGCCGGCCCACCGTGCGCGCCCAGCGCTCGGCGCCGAACTGCGCGACGAGCGCATCCGCCTCGGGGACCGCCGTCCTCGACTGCCAGGTGCGGGCCGGGACGAGGACCGCCCCGGCCTCGTCGCAGACCACCACGCCGTCGAGCCCGGCGACGGCCAGCGCGGCCAGCTCGCGCTGACCGGTCCTCGCTCGTGCATCGAGCAGCGCCGACCACCACCGGGCCGGGTCGACCTCACGCCCCGGCGCGGCGAGCGGCGGGTGCGGCGACCGGGCCGTCGCGACGAGCGCCCCGGTGTCCGCGTCGCGCACCTCCACCGTCGTGGCGGACACGGCGACGTCGGCACCGAGCACGAGGGCCATCGGGCCAGTCAACCAGCGGGCCGCGCCACGGGCCGGGATCCCGGGTGGGTACGAGCCCACCCGCCTCCCCGGTAGGTTCGCCCGCCGTGCGGACGCTGCCGAGGGGGTACTGGTTGGCCTGCGTCGGCGCCCTCCTGGTGGGCATGGGCCTGCGGGTCGTCGTCGACGCCGCGACCGGCGACCCCCGGGGACGCGGCGCTGCGGCCGGAGGTGGCGCCGCCGTGCTCGACGCGCTCCGACCGGAGCGGCCCGCACCACGGTCGACCTCGGTCTACGGCGGCCTCGGCGTCTGGGTCGACGCGTTCGACTTCTCGCCCTCCTACACCTCGCGAGACCCGGTGGTGACGGCCGCGACCGTGGACGAGTGGGCCGAGCTCGGCGTGGACACCGTCTACCTCCAGGCGTCGCGACCCGACGACCGGGCACCCGGTGTCCTGCTCGAGGAGGACCTCCTCGGCGAGCTCCTCGTCCGGGCCCACGCCGAGGGCATCTCCGTGGTCGGCTGGTACCTGCCCACCTTCGTCGACGTCGACGCCGACCTCGAGCGGCTGCTGGCCATCGCCTCCTTCGAGGCGCTCGGGCACCGGTTCGACGGCGTCGCCGTCGACATCGAGTTCATCGAGGGCGTGCCGGACGACGACGAGCGCTCCCGTCGCCTCGTGTCCCTGTCCACGGCCCTGCGCGCCGCGCTGCCCGGCGAGGCGCTCGGCGGCATCGTGCCCCCGGCGGTCCAGCTCGAGGTCGTCAACCCCGGCTACTGGCCCCGCTTCCCCTGGCGCGAGCTCGACGCCGTCTACGACGTCTGGATGCCGATGGCCTACTGGACGACCCGGACCGCCGAGTCGGGCTACCGCGACCCCTACGCCTACACCGAGGAGTCGACGAGGCGGATGCGCAACAACCTCGGCCGACCCGACGCCGTCGTCCACCCCGTCGGCGGGATCGGGGACGCGACCCTCATCGAGGACCTCGGCGCGTACCGGCGGGCCCTGGTCGACGTCGGCGCCATCGGCGGCTCCCTCTACGACTGGGCCAGCCTCCCGCCGGCCCAGCGCGCCGTGCTCCCCGAGGTCGTGCCGAGTTCTTAGCTCGCTCTGGCCGTGTTGGCCGGTGCGCGCTCGTCCTCGCTCGCGGGCGCCTGCTCGCTGGCGCTCCCGACGGCGCGGTCAGCCGGCGAGGGCGGGGGCGTGGTGGTGGAGCTGGTCGATGCGGCGGGCCACCGTGGGCCAGCGCCGCTCGGCGAGCACGCGGGCCAGGCGGGCGTCGCTGGCCGCGTAGGCGTGGAGCGCCTCGCGGCTGAGGTCGTGGATGCGCGCTCGATCGACCTCGAGGGGGGCCAGGCCGACGAAGCGGGCGATCGACTTGAGCGAGCACGAGATGCGCAGCGCCGGTCCGACGTCGTCTCGGTACACGCGGTAGGCGTCGACGTGGCCGTGGGCGTACCACGCCGCCCGGTAGCAGCTGTCGTGACCCGGGAGCGGGTCGTGGCGGTGGCGGATGCGGGGGTCGGCCTCGAGGCGGAGGCCGAGGCGGAGGCGCCAGCGAGCCGCCCGGTCGGCCAGGAACGGGAGGTCGAACGCGGACCCGTTCCACGTGGCCAGCACCCCGGGGGGCAGGTCGGCGAGGCGCTCGTCGAGCTCGCAGAGCAGCTCGCCCTCGGGCCCCTCGAACAGCTCGTCCACGCCGCCGGTGGAGAGGGCCACGGCCACGATCCGGGACACCGACGGGTCGAGCCCGTCCACTGTGGTGTCGGTCTCGATGTCGAGTCCGTAGATCGGCAGGCGACGCATGGGAATCCCCCTGTTCTCCGCTGGGGTCAGGCTACGGAGCGGCCGCGACCCGCCGGTGGATCCCCGGCGCTCAGCGCAGGCCGGGCAGGGGGAGGCGGAGGACCTGGCCGATGCGGCGGGTCACGTCCGGCGTCAGCGGCTGCTCGAAGCGGTCGATGCGGAACGTGAGCGTCAGCTCCCCCTCGGTCGGGTCGACCTGCTCGAGCCTGGCGGCACGGGGGAGCGGGGGCAGGGGGAGGTAGCCGCGCAGGAACCGGACCAGGGGTGTGGGCACCCCGAGCAGGCTCGCCCGACGAGGCTGCAGGCGCAGGAAGCCGCCGGTGACGGTCGGGACGGTGAGGATCTCGGTGAAGCGGATCCCGCCGAAGCCGGTCGTGGTCACCACGCCGTCCTCGGTCAGGCGGAGGCGGAACGGGAGGCGGAGGTCCCTGGTCCAGCGGTCCACGTTCTCCTGCGACACCACGACGCGCAGGCCGACCGGCTCGGCCACCAGCAGCGGCGGGATGCCGGGCTGGATGCGGACCCGCTCGGCGCGCACCACGAAGCGGTCCACGACGAGGCCGGCGACCGCGTAGGCGGGCAGCTCGATCTTGAGCAGGTCGATCTCGCCACGGAGCAGACCGCCGGGGGAGACCTTGAGCCGCGGTCGCAGCGGCGTGCCCAGCGTCGCCTCCGACACGATGTCGAGGAAGGCGATGAACAGGTCCTGGGCCGGCCGGTAGGTGGCGGCCTCCTCCAGGGTGGGCAGCCGCGGCGCGTCGGGGTCGGGCAGGGGGTCGTCGGCGACGGTGCCGTCCGCGCCCACCGGAGCCGACGGCGGCAGCCGGGGTGACGTCGGCGAGGGGCCGGGCCCGGCCGCGGACGCCGGCCCCGGAGCGGGGGGCGCGGACACGGGAGGCGCTGCGGTCGGCGTGGGGTCCTCCGGAGCGGGCGCCCCCGGACCGCCCGGACCGCGCGTGCTCCCGGTCGGACCGGTGCCGGCCTCGCCGGCGTCCTCGGGCTCGGGCGCGTCGAGCGCGGGCCCCTCGGCAGCGTCGGGCCCGTCGGCCCCGGGCTCTCGCTCAGGCATCGGCAACGGAGCGGAGACTACGGAAGCCGACCGGGGCCCGGTCGGATGCCCGCCCGATGCGGGTGGGCCGCGTCAGCTGGCGGCGCGACGGCGGGCGCCGATGGGGTTCGGGACGGGGAAGCCGGCGTTGGTCCGCTCCTCCTCGTTCTCCCCACCCCAGAACCCGAACTCGCGGTTGTTCCGGGCGTAGTCGCGGCAGGCGAGGCGCGCGTCGCACACCTTGCACAGCTCCTTGGCCTTGGCCTCCCGCCGGGCCCGCGCCTGCGGGCGCTCGGCCAGCGGCGGGAAGAACAGGTGCGTCTTGCCCGCGCACGCAGCGCTCGACATCCAGTTCTGTCCGGCCCAGTTCCCCAGTGCGATGACGTCGTCAGCCACAGCCCTCTCCCGTCTCCGTGGTCTCCACAGTCGACCGGTGTCACCGCGGGCTGTACGGCGCGTGGTCGAGCGACTACGACGCTACAACGAGTGTTCGCGCAAGTACAGAGAGGAAGGAGAATCCGGCATTCGTCCGATTCGCGGCCTTCTGCGGGCGCGCTCGGGGGGCCGGGCGCACGACCCCGTCGTGCACACCCGGTTCGCGGGCCCACATCGCCGCCCGATCAGAGCAGACGGGCGGCCAGCTCGGCGAGCGGAGATCGCTCCCCGCGCAGGAGCCGCACGTGGCCGAAGCACTCCTGGCCGGCGAACGCGGTGGTCAGTGCGGTCAGCGCGTTGGTCTGCTCGGAGAGGAAGGCGGCGTCGATCTGGGAGGTGTCGCCGGTGAAGACGACCTTCGAGTCGGCCGCGATCCGGGTGAGGATCGTCTTGCCGACCTGGGGCGACAGGTTCATCGACTCGTCGATGATCACGAAGCTCGAGTGCAGCGTCCGACCCCGCAGGTGGGTCACCGACTCCATGGTCAGCTGCCCCCGGGCCCGGATCTCCTCCAGCACCTCGGCCGCGTCCTCCCGCCGCCGGTCGTCGGCGCCGGACAGCGCGTAGACGGCATCGGTGATCGCGGCCATCCACGGGTCGAGCTTCTCGTCCAGGGTGCCCGGCAGGTACCCGACGTCGGCCTTGCCCACCGGCACGACGGGCCGGTACACGCAGATGCGGGAGTAGCGACGCTCCTCCACCACCTGCTGCAGGGCCGCGGCGACGGCGGTGAGCGTCTTGCCCGTCCCGGCCGGGCCGTCCAGGGCCACGACCTTCACGTCGTCGTCCAGGAGCAGGTCGAGGGCGAACCGCTGCTCCTTGTTGCGGGGGCGCAGGTCCCAGGCGTGCAGGTCGCTGGGCACGAGGGCGAGCCCGTCGTGGCGCTTGCGGACCATGGCCGACTGGCTGCCGGCGTGGAGCACGCCGAACTCGTTGCAGCGCAGGGCGTCGTCGACCTCGGCGGCCGACTCCGGCAGCGCGCCCCCGGCGTAGATGGCGTCGACCAGACCGGGCTCGACGTCGAGCTCGCGCCACCCGAGGTCGTCGTCGGGTCGGCGGCCGGCCGCGTCGAGGGGATCGTGCTCGCAGGACGACAGGCCGAACGTCGCGGCCTTGACCCGCATGCCGGTGTCGTTGGAGACCAGGCGGACGTCCGGGCCGCCGGGCACCCGGTGCCCGAGGGCCACACCGATGATCCGGTTGTCGGGCTTGTCCGGGTCGAGGCCGTGCTCCCGCAGGAGCCCGACCTGCACGCCGTTGAGCGCGACCCGCAGCGTGGCGCCGCCCGGGAGCGGCTGGCGCTGCTCGAGGTCGCCGCCGGCCTCGAGCCGGAGCGCCTCGATGCGGCGCAGCACGTCCCGGGCCGCCATGCCGACCGAGTCGAGCCGCTTCTTCAGCCCGTCGAGCTCCTCGATCACGGTGAGGGGCACGATCAGGTCCTGGTCCACGTAGCCGTGGAACACACCCTCGGGGTCGGCCACGAGAGCCGAGGTGTCCAGCACCACCTGCGTCCGGACCGACGCGGGGTCGGGCGCGTGGGCGCGGTCGAGCTCGAGGACGGGGTCCGGGGTCATGCGGCCTCCTGAGGGCGCTCGGCAGTGCGGGGCGAGCGGGCCGCGATGCGGCGGGCTGCCGGGGCCGGGAGGCCCTGTCGTCGTGCCGAGGGACGGACGAACACTGCCCAGGATCATCGCCGACCGCGAGCGCCGCACCGCGGATGGTGCGCACCTGTTCACGGTGCCGTCATCGACGGGCCGCCCGACGGCCGCGCGTCGCCGGCGGGCACGATGGGCGGCGTGCGAGACCCCGCCTGCACCTTCTGCGCCATCGTCGCCGGCGAGGCCGACGCCCACGTCGTGCTCGACGACGACGTCGCCGTGGGCTTCCTCGACGTCCGCCCGCTGTTCCCCGGGCACGTGCTCGTGGTGCCCAGGGGCCACGTCGTCACGCTGCCCGACCTCCCGGTCGACGACGTCGGCCCCCTGTTCGAGCGGGCCCGCCGCGTCGCCGCAGCCGTGGTCGACGTCCTCGGTGCCCAGGGCAGCTTCGTGGCGATGAACAACACCGTCAGCCAGTCGGTCCCGCACCTCCACGTGCACGTGGTGCCCCGGACCCGGGGCGACGGGCTGCGCGGCTTCTTCTGGCCTCGCACCGCCTACGACGACGACGCCCACGCCGCAGAGGTCGCCGCCCGGCTCCGCGCCCACCTGGAGGCCTGAGGCGCACCCAGCCCGCGCCCGGTCTGCCCAGCCCCGCGCCCGGTCTGCCCGACCCCGGCGGTCAGGGCTCGAAGGTGACGGCGGGGACGCCGTCGGCGACGACGAGCGTGGCCGGGATGCCGAGCAGGTCGAGGGGGTCGCCGACGAAGTCGGGGGACGTGACGGGGACGACGGCGCCCCGGTGCTCGCCGGCCAGGATCGTGAGCTCCACGACGACGCCGCCCCCGGGGGCGTCGTCGGCGTCGAAGACCAGCGCGTCGTAGGAGCCGTCGGCCAGCACGGCGGGGACGGTAGCGGTGGCACACTCGGCCCATGGCCGTCGTCCTCGTCACCGGCGCGAACTCCGGCATCGGTCGCGCCACCGCCCTCCACCTCGCCGCCGCCGGGCACACCGTGCACGGCGCCATGCGCGACCTGGGCCGGGGCGGCAAGCTCGCCGAGGCGGCAGCCGCGGCGGGCACGGAGGTGCACCCGGTGCACATCGACGTCTCCGACGACGCCTCGGTGCGCGCCGGCGTGGCCGAGGTCCTGGAGGCCTCCGGCCGGATCGACGTGCTCGTCAACAACGCCGGCCTCGGGTACAACCGCGTCGTCGAGGAGATCGACGTCGAGGACGCCAAGGCCGTCTTCGACGTGAACTACTGGGGCGTCGTGCGCTGCACGCAGGCCGTGCTGCCCGGGATGCGGGAGCGGGGGAGCGGCACCATCGTGAACGTGTCCTCCGTCGCGGGGCGGGTCGCGGCGCTGGCCCAGGCGGTGTACGCCTCGTCCAAGTGGGCGCTCGAGTGCCTGTCGGAGAACCTGGCCCAGGAGCTCGCCCCGTTCGGCATCCGCGTCCGGGTCGTCGAGCCCGGCGTCACCAAGACGGCGCTGCTCAACAAGCACACCGAGCTCCACGAGGACTCGCCCTACGCGGACGCCTACCGACGGATGTTCGCCTTCTACGTCGCCGGGATCCTGGCCGACGTCCGGGCCTCGACCGTGGCCGGGGTCGTCGCCGAGTCGATCGCCGACGACACCGACCGGCTCCGGTGGACCTGCGCCTACGGCGGCGAGGAGCTCGTCGCCGGCCGGGCCGCCCTCGACGACGCCGGGTGGGTCGGCCTCGGTCGGGCCGCGACCGACGAGGACTACTTCGCTGCGTTCGAGGAGGCCTTCGGACTCGACATCCGTGCGGGAGCGGTCCCGCCCCCCTCGTGAGGAGCCGTCGGTGACCAGCCTGCGCGGCCGCCTCCTCGTGGCCGAGCCGACGCTCCAGGACCCGAACTTCTCGCGCTCGGTCGTCTACGTCATCGAGCACTCGGGCGCCGGGGCGCTCGGCGTCGTGCTGAACCGGCCCGGCGAGGTCGCCGTGCGCGACGCCATCCCGTCCTGGGCCCCGTACCTGCCCGGCGCCGAGCACGTCTTCCGGGGTGGGCCGGTCAGCCCGGAGGGCGCCATCTGCCTCGCCCGCCACCGCAGCGACGGCCCGGGCGAGGGCCTCCTCGGTCTGCCCGACGACGCCGAGCCCGAGGACCCGGCACCCGTGCTGCGACCGATCACCCGGACCGTCGCCGCCCTCGACCTCCACGCCGACCCGGCCGAGGTCCGCGGGGGGATGGACGCGGCACGCGTGTTCGCCGGGTACGCCGGCTGGTCGGGGGGCCAGCTCGAGGGCGAGCTCGACGCCGGCGGCTGGTACGTGCTGCGGGCCACGGACGCGGACGTGTTCTGCGAGCGTCCGGACCGGCTCTGGCACGACGTCCTCGCCCGCCAGCGCGGCCACCTCCGCGCCGTCGCCCACTACCCCGAGGACCCCTCGGTGAACTGAGCTGTGCGCATGGCTCGCTCTGGGCGTCCCGTCCGGTGCGCGCCTAGAGCCGGTCGATGCGGGCGAAGCCCTCGCCCAGCTCGCAGCCGGCGAGCGTGCCCCACTCGGCGAGGCGGGCCCGCATGCGCTCCCGGAAGTCGTCCCACTGCGCCTCGGCGCCGGGGTCGTCGAGCGCCACGCCCATCGTCGTGCGGAACTGGGACTCGTGCGCCCGGAGCGCGGCGAGCTTGGCCTCGAACGGGGCGCCGGTGACGTCCTCGACGTGGCCGGGCTCGTCCGCCTCCCACAGCAGCATGCAGTCGGGCCGGTGCGGCGCGACCGCTCCGTCCACGAGCTGCTCGGGGAAGAAGAGCGGGTCCCGGGCCGCGACGACGCCCTCCACGGCGAGCAGCCCGGCGTGGCGGTGGTCGGGGTGGAGCCGGTACCGCTTCCACGGGTCGTGGCCGAGGACGACCGCGGGCCGCAGGCGGCGGATCCAGTAGGCGACCTCCCACCGCTGGCGGAGCGAGGAGTCCAGCTCGCCGTCGGTCCAGCCCAGGAACACGACCTCGCCCGTCGAGCCGAGCGCCCGCGCCGCGGCCCGCTGCTCGTCCTGCCGGGTGGCCACCAGGCGGGCCGGGTCCGTGGTCGGGTCCCACGTCCCCTTGGAGCCGTCGGTGCAGATCAGGTGGTGGATCGTGCAGCCAGCCGCGGCCCACTTGGCCAGGGTGCCGCCGCAGCCGAACTCGACGTCGTCGGGGTGCGCGCCGATGGCCAGCGCCGAGGACGGCGTGGGCAGGTCCGTGGTCCACGACGCCGCGTCGAGCGGGGCGTCGTGCCCGGACCGGCGGGCGCGGGGCGGCGGGGCGGCGGTGGGCAGGTCGGGGACGCTCACGGCCGCCGATGCTACGGGCGCGCCGTCACGACCCGGTCCCCGGTCGCTCAGCGGTAGGCGTCGGCCTGGATGGCGTACAGCTCGGCGTAGGTCCCGCCCCGGGCGACGAGCTCCTCGTGGGTCCCGACCTCGGCGACCCGGTTCCCCGAGAGCACGACGATCCGGTCGGCCATGCGCACGGTGGAGAACCGGTGGGACACGAGCACGGTGACCCGCCCGTCGGCGCGGGCGGCCCGGGCCTGGGCGGCGAAGCGCTCGAACAGCTCGTGCTCGGTCTCCGCGTCGAGGGCGGACGTCGGCTCGTCGAGCACCACCAGCAGCGGGTGGGCGCGGACCAGGCCCCGGGCGAGGGCCAGCTTCTGCCACTGGCCACCCGACAGGTCCACGCCGCCCGGCCAGGTCGGGCCCAGCTGGGTGGCCAGCCCGGCCTCGAGCCGCTCGACGACGTCGCTCGCGCCGGCCCGCTCGACGGCGTCGAGCGCGACGGGCTCGTCGTCGAGGCGGGGCAGGTCGCCGAGCCCGACGGTGCGCTGGGCGGCCAGCTCGAAGCGGACGAAGTCCTGGAAGGCGCCGGCGATGCGCTCGCGCCACGCCTCCGGGTCGATCCGGGCCAGGTCGCCGCCGTCCACCTCGACCCGTCCCGTCGTCGGCAGGTACAGGCCGGCGAGCAGCTTGACCAGCGTCGACTTCCCTGCGCCGTTCTCGCCGACCACGGCGACGACCGACCCGGCCGGGAGGTCGAGGTCGACGTCGTCGAGGACGAGGCGCTCGCTGCCCGGGTAGCGGAACGACACCCCGCGCAGCGCGATGCCCCGGGCCAGGTGGTCGGGGACCTCGGCGGTGGCGTCGCGCCGGCGGTCCTCGACGAGGCGCTCGAGCCACAGCAGCCGCTGGGCGCCCTGGATGAAGAAGCCCCAGCCGTCGACCTCGGTCGCCGCGGCGCCGATGTAGGCCGACAGGCGGGCGCCGGCTGCGATGACGACCAGGGCGTCGGCGGCGCGGCCGGGTCCCGAGCCGTCGACCACGGCGGCGATGGCCCACGCGAAGGCGCCGGCGAAGGAGGCCCACGCGGCGGTCTGGATGACGCCGGACCGGAGGCGGGCCCGCTCCACGGGAGCCACGAAGTCGCCCCAGGCGCGCGCCCGGGCCTCGGCCACCTGCCTGGTCGCGCCCGCGACGCGCAGCTCCTTGGCCGACGGCGCCTCGGTGCCGAGCACGAACAGGTGCCGGGCCAGGCGGCGCTGGGAGGCCATCGACTCCCACACCGCCGACTCCGCCCGACCCCGGCGGGCGGCGGCGAGCACGGGGGGCACCGCCGCGAGCCCGAGCAGGACCATGGCCGGCTCGACCGTGGCCAGGACGGCCATCACGACGACGAGGCGGAGCAGCACGCCGAGGCTCCCGAAGACCGACAGGAAGACGTGGTCGAGGGTGAAGACCTGGTCCCGCAGCATGGCGAGCCGGTCCAGCACCTCGGGCCGCTCGTGCTGCTCGATCCCCGCGGCCGTGGCCTGGAGGCGGGCGACGTGGGTCTCGAGCGCCACGGCCAGGCGCTGGCGGAAGCGCAGCAGGATCCGGTCGCCCCCGGCGCGCAGCAACCATCCGCCGACCGCCGAGCAGGCGATGCCGGTGCCGGCCACCACGAGCAGGGCGCGGTCGGGCTCGCCGTCGCCCAGGGCCCGGGCGAGCAGCCCGAGCCAGAGGGCGAACAGCGCGTCGGGGAGGGCGCCGACCACGGTCACGCCGAGGGAGACCCAGAGCAGGGCCGGCTGGTAGCGGAACCCGAGGCGCAGGAGGTGCACGAGCGCCGGACCGCCGCCGGGCAGGTCGTCGAGCCGATCCGGCCCGGACGTGGCCGCGTCGTCCACGGTCACGTCCCGACCTCCTCGTCGCCGGTCACGGGCAGGCCCTCGGCGAACCGGGCGGCCTGGAGGTCGAACATCGTGCGGTACCGGCCACCGAGGGCCATCAGCTCGTCGTGGGTGCCCTCCTCGACGGCCTCGCCGCCCTCGACCACGACGATCCGGTCGGCGCGGCGCACGGTCGAGAACCGGTGCGAGATGAGGATCGTGGTCCGGCCCCTCGTCGCCTCCAGGAGGCGCTCGAAGATCTCGGCCTCGCCCCGCACGTCGAGCTGCGCGGTCGGCTCGTCGAGCACCACGACCCCGGCGCCGAGGTGCACCGAGGTCAGCGCACGGGCGAGGGCGACGCGCTGCCACTGCCCGCCGGAGAGGTCGGTGCCGCCGGGGTGCGCCTTGGACAGCGGCTGGTCGAGGCCGGCGAGGTCCCCGGCCCCGGCCGTGGCGAGGGCGGCGAGGAGGACGTCGTCTCCCACGCCGGACGCACCGGCGGACCCGGGGACCAGGTTGTCGCGCAGTGCCAGCTCGAGGCGGACGAAGTCCTGGAAGACCACGGCGACGCGGGCCCGCCAGGCCTCGACGTCGACGTCGCGCAGGTCGACGCCGTCGACCTCGACGGCACCCGACGTCGGGTCGTAGAGGCGGCACAGCAGCTTGACGAGCGTGGTCTTGCCGACCCCGTTCCGCCCGACGATGGCCGTGGAGCGGCCCGCCGGGATCGTGAGGTCGAGGTGCTCGTAGACGGGTGCGCCGCCCGAGGGGTAGGTGAAGCCGACGTCGCGGAAGCGGATCCCGTGCTCGGGGGCGGTGTCCACGGGGACGGGAACCGGTGCGGCGGGCAGCGAGCCCTCGGCCGCCATCCGCTCGCCGAGCCGGTCGACCGCCCTGGCCGGCGCGGCCGCGGCGTCGAGGGCCCAGGTGAAGCCGCCGACGGCCAGGGCGCTGGCCCCGAGCAGCCCCTGGGCCGCGACGACGAGCGACGCCGTCGACACGTCGCCGTCGATCGCGCCGCCGACCAGGGGCACGAGCACGATCGCGTGGGCCGCGACCAGGACGGCGAACACCAGGCCGAGGGGGCGCTGGCGGAGGCGCATCGCGGTCCACTGCAGGTCGAGGAGGTTGCCGCGGTGGGTGGCGAAGCGGTCGACGACCCAGCCGCCGAGGCCGAAGATCCGGAGCTCCTTGGCCGGCCCGGCCTCGACCGCCAGCCGGTACGCGTAGTCGGCGTGGCGCTGCTCGGCCTGCACCTCGGGCTGGTCCCGTCGGGCCCAGGAGGAGGACTGGCGGAGCAGCCAGTGCGTGGACAGCCACGCCGCCGAGACGACCAGCGACCCCCACCACGTGACCGTGGCCAGCGCCACGGCCTGGGCCGCACCGGACAGGAGCTCGACGAGGCCGGCGGCGACGAAGCCCATCGACACCGAGATCGGCGGTCCGATGATGCCGAGGTCGAAGTCGCGGGCCGCGACCAGCTCGTCGGCCAGGCCGGGCCGCTCGAGGTGCGCGATGCCGGCCGGGCCCGAGACGGCGTCGGTCAGGCGGGCCTGCAGCAGCCCGGAGGTGCGGTCGCCGAGCACGGCGCCGACCTGGGTGTGCACGGGGGAGGAGACGCTGGCCAGCGCGAAGGAGCCGGCGACGACGGCCAGGGGTGCGCCGACCGCGCCGCCGTCCTGCACCGCCCGCACCAGCGCGCCGAGCGCGAGGGTCAGGACGGCGGGGAGCACGGCGCGCAGCACGACGAGGCCCCACCACGCCGCGGTCAGGGGACGGCTGGCACGCCAGTTGGCCCGGGCCAGGTGCACCGGTGCGCTGTCGAGTACCCGACCCATCCCGCCAGTCAAGCCGGTGGCGGCGCGCTCAGCAGCGGGCGAGGTGGGCGGGGAGCGCGAGGTCACCGGGCACGTCGACGTCCCAGCCGAGGCGGTCGTCCCGCACGATCCGGACCTGCAGCCCGAGCCCGGTCGCCTCGGCCCGGTGGGCGGCGAAGGAGCCGGCCCCGTACGCGAACCGGAAGCCTGCCCCGGTCGGGACCGCGATCACGTTCGTGCCGTCGAGGCGCCGGTCCGGGACGAGGGTGACCCCGGGGGTGGCCGCGACCCAGGCGAGGGAGGTGGCCAGCGGCAGGTCGGCGTGGGCGACCACCGCCGTGGCGACGCCCCGGCGGGCGAGCTCGGCGACGCCCGCCTCGACCGCGCCGTTCAGGCCGAGCCCGGGCGTCCAGCACACGTCCGCGCCCACCGACGAGGCCCACTCCCGGACGTCCTCGGCGTCGCAGACCACGAGCACGTCGAGGGGGGCGGCGGCCCGCACGACCGTGGTGGCCATCTCCCGGGCCAGGCGGGCCCGGGCCCGGGGGTCCAGCTCGTCGGCCAGTCGGACCTTGGCGCGGTCGAAGGCCTTGACCGGGACCACGACGGCGGGGACGGGACGGGTGGGCATGTCGCCGGGATCGTAGGTGCTCCGGGTTCGGCCGCTCCGGTGGTGCCACCGCGGCACCGGACGCGGCGCCCGCCCTGCCGTCCTATGGTGCCGACCATGTCGATCAACGTCGCCGTGCTCGGTGGCGGCTCGTGGGGGACGACGGTCGCCCACCTGTGCGCCCACAACGCCCCGACGACCCTCTGGGCCCGGGACGACACGACGGTGGCCGAGATCGAGCACGAGCACGTGAACCGCCGCTACCTGGACGGCTACTCCCTGCACCCGGACCTGCACGCCAGCACCGACCTGGCCCGGGTCCTGGACCGGGCCGACCTGCTCGTCGTCGGCATCCCGTCGCACGCGTTCCGGGCCACGATCGAGGCGGCCGCACCCCACATCCGTCCGTGGGTGCCCGTCGTCAGCCTGACCAAGGGGCTCGAGCTCGACACCGGCCGCCGGATGACCGAGATCCTCCACGAGGTGCTCCCCGGCCACCCCGTCGGCGTGCTCACCGGCCCGAACCTGGCCAAGGAGATCCTCGCCGGGTCGGCCGCCGCATCGGTCATCGCCATGCGCGACCGGGCCGTCGCCGACTCGCTCCAGGAGATCTTCGCCACCGACCTGTTCCGCGTCTACACCAACGACGACCTGGTCGGCTGCGAGCTCGGCGGCGTGTTCAAGAACGTCATCGCCATCGCATCGGGCATGGCGGACGGCCTCGGGACCGGCGACAACACCCGGGCCGCCGTCATCACCCGGGGCCTGGCCGAGATCACCCGCATCGGCGTGGCCCTCGGCGGCTCACCCCTCACCTTCGCCGGCCTGGCCGGCATGGGCGACCTGATCGCCACCTGCATCTCCCCCCAGTCGCGGAACCGGACCGTCGGCCAGCGACTCGGGGAGGGGGCCACGATCGAGCAGGTGATCGAGGAGATGCACCAGGTCGCCGAGGGCGTGAAGTCGTGCCGAGCCGTGCAGCGCATGGCGCGCGAGCACGGCGTGGAGACGCCGATCACCGACCAGGTCGTGGCCGTCTGCCACGAGGGCGCCACCGCCGCCGAGGCCTACGCCGGGCTGCTCAGCCGGGCCAGCCGGCGGGAGATGCACGGCTTCGGCAGCGAGGTCTGACCGCCTCCGCCGTCGGCCCGCACGGGGGCTGATGCGACCGCGACGGGCCGGGGATGCGAAGGTGGCGGGATGACCGCCCGCACCTGGCTGGTGCGTCGCCTGCTCGGCCGCCTCCGCATCGACGACGACACCGTCCGGCACCTGTCGACCTGGCAGCGCCTCGGCGAGACCCTCGAGGTCCAGTCGCCCGGGGAGATGCTGCCCATCGGCGCCCGCACCGTCTTCCGCGCGCTGCGCACGCGGGCGGCGAGCCAGCTCGGGCACGACTGGGTGTGGCCCCACTGGCTCCGCCGCCAGGTCGACCCGACCAACGCGGCCTTCGTGCCCCGCGGTCACCTGCCGTTCCTGTCGAACGTGACCGGCCGGAACTGGACCGCCATCGGCAACCTCGGCTCGGCCCGGGAGGCCGTGGTGGACCCGCGCGGCCTCGTCTCGCCGTGGCACGACTCGTGGTCGCTCGACTGGTGGATCGGCGCCGAGGACCGCTGGCACGTGCCGTCCACGTCGGCCAACGTCCGCCAGTCCCTGGTCGGCGACTCGCCCGTGGTCGAGACCCGCATGCGGGTCCCGGGCGGCGACGTCATCCACCGCGCCTACGCCGTGCGGGCCGCGGCCGACGACGGCGGCGAGGAGCTGGTCGTGGTCGAGGTCGAGAACGACTCGGCCGTGCCGGTCGCGCTCGCCCTCGCGGTCCGGCCCTACAACCCGGAGGGCCTCGCCGTCATCGAGCGGATCGGCCTGCACGGGACGACCGTCACCGTCGACGGCCGGGTCGCCATGCTGCTCCCGAAGGAGCCCTCGGCCGTCGCTGCGTCGACGTTCCACGACGGCGACTGCTCGGCGGCGGTGTTCGCGGGCGAGACCAGCGACACGTTCCCGAGCGACCTGCGCGACGAGGCCGGCATGGCCCAGGCGGCCTTCGTGGTGCCCCTGACGCACCGGACCACGTTCCGGGTCGTGCTGCCCCTGGAGCCAGAGCCCCGCACCCGCCTCGGCGGCCGGCTCCGCAGGCGGATCGAGCGCGCCCCCCGGTTCCCCCGCGCCCTGCCCTCGGCGGCGCAGGTCGCCAACGGGTGGCGGGCCCAGAGCGACCGCGGCATGCGCCTCGTGCTGCCCGACGAGCGCCTGCAGTCCGCCGTCGACGCCAACCGGCGCTACCTCCTGCTCCTGCACGACGGCGCCGACATCACCCCCGGGCCCCGTACCTACCACCGGTTCTGGTTCCGCGACGCCGCGTACCTGCTCGCCGCCCTCGACCGCTACGGCTTCCACGCCGAGGCCGCCGAGGTGATCGCCTCGTTCCCCGACCGCCAGCACGTCGACGGGTTCTTCTTCTCCCAGCGCCTCGAGTGGGACGCAAACGGGGCCGCGCTGTGGGCGATGGCCCACCACTGGGACCTGACCCGCGACGACGAGCTGCTGGCGGGCCTCGTCCCCTCCATCGCCGGTGGCGTCCAGTGGATCGACCGGAAGCGGCGCAAGGGCTCGCGCCGCGACGACCCCGCCCTGCGCGGCCTGCTGCCCGCCGGCATCTCCGCCGAGCACCTCGGGCCCCACGACTACTTCTACTGGGACGACTTCTGGGCCCTGGCCGGTCTGCGCGACGGCGCCCGGATGCTCGACGCGGCCGGCGAGTCCGAGGCCGCGGACGGTGCCCGCCGGTTCCTGGAGGCGATGACGGCCGACGTGCGCGGGTCGATGGCCGCGACCGCCGAGCGGCTCGGCACGGCGGCGGTGCCCGCCGGCCCCCGCCGCCGCATCGACCCCGGCGTCATCGGCTCCCTCGCCGCCGTCTGGCCCCTCGACCTGCTCCCCGCGGACGACGAGGCCATGGCCGCGACCGCCGACGTGATCCGCGACCGGTTCTGCATCGACGACGCCTTCTTCCAGGGCATCTCCCACACCGGCCTCGGCACCTACCTGACCCTGCAGCTCGCCTTCGTCGAGCTCGCGGCCGGCGACCGCCGGGCGCTGGACCGCCTCGACTGGTTCCTGTCCGCGGCCACCCCCACCTGGACCTGGCCCGAGGCCATCCACCCCCGCGTCCCCGGCGGCTGCATGGGCGACGGCCACCACGGCTGGGCCGCGGCCGAGCTGCTCTCCTTCGTGCGCACGATGCTGGTGCGCGAGGTCTTCACCCCGGCGGGCCAGCCCGACGAGCTCGCGCTCGTGTCGATGATCCCGGCCAGCTGGTACGGCCAGGGCGTCGAGGTCCACGATGCGCCGACCCGCTTCGGGACGCTGTCGTTCGGGCTGCGCTGGCACGGCGAGCGACCCGCCCTGCTGTGGGAGCTCGAACCCCACGACCCCGACGTCGCCGTCGTGCTCACCTGCCCGGGCCTCGACCCGACGTGGCGCACCACGGACGTGCGGGGCGAGGCCCTGCTCGCCGCCCCGGCCGACGCCCCCGCTGCGGCGTCCCGGTCGGGCCCGGGCCCGGTGGAGAGCGGCGACAGCTTCGGCTGAGCGGGCCCGCAGGAGCCGCCGCAGGGTGCGATCCGGGACGTTCCCGGACGTCCCGGCGGATCCGGAGGTCGGTGCGAGCACGGCCCGCCGCCGTCCGCGACCATGGTGCCCATGGAGGAGTACCACCCGTCCTTCGGGCACCGGCCGCTCCACGACCACCACCGACGGGCCCGTCGGATCCTGGTGGCGGCCGTCGTCGCCATCAGCTTCGGGCTCGGCTCGATCAGCTGGTCGGGCGAGGAGTACTGGGGCGAGCGCCAGGTCGAGATCGCCCGGTGGGGCGGCACCTTCGCCCTCGCCGTGGGCGTGCTCGGCCTCGTCACCGGCACCGTGCTGTGGTTCGCGGTCGACGACGACGAGCACCCCGACGAACCCGAGTAGCACCCGACGGGCCGGCGCGCCGGCCCGTCAGGTCGCGACGGCCACCGCGAGGCGCACCAGGAGCGCCGCGGCGGTCGACCAGACCAGCACCAGCGAGCCACCCACGCCGACGAGCACCGCCGCGCCGACGGCGACGGGGTTCACCGAGGCCAGCGTCCGGACCGAGCCGATGCCGGCGACCTCACCGACCTCGGCGTGCAGCGTGCGCAGGAGGCGCACGAGGGCCCGGACCTGACCCGTGCGGCCGCCGGCGTCGCGCAGGGCCCGGGCGTCCTCCCCGATGCGGGCCACGGCCTCGTCCCGCCCGTCCCGGCCGGTCCAGCGGCGCACGACGTCGGCCGAGCCCGTCACCGCGTCCACCGCGCCCTGCACGCTCGTGGCGAGCCAGGCGACGGCGGCGGCCGGCACCAGGCACACGAGGAGCAGGCCGAGCGCGACGACGGTGCGGGGCCCGCCGTCGACGGCCCACGTCCCGGTCAGCGCGAGCGCGCACGCCACGGCGGCGAGCGCGGCGAGCGCGGCCAGGCGACGGAGCGTCGCGACGACGCCGGCGACGCGGTCGCGCAGCGCGGCCAGCGTGGCGGCGGCCTCGGCGGGCAGGTCCCGGATCACGGGCGGGACCCGCACCGTGCCGGGGCCGACCTCACCGGATCTCCACGTCGTCGAGGCCCTCCTCGGGCTGGGGGTAGGTCATGCCCAGGTCCTCCAGCGTGTGGGCCACGATGCGCGAGACGGCCAGGTTCCGGTACCACTTCCGATCGGCGGGCACGACGTACCAGGGGGCGACCTCGGTGCTCGTGGCCGAGATCGCCTCGGCGTACACCTCCTGGTAGCGATCCCAGTGGGCGCGCTCCTCCAGGTCGCCGTGGGAGAACTTCCACCGCTTGTGGGGCTCGTCGATGCGGGCCTGGAGGCGCTCGGCCTGCTCCTCCCGGGAGATGTGGAGGAACACCTTCACGATCGTCGTGCCCTCGTCGACCAGCATCCGCTCGAAGTCGCGGATGTGCCCGAACCGGCGGGCGGCGCGCTCGTCGTCGACGAGGCCGTGGACCCGGACGACGAGCACGTCCTCGTAGTGGCTGCGGTTGAACACGACGAGCTCGCCGCGGGCCGGCACCTCGGCGTGGACCCGCCACAGGTAGTCGTGCACCAGCTCCCGGGAGGTCGGGGCCTTGAAGCTCCGGACGTGGACGCCGATGGGGTCCACGGCACCGAACACGTGCCGGATCGTGCCGTCCTTGCCGCCGGTGTCCATCGCCTGCAGGACCACGAGGAGCCGGTGGCGGTCCTGGGCGTAGAGCACGTCCTGGAGGCGGGCGATCCGCTCCCGCTCCTCGGCGAGGACCGCTGCGGCCTCCTCCTTGCCCTCGTCCCAGCCGGGTGTGGCCCGGGTGTCGACGGCCGACAGGTCCACGGTGCTGCCGGGACGGACGCGCAGGAGGTCTCGCACGGCGGCGAGGCTAGGCCCCGGTCCCGGCACGGCGGCGTGGTCCGGGCTCCGTGCGAGACTGGCCGCCGTGTGCGACACCCTGTGCGCCCTGCCGCCCGCCACGGCCCGGGGCACCGCTCTCTTCGCCAAGAACAGCGACCGCCCGCTCGGCGAGCCCCAGGACCTGGAGTGGCACCCGGCCCGCCGCGACCGTGGGCCGCTGCGCTGCACGCACGTCCCGGTCGACCCGCACCCGGACGACACGCTCGGCGTGCTGGGCTCGCGGCCGCGCTGGATGTGGGGGATGGAGCACGGCGTCAACGAGGCCGGCCTCGCCGTGGGCAACGAGGCCGTGTGGACCACGGCCAACCCGGCCCGCGTCCCCGACGCGCTCACCGGCATGGACCTGGTCCGCCTCGTCCTCGAGCGCGCCGCCGGCGTCGACGAGGGCGTCGCGCTGCTCGCGGACCTGCTCGACCGCCACGGCCAGGGCGGCGCCTGCCACGAGTCGGGCCGGCGCTACTGGTCCTCGTTCCTGCTCGCGGACCACGGTGCCGCCGTCGTGGTCGAGACCAGCGGGCGGGACGTCGCCGTGGAGGCGGTCGGGGACCGGCGCGCCATCTCGAACCGCCTGACGATCCCCGACTTCGACGCCGAGCACGGCATCGACCCGTCGCTGCTCGAGACCATGGTCGATCCCCGGCTCGCCGCGTCCCGCTCGCTGCTCGAGCGGGGCGCCGTCGACGTCGAGGACCTGGTCGCGCACCTGCGGGGCCACGAGGGCGGGCCCGACGGGTGGACCATCTGCATGCACGCCCCGGACGAGGCCACCACGGCGGGCATGGTCGTCGCCCTCCCCGAGCAGGGCCCCGTCGTGGCCCGGGCGGTGCTCGGCCAGCCGTGCCGCTCGGTCTTCGTGCCGGTGCTGGTCGGCGAGCCCCTCGGCACCGTGCCGGCCTGGGAGCGCTTCGCCGCCCTCGACGACGAGGCGGCCGCCGCCCTCGCGCCGCTGGAGGCCGAGCTGTCCGCCGACGTCGCCGCCGCCCGGCCCGGCGAGGGCTGGAACGCGCAGGCCTGGGCCCGGGTCTCGGACGCCCTGGCCGCCCTCGGGCGCTGAACCACCCGGGGGCGCCGGGCGACGAAGGCCCCCGACGTGCCCGCCACCGACGACGCCGTCGTCCGGATCGGCTGACGGTCAGGCCTCGTCGTCGTGGTCGCCGCCGAGGAGGGCGGCGACGACGGCGAGCGTCGCCAGCCCGACGGGCACGCCCTGCTGGGCCCGGTAGACGAAGCGCTCGGCCCGCCCGCCGACCGACAGCAGCGACCAGCGGGACTGCAGGCACCCCGCGGAGCCGAGCGACATGACCGAGCCGGCCGAGCCGATCGAGAGCACCGAGCCCGCCGAGGCGATCGACAGCACGGACCCGGCCGAGCCGATGGACAGGATCGAGCCGACCGACGCCGCCGACAGCAGGCTCGTCGAGGACAGCGCGCTGAGCTGCGAGCGCCGGGAGCGCAGCGACAGCACCGAGTCGACGCTGCCCAGGCCCGAGTCGAGCGCACGCCACGCCCGGGCGACCCACGAGGCCCGGTGCCGCCCTCGCGGTGCCGTCGGGGTGGCCGGGGACGCAGGGGTCGACACGGCGGCCGACGGTAGCGTCGCGGGCCGTGCCCCCGTCCCCGACCGCCGCACCCCGGCTCCGTCCCGCCCTGCGCCGACGTGCGCCGGGCACCCGGGTCGAGCGGGCCGCCTGGGAGGCGGGCGAGGACGTGGTGGTCGGCATCGACGAGGTCGGCCGGGGCGCGTGGGCCGGCCCGCTGACGCTCGCGGCCGTGGTCATCCCCAAGGACCGGCGCCTGACCAAGGTGCGCGACTCCAAGCTGCTCACCGAGCCCGAGCGGGAGCTCATGCACGGGCGCATCACCGCCTGGGCCGAGGCCTTCGGGGTCGGCCACGCCTGGCCCGAGGAGTGCGACGAGCTCGGCATGTCGGCCGCCCAGCGCCTGGCGGCGCAGCGCGCCCTGGACGCCCTCGGCGTCGTCCCCGACCGCGTCCTGCTCGACGGCAACTGGGACTTCGTAGGTGGCGACGCCGTGGCTCCCGAGCGGGTCACCCGGATCGTCAAGGGCGACGCATCGTGCCTGTCGATCGCCGCTGCGTCGATCGTGGCCAAGGTGACCCGGGACCGGATCATGCGGTCCTGCGCGCCGGAGCACCCGTGGTTCTCCTTCGAGACGAACAAGGGCTACCCGTGCCCCCGCCACAAGGTGGCCCTGGCCGGCGTCGGGCCCTCGGCCATCCACCGCCGCTCCTGGGTGTTCATGGAGTCCCTGCCCTGGGCGGGGGCGGCCCGCGCCGTGCCCCGCCACCTCCGCCCCGACGACGCCCAGCAGGTGCTGTTCCCGTGACCGCCACCGAGCCCCCGACGCCGGGTGACGACCTCGACCGGGTCCTCGGCGAGCTCCGCCGCCTCCGGGCCGCACCCGCCGACTGGGACGAGATCGCGGCGCGCCTCGACGCCGTCGGTGCCGCGGCGGGCGGCGTGCGACCGCCCGCCGACCACCCCGCCGTGGCGGCCCTCGCCGGCGCGGCCTTCGAGGCGCGCGTCCGCAGCCGCTTCGCCGGCCCCCGTCGCAGCGGCGACGTGCTGCCCACGAAGCAGACGTCGGTCCTGCCCTGGGTCGGCCTGGTCTGCGGCGGGCTGCTGGCCGCCGTGGGCACGCTCCTCGGGGGCGGCGTCGTGCTCGCCGGGGTCGTCGTCCTCGCCGCCGGCGTGTTCGGGATCGCCTTCGCCGGCTCCCGGGTGGCCCACCGCAGCCGACCCGACGACGACCCGGGGGAGGAGCCCGTCGCCATCCCCGACGAGGTGGCGCGGCGGGTCGCGGGGATCTCCCGGCTCGGACGTTGATCCGGGTCGCGGGTCGGCGCCGTAGAGAGCCCGGACGCCCCGGGCGGCGTGGTGGGACGAGCGCCATCGTCCCCTCCGCCCGGATGGTCGCGCCCAACCGGACATGGCTAGCACATCGTGCGCTACCATCCGTCCATGCCCGAGTCCCGTCAGCTCACGCTCGACAACCAGCTGTGCGTGTCGCTCTACGACGCGTCCCGCGCCATCGTCGGCTGCTACCGGCCCGGCCTCGAGCGCATGGGCCTGACCTACAGCCAGTACGTCGTCCTGCTCGTGCTGTGGGAGCGCGAGTCCCTGACCCTGGGCGAGCTCGGCGCCGCCGTGCACCTCGACTCGGGCACCCTGTCGCCGCTGCTCAAGCGGCTCGAGGCCGCGGGCGTCGTCACCCGGCGGCGCTCCACGGCCGACGAGCGGGTCCTCGAGGTCGCCATCACCGAGCACGGCGCCTCGCTCTACGACCGGGCCTGCGAGGTGCAGTCCGAGGTCGAGGCGATGACCGGGCTGTCCCGCGACGAGCTGGTCGCGCTGCGCGACACGCTCCGGACCCTCACCGGTCGGCTGCGCGACGCCGCCGGCCGGGCCGCCACCGCGGCCTGAGCGACCCGCAGGTGCGTCGGGCGCACGCCCGGCGGTACCCTGGGGCGGTCGGCGCGCCCCCGCGCCGGGACCGATCCAGGAACACCAGCGCAGGAGCACCGTGGCCAAGAACAACGACATGATCGTGATGGAGGGCGTCGTCGAGGAGTCCCTCCCGAACGCCTCCTTCCGGGTTGAGCTCGACAACGGCCACAACGTGCTCGCCCACATCTCCGGCAAGATGCGCCGCCACCGCATCCGCGTCCTGCCCGGTGACCGCGTCCAGGTCGAGCTCAGCCCCTACGACCTGTCCCGGGGCCGGCTCACCTTCCGCTACAAGAACTGACGCCGAGCGCACCCGGTTCGCCGATCGCCCCCGCCGAGGCGGGGGCGATGTCGCGTCCGGGGTCGTGCCGCGGCACGCTGGAGCCGTGACCGCTCGCGACCTGCGCCCCGCCCTCGTCCTGGCCGTGTGGTCGCTGCTCGTGTGGACGACGCGGATCCGGAACATCTGGACCGACGACGCCCTCACCCTCGCCGGCCAGATCGGGCGCACCGCCCTGGCCGGGTCGTTCACCGTGCTGGCCGGCGTCACGGTCGCTGCGTGGTGGCGGGCCCGTCGCTCGGGGTCGGTCGTGCCCTGCACCTCGTGGTGGGTCCGCGCCTTCGCGGGCTGGACCGTCGCGGTGTGGGTCGTGCGCGGCGTGCAGATCGCGCTCGCCGACCACGGGGCCGCCTTCGTGGCCGTCCACACCGCGCTGGCCGTCGCCTCGATCGTGCTGGCGGCCGCGGCCGACCGGGCCGTGCGCCGGGCCGGCGTCGCTCAGGGCGAAGGTGCTCGGTCGGTCCCGGTCTGAGCATCGGCGCCGGACCGGGCGCCGCGACGTGACCGCTTGTCGACGTACATCGCCTCGTCGGCCGTCCGGAGCAGCTCGGCCAGCTCGACGCCGTCACGGGCGGGGGCGACGCCGGCGCTGAGCTCGGGTGGCCTCTCCCCGGGTGGGGTGGTCTCCCGGAGCCGGGCCCGCAGCCGATCGACGAGCCGTCGGGCGCCCTCGCCCGCGTCGTCGGCCATGACGACGAACTCGTCACCGCCGATCCTCCCGACGACGTCCCCGGCGCGGCAGGTGTCCCGGAGCGCGTCGGCCACGGCCACGAGCAGGGCGTCACCGGCCTCGTGGCCACCCGCGTCGTTGACCGCCTTCATCCCGTCCAGGTCCAGGTAGACGAGCGCGCCCTGCCCGCCGCCCCGCTCGAGCCGCGCCAGCTGCTGCGAGGCGAGGTGGAGGAAGCCGCGTCGGTTCCAGAGGCCGGTCAGCTCGTCGATCCGGCTGAGATCGAGGAGGCGGGCGTTGGCCACCTCCAGCCGCAACCGGTCCCGTGCGGAGCCCTCGACGGCGTCGAGCGTGGCCAGGTGCTGCATGGCCGCCGCCGTGGCGTTGGCGAGGGCGCGGAGCAGCGCGACCTGGTGGTCGTCGGGGTGGTGGGTGCTCGCCCAGTAGGCACCGATGGCGCCGAGCGGGTCGCCGGGACGGATCGGCACCACCACCAGGCTGGACACGAAGGTCGGGCGGTAGACGTCGGCCGGGACCCGATCGTCGGCCTCGACGTCGACGATCACCGCGGCCTCGCCGGAGCGCATGACCCAGCCGCTGACGCAGGCGTCGGACGGGAACTCCCGCCCCTTCCACAGCGGGCCGATCGCGTCCTCGTCGACGTAAGCGCACCGGTCACCCCGACGTCGGATCACGCTCGCCCCGTCGGCGCCGAGCAGGTCGCGGGCCGCCCGGCAGACCACGGCGTGCAGGTCCTCCGCCGTCTGCGCCAGGGAGACACGCTGGATCACGTCCACGAGCTCCACGACGGCCTCCTCCTCGGTCCCCAGCACGAGCACGGTCGACGCTTCGCCGCGCACGACGGGAAGTCCTACCGAACCGGAGAGGTCGGCGCCACCGGCACCGGCAGAAGCCTCATCCGGCGTCCGGTGCACGTGGTGCCAGGGCCACGTCGAGGGCGAGCGTGAGGCAGCGGCAGCCGCCCCCCGCCTTCAGGAACTCGTCGACCGGGCACACCACCACGTCGAAGCCCCAGGACTCGAGCTGCCGCCCGACCCGGGGCGGGCACGACGGCATGACGACGACGTCGCCGACGACCACCGAGTTGGCGCAGAACGCGAGCGCCTCGTCGTCGGTCAGCCACAGCGGCTCGGGGACGAGGGCCTCCACGACCCTGCGCCCGTAGGTGTCCCAGCCCAGCGGCGCGCACAGCGCCCGGCGGGCGTCGAGGGGGCAGAACGTCAGGTCGAGGTGGTAGAGCCGCTCGTCGACCAGCTCCACGGCCCGCACCGGCACCCCCAGCAGGTCGGTCAGGTGGGTGGTCGCGCCCACGTCGGAGCGCGGCCGGTAGCCCGACAGCAGCACCCGGCCCGTCGGGTGGTCGGGTCCGGGTGCGCCGAAGGGGAGCGCGTCGCCCGCTCCCTCGTGGTCGACGTCGTCGGGCAGGCGGGCGACCTCCCAGCCGCGGCTGGCGAACCAGTCGGCGAACACCGGGGTCTCGCCCTGGCGCTCGGGGTGGCGGAAGTGGCTCGGGACGAAGCGGTGCGTGGTGGCGTCGAGCAGACCGCCGTTGGCGGTGAAGACGAGGTCGGGCACGCCCTCGGGCTGGTCGATCTCCTCCACCTCGGCGCCTGCGGCGACGAGCGCCGCCCGCAGGGCCTGCCACTGGCCGAGCGCCACGTCGACGTCGACGGCCACCTCGCCGGCGGCCGCGTCGTGCATCCACGGGTTGATCTCGTAGAGGACGCCGAAGTGGCGGGGTGGGCACAGCAGGTACCGCCGGCCCCAGTCGAGGGCCGGGACGCCGCCGGCCACCTCAGGTCCCCGTCCCGAGCAGCTCGTCGCGCAGGGCCCGGGTGAACACGCCGACGTCGGTGACGATCCCGACGGCCTGGTGCGAGCCGCGGTCGGCCAGCTTCGTGACGACGGCCTGGTTGATGTCGACGCAGAAGGTCTCGACGCTGGCCGGCAGCACGTTCCCGGTGGCGATGGCGTGCAGCGTCGTGGCCAGCATCAGGGCGACGCGGACCGGTGCCCGGTCCCGCTCGCGCTCGGCGCCGGGATCGCCGTGGACCAGGGCGCGCATGGCGTCGGCCGCCGCGGCGACGTCGGTCGTCGTGTCGGGCAGCGGGCCGTCGTCGCGGACGGACCCGCCGAGCACGAAGGGCACGCCGTGGGTCGTGCAGGCGTGCATCACGCCGCCGGTCACGTAGCCGTCGGCCACGGCACCGGCGATCGAGCCCCGCCGGCGGATCTCGTTGATCACCCGGACGTGGTTGGCGTGGCCGCCCTCGACCGGCACGCCGTCGGCGACGCCCACGCCGAGGCTGGTGCCCAGCACGTTCGACTCCAGGTCGTGGGTCGCGAAGCCGTTGCCGGTGAAGAGCGCGTCGATCCACCCGCCGGCCACGAGGGCGGCCAGGTCCGGTCCGGTCCCGGTGTGGATGCAGGCCGGGCCGGCGACGAGGAGGATGCGCTCGCCCGACGAGCGCGCCGCGCGCATGCGGTCGGCGATCTGGCGGACGAGCAGCGCCTTCGGCTTCTCCGAGGACACCTCGGAGGACATGAACTCGAACGCCCCGGCACCCTCCGGTCTGGCCGGTGCCGTGACCCGGACGCCGTCGCGGCCCACGACGATCCGGTCGCCGGCCACGACCCGGTGCACGGGCAGGGTCCGGACCCGGAGGTCCGCGTCGCCGCCCAGGACGACGAGGGCGCAGTCCATCTCCGGGTTCTCGACCCGGTGCCAGGTGCCGCCGAGGAGGACGTCGGTGTCGAGGTTCGTGGTCGAGTGGAACCCCGCCGGCAGGACGCCGTCGGCGGGCGCGGGCTCCAGCACCGCCTCGGCGTGGGCGACGCGGTTCGCCCCGTGGACCCGGAGGTCGTCGAGCAGGCCGTCGAGCACGCCGGCGTCGTCGTGGGTGACGGCGATCGTGGCGGCCGAGGTGTCGGTGCTCCGCTTGCCGATGGCCACCTCGGTGAGCTCGTAGTCGGCGCCGGCGTCGACGATGGCGTCGAGGATCTTGGCGAGCAGCAGCGAGTCCACGATGTGGCCCCGCACCGTGACGGTCTCGGTGGGCACGGCCCCATCTTCTCCCAATCGCAGGACCGGCGGTACCATGCCGGCCGCCATGGGACAGGACGTGACCGTCGTCGAGAAGCCATCCTCCAACCCGGAGGTGCTGCGCTTCGAGATCAACCGAAGCCTCACCGGACAGGGGCACGAGCGGTACCGCTCGCTGGACGACGTCGTGCGCGACCGCCCCGTCGACCGCATCGCCCGGAGCCTGCTGCAGCACGGCAGCGTCGACGCCGTCCACGTGAACTCCTCGGTCATCACCGTCGACCTGGCCGGCGGCCGGACGGGCGAGGGCCTGGCCGAGCTGATCGCGTCGATGTTCCGCTTCTACCCGGACCAGGACGACGCGTCGCCCGCCGCCGAGGAGCCCGTCGCCGAAGCTCCCCCCGTCGAGGAGCCTGCGGTCGAGGAGCCCGTCGCCGAGGAGGAGCCTGCGGTCGAGGAGCCCGTCGACGCCGAGGACGAGCAGGCCTGACCTCCCCGTCCGCCGACGGCGAGCTCGGGGTCCGCTGGCCCCTCGTCGCCCGCGTCGGCGTCGCCCTCGCCGTGCTCACCGTGGTCGGGGGCCTCGCGGCGGCCGTGGTCGCGGTCGTGGTCGGCCCCGCCGACGACGGTGCCCCCACCGTGGTCGCCGCCACCGACCCGGTCGCCGCGCTGCGGCTGCCCGACGGGCGCGTCGCGTTCGGCGAGCGCACCACGGGCGAGGTCCGGGTGCTGGACGACGACGGTGGGGCATCGACGCTCGCCCGGGTGCCCGACGAGCTCGCCACCGAGGGCCAGCGGGGGCTGCTCGGGCTCGCCGCCGCCGACGGCGAGGACGGCCTCGTCCTGTGGGCCTCGTGGGTGCGCGCCGAGGACGGCCGCCTGGTCGTGGGCCGGCTGCTGCCCGCCGCCTCGTCGGCGCTCGTGTGGGAGGGCCCGGTCACGACCCGCGTCGCCAACGGCGGCACCCTGGCCGTGCGGGGCGACGAGCTGCTGGTCGGCGTCGGCGAGCTCCAGGACCCCGCCGCCGTGCCGGACCCGGCGACCCCGAACGGCAAGGTCCTCGCCCTCGACCCGTCGGGCCCGAGCGACCAGGTCCCGTCCGTCGTCGCCGGCGGGTGGCACAACCCCTTCGCCCTGACCGTGCTCGACGGCGAGGTGTGGATCGCCGACAACGCCCCCGGGGACGATCCGGAGCGCCTCGCCCGGGTCGGGGTCGACGGCACCGTGGACGTGGTCGACCTCGACGGCCGGCGGGCCCCGTCGTCGCTCGCCGACGACGGCGCCGGCGGCCTGGTGCTGTGCGGGTTCGTCAGCGGCCTGGTCGAGCGGCTCGAGGTCCCCGTCGCGGGCGCCGCGGTCCGACCGTCGGTCCTGGCCGGCACGCCCGAGGCGCCGGCGTGCCGGACCGGTGCGCTCGTCGTCGGGGACGAGCTCGTCTCGCTCGTCGAGGACGGCGTGGTGCGCCGGTCCCTCGGGGATCGGTGACCGAGGTCCCTGGTCCCGCAGACTGGGGTTAGTGCTAAAGTCGGGCACCGGTAGGTCGATGGATCGGGTGTCTGGATGCGCAGGTCCGGTCGTCGGCCCTCCTCCGGTCGCCGACGACCGGACCATCCCGCGTCGCCCGCGAGCCGTCCGAGGAGGTGGGTGAGGTGTCCGACGCACTGACGTTGCAGGAAGCCGCCGACGAGCTCGGCGTGCACTACATGACCGCCTACCGCTACGTGCGGCTGGGCCTCCTCGTCGCCCACCGCAACGGTCGGGCCTGGGTCGTCGAGCGGGACGACCTGGAGCTGTTCCGGGCCGAGCGCGAGGCGCCCGCCGAGGAGGCCGACGACGCAGGCCGTCCGAAGCGGCACGCCGACTGGGCTCGCCGCCTCGAGCGCCGGCTGCTCGCCGGCGACCGCCAGGGGGCGATGGGCGTGCTCGAGGCCTCGCTCGCCGCCGGGTCGGACCCCGTCGACGTGTACGTCGACGTCGTCGCCCCGGCCATGGAGGCCATCGGGAGCGGCTGGGAGGCGGGCGAGGTCGACGTCGCCGTCGAGCACCGGGCGTCGGTGATCATCTCCCAGACCCTGGCCGTGCTCGGCAACCGGTTCGCACGGCGGGGCGTCAGCCGGGGCGTGGTCGTGGTCGGGGCCGCACCGAACGAGCAGCACGCGCTCCCGGTGCGCATCGTGGCCGACGTGATCCGCCTGGCCGGCTTCGAGGTGCAGGACCTGGGCGCCGACGTCCCCGCCCTCTCCTTCGGCAAGGCCGTGGCCGGGGTCGACCGGCTGCTCGCCGTGGGCATCAGCGCCACCATGCCGGGCAACGAGGACGCCGTCCGGGCCACGATCGAGGCGGTCCGCGACGCCGCGGCCGTCCCGGTGTTCGTGGGTGGTCGGGCCCTGCCCGACCGGGCCTCGGCCGAGGCCATCGGGGCGGACCACTGGGCGCCCGACGCCCGGGCCGTGGTCGGCGTCCTGGACGCCATCTCCACCCACTCCTAGGGCCGCTCCCAGGGGCGGCGACGGGTTGACCCCCGTCGAACAGGTGTTCGATACTGGCGGCATGGGCCGGGCCGAGCACCTCCACGACGACGTGGCGACCCCCGGCACCGGGCCGCTGCACCGCCCGGGCGTGGACCGTGCCGCCCTGGCCCGCCTCGCCGAGCAGGTGGGGCCGACCACCCTGGCACGGGAGCAGCGCCTCCCGGTCCTGCCCGCGCTCGAGGCGCTCCTGCCCGGCGGGCTGCGCCGGGGCTCGTCGGTGTCGGTGTCCGGTCCGGCGGCCACGTCCCTCGCCCTGGCCGTGGCGGCCGGTCCCTCGGCCGACGGCGCCTGGGTCGCCGCGGTCGGCTTCCCCTCGCTGGGGCTCGTGGCCGCCGCCGAGCTCGGGGTGTCGCTCGACCGGCTGGTGCTGGTGGCCGACCCCGGCCAGGAGCCGGGCATGACCGACCCCTGGTCCGCCGTGGTCGCCGCCCTGGTCGACGCCTTCGAGGTCGTCCTGGTCCACGTCCCCGCCGACGGCCGTCGCGTGTCGGGGGGCGAGGCCCGGCGCCTGGCGGCCCGCACCCGCGAGCGCGGCGCCGTGCTCGTGCGGGTCGGGTCGGCGGTGCCGGGTGCGGCCGGCACCGGGTGGCCCGAGGGCGCGGACGTGTCGCTGACCGTGGGCTCGGCCGCCTGGGAGGGGCTGGGGGAGGGGCACGGCCACCTCCGGGCCCGCCGGGTCGTGGTCGAGTCCGGCGGTCGCCGGGAGGCGGCCCGCCCCCGCCGGGCCGAGCTGTGGCTCCCGGCGGCCGGTGGCGGCGTCGAGGCCGTCGTGCCCGACCCCGTGCCCCTGCGTCGGGCGGTCCGGCGGTGACCCTGCTGCGGCCCCGCCGGGTCGACCCCGAGGGTCCGCCGGCCGACGTGCCGGTCCGGACCCTGGTGGTGTGGGTGCCCGACTGGCCCCTGGTCGCGGCCCGGGCCGACCCGGCGGTCCCCGCCGCGGCCTTCCGGGCCAACCGCGTGGTGGCGGCCAACGCCGCGGCCCGGGCCCTCGGCGTCGCCCGCCACCAGCGTCGACGGGAGGCCCAGGGGCGCTGCCCCGGCCTGGTGGTGCTCGACCACGACCCCGAGCGCGACGCCCGTGCCTTCGAGGTCGTGGTCGGCGCGCTCGAGGCGCTGACCCCCCGGCTGGAGGTGGCCCGGCCCGGTCGGTGCGCGTTCCCGACCCGCGGGCCGTCCCGCTACTTCGGGGGCGACGAGGCCCTGGCCCGCCGGGCCGTGGCCGCCGTGGACGAGGTGCTCCACGGGGCCGAGGTCGCCGTGGGCGTGGCCGACGGGCCCTTCGCCGCGACCCAGGCGGCCCGCACCGCCCGGCGTCGGGCGGTGCACCCCGTGCCCGACGACCCCGCCCCCGCGCCGGTCTGGGTGGTGGCCCCCGGTGCCTCCGGGGCGTACCTGGCCCCCCTGTCGCTGGCCTCCCTCGACCGTCCCGAGCTGGCCGACGTCCTGGTCCGCCTCGGCATGGCCACCCTGGGCGACCTGGCCGCGCTCCCGGTCGGCGACGTGCACGGCCGGTTCGGGCCCGTGGGGCTCGAGGCCCACCGCCTCGCCCGCGGCCTCGACGTCCGTCCCCCCGCCACCGAGCCCCCGCCGCCGGACCTGGTCTGCGAGACCGAGCTCGACCCGCCCGCCGACCAGGTCGCCCCGCTCGCCTTCGCGGCCCGGGCCCTGGCCGAGGACCTCCACGGTCGGCTCGCAGCGCGGGGCTCGGTGTGCAGCCGCATCGTGGTCACGGCCGAGACCGAGCACGGCGAGCGCTCCGAGCGGGTGTGGCGCCACGCCACCGCCGAGACCGGCGGTGGCCTGACCGCCGGCGCCATCGCCGACCGGGTCCGCTGGCAGATGGACGGCTGGCTCCACGCCAACCCGCGCCGCCGCCCGACCGCCGGCATCGTCCGGCTCCGCATCCGACCCGACGAGGTCCTCGCCGCCGACGGCCACCAGCTCGGCTTCTGGGGCGCCGACGCCGGCGCCGCCGACCGGGCCGTGCGGGCCGTGGCCCGGGTCCAGGGCCTGCTCGGCGCCGAGGCGGTCCTCGTGCCCGAGCCGGCCGGTGGGCGGGACCCGGCCGAGCAGGTCCGCCTCGTGCCGGCCGCCGCCGTCGACCTCGCCGCGGCCCGTCACGTGGACGAGCCCGCCGCCCCGCCGTGGCCCGGTCGCCTCCCGACGCCGGCGCCGGCCACCCTCCACCCCGAGCCCGTCCCCGTGGACCTCGTCGACGCCCGGGGGGCGACCGTGGTCGTCGACGGCCGCTGCCACGTGACCGCCGAACCCGCCGTGCTCGTCGTGCCCGAGCCGGGCACCACCCGGCGGCTGCGGCTGCCGGTCGCGTCCTGGGCGGGGCCCTGGCCCGTCGACGAGCGCTGGTGGGACCCCGACCGCCACGACCGTCGGGCCCGCTTCCAGGTCGTCACCGCCGACGGCGTGGCCCGCCTCGTCGTCCTGGCCGGGGGTGCCTGGGCGGCCGTCGCCACCTACGACTAGCCGCCCGCCTCCCGCCTGCGGCCCGTACCCTCCCGGTCGTGGCCCGCTCCTTCGCCCCGGACCTGCTCGACTTCCTCCAGGACCTCGAGGTCCACAACGAGCGGGAGTGGTTCGAGGCCAACCGGGACCGGTACGAGCAGGACGTCCGGGGTCCCGTCCTCGCCTTCGTGGAGGAGGTCCGCGAGCCCCTGCGGTCCCGGGTCTCGGCCCACCTCACCGCCGACGCCCGCAAGCAGGGCGGGTCGATGTTCCGCATCCACCGCGACGTGCGGTTCTCGAACGACAAGTCCCCGTACAAGACCCACGTCGGCACCTTCTTCGCCCACGAGCGGGGCCGCGACGTGGTCGCCCCCGGCGTCTACCTCCACCTCGAGCCCGGGAACTGCTTCATCGGCGCCGGCTGCTACCGGCCGCCCACCCCGGCGCTGAAGGTCCTGCGCCAGGCCATGGTCGAGGACCCCGACGCCTGGGTCGCCGCCCGCGACGCCGTGGTCTCGCCCCGGAACGCCTGGTCCTTCGGCGGCGACTCGCTGGTCCGGGCCCCGAAGGGCTTCGCCACCGACCACCCGCTCATCGAGGACCTGAACCGGACGTCCTGCATCGTGTCCCGGCCCCTGACCGAGGCCCAGGTCACCGGGTCCGGCTTCGTGGACCGCTTCGTCGGCCTGGCCGAGGAGGCCCGGCCGCTCCTGGCCTGGATCGCCGGGGCCCTCGCGCTCCCGCTGTGACGGGGCCGATCCCGGGCCGGCCTACGTCGTGACCGGGACGGGGTCCAGGCGCCGCTCGGCCACGTCGCGGGCGAGGCCCACCAGGTGGTCCAGGGCGGGCACCGCCGTCCGGTCCACCCGCCAGCTGAGGTGGAGCACCCGGGGCGGCACCGGGGGGTCGAGGGGCCACACGTCCACGCCCGGGTCGTCGTGGTCCACGGCCAGCGACGGCATCACGGCTCGCCCCATCCCCGAGCGCACCATGCCCTGCACCGCCTGGTTGTCCTGGCTGCGGAACACGTAGTCGGGTCGCAGGCCCACGGCGGCGAGGCGCTCGTCGATCAGCAGCTGGCACACGGTCGTCGGGTTCTGGCCGATCATCGGCACCCCGTCGAGGTCGCCGACGGACGCGGTCGGCCCCGGGAGCTCGCCGGCCCGGGTGACGACCAGGAAGGGGTCGGCCCCGAGCGGCTCGTGGTGCAGGTCGGGGTGCGCGGGCGGGTCGACGGTGAAGGTGACGTCCAGGGTCCCCTCGATCAGGCCGCCGAGCAGCCGGTCCTGGTCGTCGTCCTCGACGAGCCCGAGCTCGACCTCGGGCCGGGTCGACCGCATGGCCCCGACGAGGTCGGGGAGCAGCTGGACCGATGCGGACTGGAAGGTCCCGAGCACGATGCGCCCGGTGACGCCCCGCCGGAGCCGGTCGAGCTCGTCGGCGACGTCGGCCACCTCGGCCAGCAGGCGGCGGGCCCGGCCGGCGAGCAGCTCGCCCGCCGGGGTGAGCGTGACCCGACGGGGTCCCTTCGGGCGGTCGAACACGGGCATCCCGACCGTCCGCTCCAGCGCCGCGACCTGCTGGCTGACCGCGGACTGCGTGTAGCCGAGCGCGTCGGCGGCCCGGCCGAAGGTCCCGGCGTCCACCACGGCCAGCAGGGTCGCGAGGTGGCGGAGCTCGAGGTCGGGGGCGTGCACGCCCCCACCGTAGGTGCATCAGCTGTGCTGATCAACAGGTCCAGGAACATTCGCTGGTCCTGATGATCACGGCTTCGTACGGTCCGGGCATGACCTCCACCACCGCCTCAGCGACCACCTCCGCCTCCGCCTCCGCCAGGTCCGGTGCCGCGAGTGCGCTCGCCGACGACCTGGCCCGCTGGCTCGACGACGGCGACGCCCACCTGCCCGTGGGCCTCGACCGCGCCCTGGTCGCCGTGGCCCGCCGGGCCCGGGCCGCCGGTGTCGCGGCGTCCGTCGTCGACGTGCTGGGCGATCCCGTGGCCCCGCCCGTGGCCCGGATCCGAGCCTTCGGTCGGGTCCCGGCCCGGCTGTGGGCAGCGGAGCGGCCCGAGGGGTCGCTCGCGGCCGGGTCCGATCGGGGCCCGGTGCCTCAGCCGGTCGGGGCCTGACGGCGTCGCTTGTCGGCGTACATCCCGGCGTCGGCCCGCGCCATGGCCTCCTCGAGCGAGGCCGGGTCGACGGGTGCGAAGTGGGCGCTGCCCACGCTGGCCGAGGCCACGGGTGCGAGCAGGTCCACGATCCGGGACCGGACCAGCTCGGCGAGGACGTCGGTGGTGTCGGGCAGGAGGACCACGAACTCGTCCCCGCCCCAGCGGGCCACGAGGTCCCCGTCCCGGACGGCGCCGACGAGCGCGGTGGCCACGGACCGGAGCAGGTCGTCGCCGGCGTCGTGGCCGTGGGCGTCGTTGACGGCCTTGAAGCCGTCGAGGTCGATCACGACCACGGCGGCCGTGGCCCCGGCCCGCCCGGCGACGTCGAGGTAGCCGACCTCGAGCCCGCGACGGTTGAGCAGGCCGGTGAGGTGGTCCGTGGCGGCGGCCGTCGCCGTCGCCCGGCCGTCGGCCTCGGTCCTGCGGGCGTAGCGGTGCAGGTCCTGGTGGAGCCGGGTCAGGTGGTGGAGCAGCCCGGCGGCGAGGACCACGTACTGCCCGCCCCGGCTGCCCAGCGACGCCCACCACAGGGCCGTGAAGCGCTCCTGGGCCACGGTGTGGGTGGCCACGTCGAAGCCGTGCAGGGTCAGGGAGACGGCGACCCAGGCCTCGGTGCCCAGGGGGGCGCGACCGACGGACCGGTACCAGGCGAGGACGGTCGCGAACGTGACGAGGGTGAGCGCGCCCATGGCGAGCTCGAGGCCCCGGACGTAGGCGAGGGCGTCGTCGAAGAGGGCGGGCACCTCGACGTGGCGGTTGGCGGCCACGACCAGCGAGACGGTCGCGGTCGCGGCGACCACGGGCCACTGCCAGCGTCGGTCGACGCCGACGACGGCGGCCACCACGGTGAGGGGGATGGCCGTGTGCCACACCAGGTAGAGCCAGGCGGCGCCGTCCGCGCTCGTCCCGAGCAGCCCGCCGCCGGGGGCGATGCCGGGGAAGCCGGCGAGCTGGATCGTCATGGCGGCGGCCGCCGCCAGGTTCCCGACGCCGATCCAGCGCAGGGCGGGTCGCTCCTGGATCCGCGACAGGGACAGCAGCAGCCCACCCGACACGAGCGCGCCGAGCACGGAGGTGGTGAACACCACCGGGAGCAGCGGGCGGAGGGCGTGCAGGCTGCCGCGGCCGACGGTCGCGGCCACGACGAGCGCGACGACCGCGGCGGCGGTGAGCGAGACGTCGCGTCGGCGGACGTGGCCCTCGGGCGGGGCGGAGACGGTGGGGAGGGCGAGGTGCATCGAGGGGCTCCGGCACGAGCCGCTCGTGCCACGGCCCCCCTTATCGGACGTCCACAACCGAAGTGGAGGGATCCGGGTCGGGATCTCCGCGCCACGTCGTCGTCGGCGCCCGTCGGTCGCGCCGTCCGCGCTTGACGCCGAGCATGGCGAGGTCGGCCCGGTCGATGGCCTCGCGGACCGCGTCGAGGTCCTGGCCGCCGAGGACGCAGGCGCCGAGCGACGCATCCGAGACGGCGCCGACGTTGTCCTGCACCCGGGTCCGGACCTCGGCCAGCTCGGCGTCGTCGACGTCGACGAGGAGCACCACGAACTCGTCGCCTCCCCAGCGGGCCACGAGGTCCGCGCCCCGCACCGAGGCCTCGATGGCCCGGGAGACGTTCCGGAGCATCTCGTCGCCCATCTCGTGCCCGAGCTCGTCGTTGACGTCCTTGAAGCCGTCCAGGTCGATGACCAGCACGGCGGCGCGGACCCCGGGCCGGGCGAGGGCGGGTTCGGCGGCGTGGAGCAGGCCGCGGCGGTTCAGCAGCCCGGTGAGGAAGTCGCGGGTCGCGTCGGTCTCGAGCCGCAGCCGGTGGCGCTCGGTGTCGTCGACGTAGTCGTGGAGGTCCTGGTGCAGGTTGGTGAGGTTGACGAGCAGGCCTGCGGTGAGCACCACGTACTGGGCCGACCGCATGCCCAGCGACGCCCACCACAGGTCGGTGAAGCGCCCGCCGGCGAAGGTGTGCAGCCCGACGTCCGCGGCGTGGAGCAGGAGCGACACCCCGACCCAGGCCTCGGTCCCGAGCGGTCGGTCGCCGACGAGGCGGTACCAGCCGGCGGCGGCGGCGAGGGTGGCGACGGTGAGCGCGCCCATGGCCAGCACGAGGGGGCCGCCGTAGCGGTCGCCGTCCACGAACAGGTCGGGCACGTCCACGATGCGGTTGGCCGCCACGGCCAGCGCGGCCAGGGCCGTGACCGACACGAGGGCCGGCTGGAGCCGGGGCGACCAGCGACGAGCGCCGGCCAGCACGGCGAGGGGGATCGTCGCGTGGGCCAGCAGGTACAGCCACGCGGCGCCGTCGGAGTCGGTGCCGAGGACGCCGCCCCCGGGGGCGATGCCCGGGAAGCCGAGCAGCTGCACGCCGAGTGCCAGGGAGGTGGCCAGGTTGCCTGCGCCGACCCAGCGGAGGGCCGGGCGGTCCTGGATGCGCCCGAGCTCCACGAGCAGCCAGCCGGAGATGCCGGCGCCGAAGGCGGCGAGGGCGAAGATGACGGCGAGGCCCGGCCGGAGGCGGGGCAGCTCGGCGGACTGGAGCGACGCGACGACCACGGCGAGGGTGATGCCGAGTGCGGTCGCGGCGAGGGAGCGTCGCCGGACGTCGCCGGCAGGTCGTCGATCGGTCATGGCGCCAGGTCGGGTCACCGCGGTCGGCGGCGACGCGGGCCACACGGTAGCCCGCGATCGGTCGGGTGCTCCGGTTCTGCCGGATGCGCCGGTTCCGCTGCTTCCGACGAGGTCCTCCGGTCCTGCGCATCGTGCCGCCACCTCCGATGCTTCCGCTCCGCAGCGGGGTTCCCCTGCCCAGGGTCGTCGATCGCCCGGGCGTCCTCGACGGCACCCCTTGACATCGAACAGGTGTTCGGTCGACGATCGGGGCATGGGCTTCGAGAACCCCCACGTGCCCTGGTCCGAGCTGGAGCGGGCGCTGTCGGACCGACCGGCCGAGGAGGGTCCCCAGCCTCGCGCGGCGGGCCGCCGTCGGGTCCGGCAGGAGCGGTGGAACTCGGCCGACCACCTCGGCTGGCAGGAGGTGCACGACCGCCTGGCCGACGGGGGCGACGCCGCCACCCGCCACCGCAAGCCGACCCGGTCCCAGGGCGACGGCGGCGACAGCCCGGCCTGGTCGTACCACCGGCCCTCCTACGTCCCCCCGCCGGACCTGGTCCGGCGGGCCTCGTCGGTGCCCTACGCCGAGCTGCACTGCCACTCGTGCTTCTCCTTCCTCGACGGGGCCAGCCACCCCGAGGCCCTGGCCGAGGAGGCCGTGCGCCTCGGCCTCGAGGCCCTGGCCCTGACCGACCACGACGGCTTCGCCGGCGTCGTCCGGTTCGCCGAGGCGGCCCGGGCCGCCTCCCTGCCCACCGTGTTCGGGGCCGAGCTGTCCCTGGGCCTGTCCGGCGCCCAGAACGGCGTGCCCGACCCGGAGGGCTCCCACCTGCTCGTCCTGGCCCGGGGCCCGGCCGGCTACGCCCGCCTGGCCGACGTGATCTCCACCGCGCAGCTCGCCGGCCGGGAGAAGGGCCGCCCGGTCTACGACGACGTCGACTGGGGTCGGGCCCACGGCGGGGAGTGGCTGGTGCTGACCGGGTGCCGCAAGGGTGCGGTCAACCGCGCCCTGACCGCCCACGGCCCGGCCGCCGCCGAGCGCGAGCTGCGCCGCCTGGTCGCCACGTTCGGCGCGGGCAACGTCGCCGTCGAGCTGTGGGACCACCACGACCCGCTCGACTCGGCCCGCAACGACGCCCTCGCCCTGCTCGCCCACCGGGTCGGGGTCGAGGTCGTGGCCACCAACAACGTCCACTACGCCACCCCGGCCGACCGGCGCCTGGCCACGGCCGTGGCCGCGGTCCGGGCCCGGCGCAGCCTGGACGACGCCGACGGCTGGCTGCCCCCGGCCGCCACCGCCCACCTGCGCTCGGGGGAGGAGCAGGCCCGGCGCTTCGCCCGCTACCCGGGTGCCGTGGAGCGTGCCGCCGAGCTGGGTCGGGCCTGCGCGTTCGACCTGCACCTCGTGGCCCCGGCCCTGCCGCCCTACCCGTGCCCGCCCGGCCCGGACGGCGCGCCGCTCACCGAGATGGCCCTGCTGCGCCGCATCGTGGAGGAGGGGGCCACCCGCCGCTACGGCACGCGGGACCGCGAGCGCGTCCCCGGCGCCTGGGACCAGATCGACCACGAGCTCGCCCTGATCGAGACCCTCGGCTTCCCCGGCTACTTCCTCATCGTGTGGGACCTGGTCGAGTTCTGCCGCCGGTC
>CAZCEZ010000019.1:35480-44120 GCA_964497795.1 uncultured Acidimicrobiaceae bacterium | reverse complement strand
TGATTCGCGTCTGGGGTCGGTCAACCCGCGTGGATCCCGCGGCCGTGCCGGTTCGTCCGCCGCTCAGCCCACGCGCGCTGCCTGGCCGCCGTCCACGTTGAGCAGCACCCCGGTGATGAACGCCGCCTCGTCGGAGGCCAGGAAGAGGGCGGCGTTGGCGACGTCCCACGCCGTTCCCTGGCGGCCCATGGGGACGATCCGCGCGCGTGCGTCGGCGTAGGCCGCTCGGTCGGTGGAGCCGTCGCGGACGGCGGCGTCGACGGCCATCGGCGTGTCGATGAAGCCGGGGAGGATCGCGTTGGCCCGGACCCCGTGACGGGCGTTGGTCAGCGCGAGGTTCTGGGTCAGCGCGTTCACCCCGGCCTTGGACAGCTTGTAGGCGGTGAGGTTGCCGGCGGCGGCGATCGAGGCGAGCGACGACACGTTGACGATGGCGCCGTTGCCGTTGGCCCGCAGCACGGGGACTGCGGCACGGCAGGTGCGCCACATGGCCCGGAGGTTCACGTCGAGGATCCGGTCGTAGGCCTCGTCGTCGAGGTGGTGGGGTGGACCGTCGCCGTGACCGATGCCCACGTTGTTGTGGAGGATGTCGAGACGGCCGAAGTGCTCGACGCTCGCAGCGACGACGCGGTCGGGTCCGTCGTCGGCGGCGATGTCGGCGACGACGGTCACGACCTCGGCCCCTTCGGCGCGGGCGAGGTCGGCGGTCGCCTCGACCGAGCCGGCGTCGCGATCGGCGAGGACGAGGCGTGCGCCCTCGCGGGCGAAGGTGATGGCCGTCGCTCGTCCGTTGCCGATGGTCTCGCCGGCGGTCTGGCCGGCGCCCACGACGAGGGCCACCCGGTCTGCGAGGCGTCCGGGCCTGGTCTGGTCGGTCATGGGAGGCGCTCCGTGGTCGCAGTGGACGAACCGGCGAGGGCGAGGGTCCGCACGTGGCCCCCGGCGACGACAGGTCCGGCCACCTTGCCACCGATGGCCGGGACGAGCACCCCGGAGTCGGACCTCGGCAGCGCCAGCCCCGACCGGGGCAGGATGCCGACGGTGAACACCCCCGACATCGACCACTCCGACGTGCCCTCGCCGATCGTCCGCCGCGTCCGTGCGGCGTGCGCGCACCTGCCCGAGGCCTACGAGGAGCAGGCGTTCGAGGGGGTGCGCTGGCGCATCCGAGGGAGCACGCTGGCGCACCTCGTCAGCCGGGAGCTCGAGGGCGAGCCGGTCACCTACGTCACGTTCCACGCTGCCGGCGACGAGCTCGACGCACTGGTCTCCGTCGGCGATCCGTTCTTCCCCGGCTGGGGGCCGGGGCTCGTCGCCATGGTCCTCCGGGAGGGATCGACCGACTGGGACGAGGTCCGGGAGGTCCTCACGGAGAGCTACTGCCTGCTCGCACCGAAGAAGCTCGTCGCCCTGCTCGACGGCTACCGGCCGCCCGGTGCGGAACGGTGATCGTCCTCGTCTCGTCTGGCCCGGTCGTCGCTCGGGGTCGACCGAGGCCCGCCGGTGTCCCGGTCAGGTCCCGCAGAAGGTCCGGAAGCCCTCGTCGAACCCCTCGGGTGCCGGTTCGGCGTGGGCCTCGAACCCGTCGCGCTCGGTGAAGGGCGAGCGGAGCAGGTCGAGCAGGGTGCCGAACGGGGACAGGTCGCCCCGCTCGGCCGACTGCAGCGCCTCCTGCACCAGGTGGTTCCGGGGGATGTAGACCGGGTTCCGGGCGTCCATCGCGTCGGCGGTCGCCGTGCGGTCGGCGTCACCGAGCGCCTGCTCCCAGCGCTCCACCCACGCGTGCAGGGCGTCGGGGCCGGCTCCGGCGACGCGCCCGAGGGCTCGGTCGTCGCCCCGGAGGTGGTCGGCCAGGGCCCGGAAGGTGCCGGTGTGATCGGCGCGCGCGGCGGTCATCGCGTCGGGGAGCCCGGCGACCAGCGCGTCGTTCGCCGGGTCGGCACCCGGCTCGTCCGGCAGGCCGACCTTGGCCAGCATCGCGGCGGTCCACGCGCGCTCGTAGCGGTCGGCGAAGCCGTCGAGCACCTCGGTGGCCAGCCCGACGGCGGTCTCGCGGTCCTCGTCGATCAGCCCGAGCAGGGCCTCGGCGAGGCGGGTCAGGTTCCAGAGGGTGATGCCGGGCTGGTTCCCGTAGGCGTACCGGCCGCCGTGGTCGATCGAGGAGAACACGGTCGCCGGGTCGTGGCGGTCCATGAAGGCGCAGGGCCCGTAGTCGATGCCCTCGCCGGACAGGGTGACGTTGTCGGTGTTGAGGACCCCGTGGATGAACCCGAGCGCCATCCAGCGGGCGACCAGCTCGGCCTGCACGCCGGCGACGGCGTCGAGCAGGGCGAGGGCGGGGCGGTCCGACCCGACCGCCGCGGGGTGGTGGCGGTGGAGCACGTGCTCGACCAGGGCGGGCAGGACCTCCGGGTCGGCCAGCTGCGATGCGTACTGGACCGTGCCGACGCGGAGGTGGCTCGCGGCGACCCGGGTCAGCACCGCCCCGTGCTCGGGACCCTGGCGGGCGACGACCTCGCCGGTGGTGACCACGGCGAGCATCCGCGTCGTGGGGACGCCGAGGGCGTGCATGGCCTCGCCGAGCAGCAGCTCGCGCAGCATCGGACCGAGCGTCGCCTTGCCGTCGCCCCGGCGGGCGAACGGCGTGGCACCCGAGCCCTTGAGGTGCAGGTCGCGGCGCACACCGGACCGGTCGACGACCTCGCCGAGCAGCAGGGCGCGGCCATCGCCCATCTGCGGGTTCCACGCCCCGAACTGGTGGCCTGCGTAGGCCATGGCGACCGGACGCGCCCCGTCCGGGACCGCGTTGCCGGCGAGGACGGCGACGCCCTCGTCGCTGGCCAGCCACTCGCGGTCGATGCCGAGCTCGTCGGCCAGCGCACCGTTCAGCGCCACGAGCGAGGGCGTGGGGACGGCCGTGGGCTGCCACTCGGCGGCCAGTCCGGGGACGGCCTCGACGAAGCGGTGCTCGAGGACGGGGGTCGTGGGCACGTCTCCGAGGCTAGGACCACCCGGGGCCGGGACCACCCGGGCTCGGACCACGACGGCGGTCGGAGCCGCCGCTCAGCCGACGTTCACCGTGCCGGCCATGTTGCCGTGGAACTCGCAGAAGTAGCGGAAGCTGCCGGCCTGGTCGAAGGTGACCGTGAAGGAGCGGTCGCGCTGGATCGAACCCGACGAGAACGATCCGCCCCGGTCGGTGGCGGTGTGGGCGACGTCGTCCCGGTTGGTGAAGGTGACCGTGGAGCCGACCGGGACCGACAGCGGATCGGGCGAGTAGGCGAAGTCGCGGATCTCGACGGAGCGGGACACCGGCGCCGCCGTCGTCGTGGGCGCCGCCGTCGTGGTGGGCGCTGCCGTGGTGGTCGGGGCGGCCGTGGTCGAGGGCGCCGCCGTCGTCCTCGGCGCCGTCGTGGTGGTGGGCGCTGCTGCCGTCGTGGGCGCCGTCGTCGCAGCCGGTGCGGTGGTCGACGTCGTCGCGTCGGGGGCCTCCGGGTCGGCCTCGGTGGTCGACGTGGTCGACGTGGTCGAGGTCGTCGTGTCCGAGGCCTCTTGGTCGGCCTCGGTGGTCGTCGTGGACGACGGTGCGCTCGACTCCTCCTCGCCCGAGCCGCCGCAGGCGGCGAGCACGAAGGTGGAGAGGGCGACAGCGATCAGGAGGGGGCGCACATCTGTTGGTACGAGGCCGGCTCGACGCCTGGATGGGCGCGCCCCGCCGCCGGACACCTGTGCCCTCCGGTCGGGTCGCCGTCATCCGGCCGTGGAGCAGTGGCGTAGAGCAGGTGGGCGGGACCTTTCCCTGCGGGCCTCCGTCTGCCCACATCGACGACCCGAGGAACCCTCCCATGAACAAGAAGAAGGCACTGCTCTCCGCAGCCGGTCTGGCCATGACGGCCGGCGTGCTCGCCGCTCCCGCTGCCGGAGCGGCCCACGAGGGCCAGCTCCGCAACGTGTACACGGCCGAGCTCACCCCGGTGAACGCGCCGGGCGCATCGGCCACGGTCACCATCGAGGTGTTCGGCCAGGACAAGGCCGTCATCGACATCGCGGCCACGGGGATGACCCCCGACGGCTCGCCGCACGCCCAGCACATCCACACGCTGGCAGAGGGTGAGTCCTCCTGCCCGACGGTCGCCGGCGCGGACGCCGACGGCGACGGCATCGTCTCCACCGCGGAGGGCGCGCCCTTCTACGGCGGCGTGGTCACCTCGCTGACCACCGAGGGCGACACCAGCCCGTCGTCGGCCCTCGCCGTCGACCGCTACCCCGCCGGCACCGACGGCGCCTACGAGTACATGCGTGCCCCGGTGGCGCTCGGCCAGTCGGTCGCGACCGACCTCGGTCGCGCCGTGGTCGTGCTCCACGGCGTCGACTTCGACGACAGCGGCGCCTACGACGGCGAGGCCCGGAGCTCCCTCAGCGAGGACCTCCCCCTCGAGGCGACGGCCCCCGCGGTGTGCGGCGCGCTGACGCTGACCGAGGTCCGCATCCCCGCCCCCTACGGCGGGACCTCCGGCGTGGAGGGTCAGGTGACCCGCTACTACGCGACGCTGCTCAACCGCAGCCCCGACGGCCCGGGCTTCGCCCACTGGGTCGACGCCGCGGAGACCGGCAGCAACGCCGACGTCATCTTCGGCCTCGCCGACTCGCCCGAGTTCCAGGCCCGCTTCGGTGACCTGCTCGGTGCCGACGACGGGACCTTCGTGGACTTCGCCTACGTCAGCACGTTCGGCCGCATCGCCGACGACGCCGGCAGGGCCCACTGGATCGGTGCGCTCGAGGACGGCTTCGACCGCTTGAAGCTGCTCGGCCTCTTCGCCGACTCCGACGAGTTCAAGGCGCTCACCAGCACCAGCTGATCCGGACCCCGGACGACGAGACGCCGGTCGACCCCTCCGGGGGCGGCCGGCGTTCGTCGTTCCCGGGGCGGCACGGCGCCCACCCCGAGGTCCGATCGGATCCTCGCCCACCCCCTCGTGCGCGAACCCCCGTCCTCCGGCTGGCGAACGGGTGCTCCGCTCGGACCCGCCCCGTCGGCGGGTGGGACCTACCGCCCCGCCTCGAAGGCCGGTGACCACGCCCCGGTGGCCAGCTTGGTCGGCTCGCCCGTGCCGTCCGCGGGCACGGCCCACAGGTCGGTCGCGGGGGAGAACGCCCCCTCCCGACGCAGGCCGTAGACGACGGTGCCGTCGTCGAGCCAGGTGATCTGGTCGTCGACGTGGCGGTCCTCGGCGAGCAGCGTCACCTCGCCGGTGGCCAGCTCGAGCACGGCCGGCTGCCAGTGGACCCGACCGGTGCCGTCGACGGTCTGGTGCTTGAACGCGACCCGGGTGCCGTCGGGCGAGAGCGACGGGCACTCGACGTGGTCGGCGACGACCTCGAGGGTCCGGGCCGACAGCGAGCCCCGCACGAGGTGGGTGTCGTCCAGGGTGCCGAGGGTGGCGTGGAAGGCGTCCTCGTCGATCCAGGTGACGCCCCACAGGTTGGCGTCCTCGCGCCGCCACGGCTCGCCGTCGCGGAGCACCGCGAAGGACTCCAGCTCGGCCAGCTCGTCGCCCGTGGCCGTGTCCAGGATCGACGTGCGGGTCGAGAACCCCGAGTCGAGGTACGAGTGGCCGGCCACGAAGACGGTGATGCCGGCCCGGGTCCCGTCGGGGGAGAGCCGGGTGCGGCTCGGCGAGCCGGCCAGGTCGACGGTGCGCACCGGCGCGAAGTCGCCGTCGAAGAGCACCGCCTCGAACGTGGTGACCACGCCCCGGTCGGACCGCAGGCAGATGCCGAGCACCTCGCCGTCCCGCTCGCCGACGTCGACCCGGTCGCAGGTCAGGTCGGTGACGACCCGGTCGGCGTCGGGATCGTCGAGGTCGGCCAGCACGACGCGCCCGAAGGACGCGTCGGGCTCGTTGGAGACGAACGCGACGTGGTCGCGGGCGACCACGTCGTCGAGGGTGCGCTCGGGGTCGACGGCCTCGGCCTCGGCCGACAGCGGGGCGCGGGCCGCCTGGACGTAGGCCCCGGCGCCGACGGATGCGGCGACGACCACGGCGAGGAAGAGCCCGATGCGGGCGCGGGTGCTCATCACCAGACCTCCGGGAGGGTGCGCAGCGAGCGGGCGGCGAGCGGGACCGCGACGGCCAGCCCGACGAGGAAGGCGACCATGGCGCCGCCGCTGCCGATCGTGGTGGACAGGAGCCCGAATCCCAGCGACGACCCGAACCGCCCGACGGCCACGGCGGTGGTGACGAGGGCGATGGCGGTCGCCGCCCGTCCCTCCGGGGCGACGGTGGAGGTGATGGCCACGAGGACCCCGTCGGTGCAGGCGTAGAACACGCCGAGGCCGATCAGGACGGCCACCGCGGCACCCGCCGACAGCGTCGAGGTGGTGAGCAGGGCGATCGTGGCGGCGAACACGGCGTAGCCGGCCACGAGCACGCGCCCCCTGCCGATGCGGTCGGCGGCTCGCCCCACCGGCGTGGCCAGGCCGACGGCGGCGATCGCCGTCCCGACGAAGAGCAGCGGGAACCAGCGGATGGGCAGCGAGGCCGTGTCGGCCAGGTGGAGGTACACGAAGGTGTCGGACACGGTGACCAGGCCGAGCAGGCCGGCGACGCGGGCGAGGCGGACCGCGCCTCCCGGCAGCGTGCCCGCCAGCCACGACCGCACGGCGGCGACCGGACCGGGACCTCGGTCGTCGGCGGTCCCAGCGGGCTCCGGGGGCGCCCCGACCTCCTCGACCTCCTCGACCGGTTCCGGGTTCCGGACGAAGAGCCCGATCACGGCCACGCCGAGGGCGCCGACGGCGGCGCTGACCACGAACACGACGTCGAAGCGCTCGGGCGTGAGCGACAGGATCCAGAACGCGGCGAGGGGGCCGGCCATCGCGCCGGCCGCGTCCATGGTGCGGTGGACCCCGAACGCCTCGGCCCGCCGGTGCAGCGGCGACGACAGGGCGATCATGGCGTCGCGGGGAGAGGACCGCAGGCCCTTGCCGAGCCGGTCGACGAAGAGCATCACGCCCGTCCAGCCGAAGGTGGGCAGGGCGAGCAGCCCGACGCGGGTGGCGGCCGACGCGGCGTAGCCGGCGGTCGCAAGCTCCTTGTGGCGGCGGTGCCGGTCGGCGAGCGCGCCGCCCGCCAGTCGGACCAGCGCGGTCGCGCCCTGGTAGATGCCGTCGAGGAGCCCGAGCTGCAGGGCGGACAGGCCGAGGGTGACCGTGGCGTAGAGCGGCAGGACGGCCACGACCATCTCCGAGGAGACGTCGGTGAGCAGGCTGGTCGTGCCGAGCAGCAGGACGGTCGGGCTCACCCGGCGCGCGTGGCGGGAGAGCGCGGCGGGCGCCGTCGGGGGACGGTCGATCGTGTAGGGCACGGGGCTCCGGTGGCTGGCTGGAGGTGGCTGGCTGGTGCGTCCCGACCATGCGGTCCGGACGCCTGACCAGCGTCGCACGTGCGAATGCCGCAGAACACGCAGATCGGGCCGAATCTCGCGATGTGCGGCCACGGAGCGGGGTCGCGGCCACCGGATCGCGCACCCGTCGGCCGGACCGCCGCGCTGCGTGGTCGGTCGGTGGACCCGGTCATCACCCCTTGTGAAAGGGTTCACGAAGTCGTACGGTGGGTCCATGTCGGAGCGGAAGCCGACCGGGGTGTCCTGGGAGACGTGGATCGAGCGCCAGATCCGCGAGGGGATGGAGGCGGGAGCCTTCGACCACCTCGAGGGTCGGGGTCGACCCCTCCGCTCGCTCGACCGGCGCTGGGACGAGAACTCCTGGATCCGGGACAAGCTCCGCCGGGAGGACGCCGCGCCGCCACCGCCGCCGGCCATCCAGATCCGGATCGAGGTCGACGCCGCCATGGCCGGTCTGGCCGACCTGGCATCCGAGGACGAGGTGCGGGCCCTGGCCGCCCACCTGAACGAGCGGATCCGGACCGTGAACCGCACCGTGGTGGTCGGCCCGCCGACCACGCTCGGCCCGATGCCCGAGGCCGAGGTCCTCGAGGCCTGGCGCCGGGCCCGTGCCGGTCGGGGCGAGGGCGCCGACGGGTAGCCGGGAATCCCACGGTGGGGTGCGGCGTTCGGCCGGTCATGGCCGACACCGCGCTCCAGGACCTGCTCGCCAGCCGACGGCAGGGGGTGCTCGCCACGCTGAAGCGGGACGGCCGGCCCCAGCTGTCGAACGTCGCCTACGTGCTGGAGGGCGACGAGGTCCGGATCTCGGTGACCGACGGCCGGGCCAAGACGGCGAACCTCCGGCGCGACCCGCGCGCCAGCCTCCACGTCACCAGCGACGACTTCGGCTCCTACGTCGTCGTCGAGGGGACCGTCGAGCTGCTGCCCGTCGCCGCTGCGCCCGACGACGCCACCGTCGATGCGCTCGTGTCGTACTACCGGGCCGTCGCCGGCGAGCACCCGGACTGGGACGAGTACCGCCGGGCCATGGTCGAGGACCGGCGGCTGCTGCTCCGCCTGCCCGTCGAGCGCCTGTACGGGATGGCCCGCTAGCCGCGAGCGGACCAGGGCCGGGCCGTCAGAGGACGGCGATCGTGGCCCACCCGCCGGCGAAGGCGGTGCGCTCGTCGAGCGCACCGCCGGGCACGTCGGCCAGGCAGTCCGACCCGCCCGGCAGCGCCGGGCCGTCGA
>CAZCEZ010000019.1:23268-35380 GCA_964497795.1 uncultured Acidimicrobiaceae bacterium | reverse complement strand
CCGCCGGGCACGTCGGCCAGGCAGTCCGACCCGCCCGGCAGCGCCGGGCCGTCGACGGCGGCCGCGGGCACCCGCCCCCGGAGGAGCCCGTGGCGGCACGACGGCACGGTCAGCCGGATGGCCCGTGGGGTCGCCTCGCCGGCCAGGCTCGGGGCGAGCTCGGCGTCGAGGACCTCGAGGAGCTGCCCGGCCACGGCGCCCCAGTCGGCGCCGTCGGACCGCTCCACGGCCACGACCAGGGCCGGCACGCCGTGGTCGGCGGCCAGTCGGGCCGCGTCGCTCGCAGGGCCGTCGCCCGGCCCCCAGGTCCGTGACGCGCCGACCACCACGAGGTCGGGCGTGCGGGCCAGGGCGGCCCCGGCGGCGGTGACGGGGTCGGGGCCGTCGACCGCGACGGCGACGAGGTCGGGCCGCTCGGCCAGCGCGGCGAGCACGGCGTCGCGGCCGACGTCGTCGCCGGTCCCCACCACGGCCACGACGAGGGCGCCCGGGGCGGGTGGCGGGGTCGGCGCAGCCTCGGTCGGCGCGTCCGCCACGGAGTCGACCGCGATCGTCCCGCCGTCGCTCCCGGCGCTCGCGTCGGCGGCGTCCGTCGGCGACGTCGCGGGGCCCGGCGCCCCGGTGGGGTCCCCGGAGGCGGGGCTGGCGGCGACGAGCACGTCCGCGCCGCCGGTCCCGAGCAGGCCGCACGCCCCCAGCACGAGGGCGCCTGCGGCGACCAGTCCCCGTGGTCCGATCCGCATCCGGGGACCAGTGTGGTGATCGGGCCCGCCGCGGTGGTGGATCCCGCCCGCCACCGCACACCGGCGGCCCCGGATCGGGTCCTAGCCTCGGCGCCCGTGGACATCGCCGCCTTCCAGGAGACCATCGCCGCCACCTACGGCGCCCGTGACGCCGAGCGGGGGACGGCGCCGACCATCGCCTGGCTGTGCGAGGAGGTGGGGGAGCTGGCGCAGGCGACGCGCAAGGGGACGCCCGACCAGCAGCTGCACGAGCTGGGGGACGTGATCGCGTGGGTCGCCTCGCTCGCCCACCAGCTCGGGTTGAGCCTGGACGAGGCCGCCCAGCGCTACGCCGCGGGCTGCCCGGTCTGCGCCTCGCTGCCCTGCGCCTGCTGACCGGGGCGCGACCCGGACCCGCGGTCGCCGGCGTCCTCGTCCCGGGCCCGGATGGCATCGAGCAGCGACGGGGCGGCCTCGAGCGTGCGGACGGGGAAGGGCATGTCGATGCCCTCGGCGTCCAGGCGCTGCTTCACGGCCTTGAACACGTGGTGCTCGATGCGTCGGACGTCGGCCTGGTGGGGGTCGGTCCAGTAGCGCAGGTCGAACAGCACCGCGTTGTCGCCGAGGCCGACCAGGTACGCCTCGGGGGCGGGGTCGTCCGCCACGCCCTCGACGCCCCGGCACGCGTCGAGGATCGCGCCCTCGGCCAGGTCGAGGTCGTCGTCGTAGCCGACGCCGATCTCCAGGCTCGTCCGGCGCCGCTCGAACGCGGTCCGGACGACGATCGCCGACTGGTACACGTCGGCGTTCGGGACGATCACCCGCTGGCCGTCGAAGGTGCGCATCGTCGTCTCGCGGATCGTGATGCCCTCGATGGTGCCGGTGTGGCCGTTCACCTCGATCTGGTCGCCCTGCTCGAAGGGCTGGCGCAGGATCAGCAGCAGACCGGCGAGCAGGTTGGAGAGGATGTCCTGGAACGCGAAGCCGAGGGCGATCGAGAAGATCCCGAGGCCGGCGATGAAGTCGACCGGCTTCACGCTCGGCGCCGCGATCGTGATCGCGGCGACGATCGCCGCTGCGTCGATGCCCCAGCCGACCAGCTTGGACACCACCCGCCCGAACGACGGGGTGCGACGACGGGTCAGGCGGGGTTCGAGGAACCGCCGCAGGAGGCGGCTGGCCACCATCGCGACCACGACCACGGCGAGCGCGAGCCCGATGCGGGCCAGGTGGTTCTCCGACAGGTCGTAGCCGAGCAGCACGAACCGTGCGTACCCGACATCGGCCGGCCGGAGAACCGCGCTCCCGACGGCCGACCCGGCGTCAGCGGCGCTCGAGCAGCGCCTCGGCGATCTGGATCGTGTTCAGGGCCGCGCCCTTGCGGAGGTTGTCGCCGGCCAGGAACAGGGCGAGGCCGTGCTCGGAGGTGGGGTCGACCCGGATGCGGCCGACGAGGGTGTCGTCGATGCCGGCCGAGTCGAGCGGCGTCGGCACGTCGGTCAGCTGCACGCCCGGTGCGCCGGCGAGCAGCTCGCGGGCCCGCTCGGGATCGATCGGGCGGGAGAAGCGGGCGTTGATCGACAGCGAGTGGCCGGTGAAGACGGGGACCCGGACGCAGGTGCCCGAGACGAGCAGGTCGGGGAGGCCGAGGATCTTGCGGGACTCGTTGCGGAGCTTCTGCTCCTCGTTGGTCTCCTCGAGGCCGTCGTCGACGAGGCTGCCGGCGAAGGGCAGCACGTTGTAGGCGATGGGCTTCACGAAGTTGTCGGTCTCGCCGAACTCGGCGGCGCGGCCGTCGTGGGTCAGCTTCGGGGCGTCGTCGCCCACCTTGCGGACCTGCCCGTCGAGCTCCTCGACGCCCGACAGCCCGGCACCGGACACGGCCTGGTAGGTCGACACGACCATGGCCTCGAGCCCGGCCTCGTCGGCGAGCGGCTTCATGACCGGCATCGCGACCATCGTCGTGCAGTTCGGGTTGGCCACGATCCCCTTGGGGATGTCGTCGAGCTCGTGGGCGTTCACCTCGGGCACGACGAGGGGCACGTCGGGATCCATGCGGAACGCGGAGGAGTTGTCGATCACGGTGGCGCCGGCGGCGGCGATCCGGTCGGCGAGGGCCTTCGAGGCGGTCGCGCCGGCCGAGGCCAGGACGACGTCGAGCCCGGCGTAGTCGGCGGTGGTGGAGTCCTCGACGGTGATCTCGCCGTCCAGCCACGGCAGCTGTCGGCCCGCCGAGCGAGGCGAGGCGAAGTACCGCAGCTCGTCGACGGGGAAGTTCCGCTCGGCGAGGAGGCGCCGCATGACGGCACCGACCTGCCCGGTTGCTCCGAGGATTCCTACGCGCATGGTCACCGAGGGTAGAGGGACGACCCCCCGATGCCCACAAGGGATCGGGCGCCCGACCCCTCCCGGCGGGTCAGCCGGCGGAGCGGATCACGGTGCGCTGGGTCTGGTCCTGGGTGAGCGTGAGCCCGCCGATCCCGAGCACGACCGTGCCGCTGGCGTCCAGGTCCGAGCGGGGCAGCACCTGGGTGGCGAGGTCCCACGACACGGTGCCGCCGCCGGTCAGCTCGCCCGACACCACGGTCGCCGGCTGGCCCATCACGTCGACGTCGCCGGGGGTGAACGTCACCGTCGTCGCCGCCGTGGCGGTGACCACGTCGCCCTCGATCGAGTCGATCGCCAGCTCGTAGGTGCCGATGATGGGCAGGCCCGACAGCACCAGGTCGGTGGTGACGCGCCAGGTCGCCCCGACCCCGACGGGCTCGGCGGGGAAGGGCAGGGCCAGCGACTGGGCCTGCTCGCCGATCTGGGTGAGGAACTGGTCGACGAACGCGTTGTCGGTGACGGCGAGGTCGGCGACCGTCGTCGACAGGACGAAGCCCTGGGGGGTCTGGACCGTGGTCTGGGTCAGTCCGGCGATCAGGTCGAAGAGCCGGGAGGTCTCGGCGACGACCTCGGGCGGGATGCTCGGGTCGTCCTGTACGCGGAAGGCCTCGAAGACCGCGTCGATCGTGCGCTCGTCGTCGCCGGTCGCGACCACGGTCGCGGTGAGGTCGATCTCGTTGGTCGGGATCGGCAGGTCCTGGACCCGGCCGTCGACGTCCTGGACGATGTCGATCTCCTGGACCTGCACGACGCGGTCGACGGTGCCCTCGGGGGCGCGGTAGCGCAGCTCGGTGCGGGGCTCGGCGCCGGGGTCGAGGAGCTCGACGGTGACGCCGGCGCCGTCGACCGGGTCGTCCCCGGCCTCCGTCGTCGACGGCGCCGCGGTCGACGACGTGGTGGTGGTGGTCTCGTCGACGGCCACGTCGTCGCCGCCGCACGCAGCGACGACGAGGAGGGGCGCGACGAGGAGGAGGACGATCCGCCGGTGCACGGGTGGGACTTCGCCGGGGCCGACCCGGAGTCCTCCGGGGCCGCCCGCCCTGCTACTCGACGTCGAGCCCGAAGGCGGTGTGGAGCAGCTCGACGGCCTGCTCCACCTGGCTCTGCTGGATCACGCAGGAGATGCGGATGGCCGACGTCGAGATCATCTCGATGTTGATGTCGTTGTCGGCCAGGACCTGGAACATCTTGGCGGCGACGCCCGGGTTGGACTTCATGCCGGCGCCGACCACCGACACACGGCCGATGTCGTGGTCGTAGCCGCAGCCGGCGTTGCCGACGTGGCCGGACAGGTCGTTGATGAGCGCCGTGGTCCGCTCCGCCTCGGCGTGGGGCACGGTGAAGGAGATGTCGGTCCGGCCGTGCTCGGACACGTTCTGCACGATCATGTCGACGTTCACGCCGGCGGCGGCCAGGGAGGAGAAGACCTGGGCGGCCACGCCGGGCTGGTCGGACACGCCCGAGACGGTGACCTTGGCCTCGGAGGTGTCGTGGGTGACGGCGTTGACGACGGCCTGTTCCATGTCGGTGGTCTCCGAGTCGTTGTCGAGGGTGACGATGGTGCCGGGCTCCCACGTGAACGCGGAGCGGACGTGGAGCTGGACCTCGTGGCGGCGGGCGAACTCCACGGAGCGCATGGCCGGCTTCGGGCAGCCCGTGGCCGTCATCTCCAGCAGCTCGTCGAAGCTGATGCGCGGCATCCGCCGGGCCCGGGACACGATGCGCGGGTCGGCGGAGTACACGCCGGCCACGTCGGTGTAGAGCTCGCAGAACTCGGCGCCGAGGGCGTGGGCGATGGCGACGGCGGTCGTGTCGGAGCCGCCGCGGCCGAGGAAGGTGACGTCCCTGTCGGTCGACACGCCCTGGCTGCCGCCGATCACGGGGATGGCGCCGGCAGCCACGGCCTCGCTGATCCGCTCGGGGCGGAGCTCGAGGATCTTGGCGTCCTTGTGGTTCGTGTCGGTGATGAACCCGGCCTGGGAGCCGGTGAAGGACTGGGCGGGCACGCCGAGGTCGCAGATGGCCATGGCGACCAGCGCCATGGCCTTGCGCTCGCCGGCGGTGATGAGCATGTCCATCTCCCGGCCGGGCTGGGAGGTCGACACGTCGTCGGCGAGGCGGAGGAGGGCGTCGGTCTCCTTGCCCATGGCCGAGACCACGAGCACGACGTCGGTGCCGCGGCGCTTCGTGCGGACCGCGTGCTCCGCGACCTCCCGGATGCGCTCGGGGTCGGCGACGGAGGTCCCACCGAACTTCTGGACGACGATGCTCACGGGACGTGCCTACCCGCCGGTCGGGAGGGATCGCAACGCCGCCGGCCGCCCTGCGGTCTGCTCAGGCGGTGTCGACGAGGGCGTCCCAGTCCCGCAGCTGCTGCAGGGTCTGGGTCTCGGTGGCGTGGAGCAGCGAGCAGATCGCCCGCAGGTCGTCCCGGCGGATCGACAGCACCCGGCCGTTGAAGTCGCCGCGCTCGAGGATGATGGAGCGGGCGTAGCGGTGGACGGCCTCGGCCTCGGGGATCCCGGCCAGGGCGACGAGGTCGAGGATGACCTTGCTGGGACGATCGTCGTCGTCGTCGTCGTCGGCCTCGCCGAGCAGGACCGACATCGGGACGTCGTAGAACTCGGCCAGCTCGCGCAGGCGCGGGAGGCTCAGGTTGCGGAACCCGCGCTCGTAGGCGCCGATGGCCGACGCGCTCCACTGGCCTCCGCTCTCGCGCTCGACGTCGTCGAGGGACAGCTTGCGCAGGCGGCGGACCGCTCGCAGCCGCTGGCCGACCTCCACCGAGAAGGAGGAGAGGCCGTCGTCGTCCTCGCTCGCCACCGCCGACTCTCCCTCTCGGGGTCGTACCCCGGTCGTCTCGTCCGCTCGTCACCGACCTGATCGGTGTCCCGAGTCGCACACGCAGCGTAGCGACACCCGAACGGCGCGTCCACGTCGGAGCAGCCGGCGACGGCGGCAGAGCACGCAGCGGAGGACGTCGCCCACGATGGGGCGTGCCCGGTCCCCTCCGGTGGGGCGCGACCGGCTCGGGCGGCCAGCAGGCCAGCGAGTACCGTCCGCGCCCGTGGGAACGAGCAAGCGTGAACGTCAGAAGCAGGCCCGCCAGGAGAAGATCGAGGCGCTCCGCCAACAGGAGGAGCGTGCCAAGACCCGCCGGCGCGGCGTCCTGATCGGCGGCGCCGTCGTGGCCTTCGTGGTCTTCGCCATCGCCTTCTCCGTGCTGACCTCCAGCGACGACGACACCGACGTCGCCGCCGACACGACGTCGACCACCGCGGCCGGCGACGGCGAGGAGACGACCTCGACGACCGAGGCCCCCGTCGAGGTGGCGGGCACCCCGCCCACCACCGTCCCGGTCGGCGACCCGATCGAGCCGGAGTGCCCGCCCGCCGACGGCGCCGAGGAGCCGGCCTACGACTTCACCGGCCCGTTCCCCGACTGCCTCGAGGAGGGCGTGGACTACCAGGCCCGCTTCGTGACCACGAAGGGCGACGTGCTCGTCGACCTGCGCGAGGACGAGATGCCGGGCACGGTCAACAACTTCGTCGCCCTCGCCCGGTGGGGCTACTACGACGGCACCGACCTGTTCCGGACCGACCCGTCGATCGACATCATCCAGGGCGGCTCGCCCCACACGCAGACCAACAGCGACCCGGGGCCGGGCTACACGATCGAGGACGAGCCCGCCGACGGCTTCGGCGTCGACGACGCCTCGGGCCAGTACGTCGGCCCCTTCTCCTACGAGCCCGGGCAGCTGATCATGGCCCGCTCCTCCGGCCCGGACGCCTCCGGCGCCCAGTTCTTCTTCTCCACCGGCCCGAACGTGTCGTTCCTCGACACCCAGGGCACCTACCTGCTGTTCGGCGACGTGGTCGAGGGCCTGGACCTGCTGCAGGAGGTCATCGGCCTGCACTTCGAGGACGGCGTGACCCTGGGCGGCCGTCCGAGCGAGTACGTGATCGTCGAGCAGGTCGAGATCATCGAGGCCTGAGCGGCCTAGTCGCCCCCGGGTGCCCGCAGCGGTGCCCGGCGGGCCCGCCGCGCCCCGTCGGACGCGCCCGCGTCGGCCGGGGCGTCGGCCAGGGGCATCGTGAAGGTGAACGTGGCCCCGCCGCCCGGGGTGTCGGTGACCGACACCGTGCCGCCGAGGTGCTCGACGGACTGCTTCACGATGTGCAGGCCGAGCCCGACGCCCTGCTGGGGACGGGTGAGGTGGTCGCCCAGCCGGGTGAAGCGGGAGAAGATGCGCTGGCGGTCCGAGCGGGGCACGCCCGGTCCGTGGTCGACCACGGCGGTCTCGCACCACCCGTCGGTCGCCGTGACCGTCACCTCGATGGGCGAGCCGGCGTCGGCGTACTTGCACGCGTTGGAGAGCAGGTTGGCCAGCACCCCGCTGGCCATGTCGGCGTCGGCCAGCACGTCGGGCAGGTCGGGGGCGACCAGCAGGTCGATGGTCCGGCTCGGGTCGGCCCGGCGGGCGACGGCGACCTGGTCGGTGGCCAGGGCCGGCCAGTCGATCCGCTGGGGCACCACGACGAGGCCGCCCTGGTCGAGCTGGGTGGACCGCAGGAGGGAGTCGACGAGGTTCTCGAGCCGCTGCTCCTCGCGGAGGACGAGCTCGTAGATCGAGCGGCGGTCGGCGGTGGTCAGCTGGTCGTCCCGGCGCAGCAGCGTCTGCAGGAAGCCCTTGATCGGCGTGAGGGGGGTGCGCAGCTCGTGGGAGACCTGCGCGATCCAGCCGTCCTTGTCGTCCTCGAGCTTCTTGCGCTCGGTGTCGTCCCGGGCGATCACCACGTAGCCGCCGTCGGACAGGGGGGCGAAGGAGCAGGTGAGCCAGCGCACCTCGTCCTCGGCGTCGATGCGGAGGCGGACGGCGGCGACGGGCTCGCCGCGGCGGCCGGGGTCGGACGAGCCGGTCGCCGGCGTGCCGTCCTCGAAGGTCGGGCGGAACGACACCGACAGGTGCTCGCCGATGGCGTCGTGCTCGTCCACGCCGGTGATGGCGGCCATGGCCGGGTTCCAGGAGCGGACCCGGAGGTCGGAGCCGACCGAGAAGATCCCGTCGGAGGACGAGCCGACCAGGTCGGCCAGCGTGCGGCGCTCGGTCGAGACCTCGGTCAGCAGGGACAGCTGGTGCAGCGTGGTCGACACCCCCTGGGCGAGCGCGTCGAGGATCCGCTCGTGGCGGGCGGTGTAGGGCGAGCCGTCGGAGCGGGGCGCCACGGCGATCGAGCCGCAGGGGAGGCCGGCGTCCTGCAGGAGGCGCATCCGCGAGCCCGAGCCGTAGACGTCCTCCACGCGCCCCGGGCCGGCGGCGACGCGCACGGTGTCGCCGATGCCCTCGATGAGCACGACCGCGGCGCGGGCCCCCAGCAGCGAGGTGGCGTGCTCGGCCAGCTGGCGGGCGGCCTCCGCGGTGTCGGCCGCCGAGGCGAGGGCCAGCTCGGCCTCCTGGAGCTGGTCGAGCTCGGCCGCGCTGAGCGAGACGTGCTCGGCCCGGCGGGCCTCCCAGGCCAGGCCGACGGACACGACGAGGCAGACGAGCGCGGTGAGGCCGGCGCCCTGGGCGACGGCGAGGATCGTCGCCGTCGCAGCGAGCACGGCGAGGCCCCGGCGGACGAGGCCGGGGATCCGGTCGGACCGGGGGAACAGGGCGTCGGGAAGGCGGACCACGGGCACCTCCGTCGGTCGCCGCGGGAGTGATCCTCCTGATCGTGCCCCGATGTCCGCTCCGTGCACCATGGCCCGATCGGGTCATTCCGCGCCCGCGGGTGCTCGATCACCCGGATCGGGCCCGCCGGCGTCGGCTTCAGGACGTGGCGGACGCTCCCGTCGTCGGCCCGGCCGCAGGGAGCGCGTGGTGGGCGTCGCCCTCCACCAGCATCCGCACCCACCACTGGAAGGTCGGCACGCGGTGGCGCTCGAGGTCGGTCACGGACAGCCCGGCGGCCCGGAGCTCGGCCGGGACGTCCCGGTCCGCCCGCCAGCCGGCGAGCAGGCCCAGCGGCGGGGCGACGAGGCCCTGCAGGCGACCGGGCAGCCCCACGAGCCGGCCCGGCTCGACGAAGCGGAGCCGTCCGTCGTCGGCCAGCAGGGCCGCCACCCGGCGCAGCGTCGCCCCGAGGTCGTTGGCCGAGGCGAGCTGGAACACCGAGAGCACGGTGTCGAAGCGGGCCCCCGAGCGGGCCAGCGCCAGCAGCTCGGGGTCGTTGGCGCCGTCGAGGACGACGGCCTCGTCCACCGCCGCGACCTGGCCCCACAGCTGGTGGTGCGCGTCCGCGCCACCGAGGTCGAGCACGCGGCCACGGGCCCGCTGGGCCACGACGCGGCGCCGGGCGCGCACGAGCAGCTGCAGCTCCGGCGGCAGCGTCCGCTCGTACCCGGTCGGGATGCCCCCGATCTCCGCCATGCTCCCCCGTCCGGTCGCGGACTTTCGGGCGAGATGTTACCGGTGGGTACGGTGGCGGGCATGACGATCACTCGTGTGGGCATCATCGGTTCGGGGATCATGGGTTCGGGGATCGCGCAGGTCGCGGCCACCTCGGGCTTCGACGTGGTCCTCCGTTCGCGCAAGCAGGAGACCGCCGACGCCACCCTCGCCGCCATGGAGAAGGGCCTCGAGAAGCTCGTGGCCAAGGGGCGGATGGAGGAGGCCGCGGCCAAGGAGGCCGTCGCCCGCGTCACGGCCACCTCGGCCATCGAGGACCTGGCCGACTGCGACCTCGTGATCGAGTCGGTCGTCGAGGACCTCGACACCAAGCTCGCGCTGTTCGACGAGCTGGACCGGGTCTGCAAGGACGGCGCCATCCTCGCCACCAACACGTCCACCCTCCCGGTCACCGAGATGGCCGTGAAGACCGGCCGCCCCGAGCTCGTCGTCGGCGTCCACTTCTTCAACCCGGCCCCCATGATGAGCCTGGTCGAGGTCGTGGAGACCCTCCTCACCTCCGAGGAGACCGTCGCCGCCGTGACCGGCTTCGCCGAGGCCTGCGGCAAGTCCCCCGTGCGGGTCAAGGACCGGGCGGGCTTCATCGTGAACGCCCTCCTGTTCCCGTACCTCAACAACGCCGTGCGGATGCTGGAGAACCAGACCGCCAGCCGGGACGACATCGACGCCGCCATGAAGGGCGGCTGCAACTTCCCGATGGGCCCGCTCGCCCTGCTCGACCTCGTCGGTCTCGACACCTCGCTGTCGATCCTCGACGCCCTCTACGCCGAGTTCCGGGACCCCAACTACGCCGCCGTGCCGCTCCTGCGCCGCATGGTCGCCGCCGGCAGGCTCGGCCGGAAGTCGGGCGCCGGGTTCTACGACTACTGACGGCGACGGGGGACGGGTCCCCCTCCGACGACGCGACGAGGGCCGGCCCCGGTGGGGCCGGCCCTCGTGCTTCCCGCCGACGTGGCGGAACCCGTGGTGGGTGGGTCAGAGCAGGATCGCCAGGAGGATCAGGACGAGCAGGACCGTGACCAGTCCGCTGCCCCATGCGTAGGTGTGGCCGCGCTCGGCGCTGCGTTCGTTCGTGGGCTCCATGGGTGTTCCTCCTGCGTGTGCTGCGGTGGTGGGTGTCGTGGAGCGGCTCCGCTCCGACAGGTCCCTCCGTCCCCGGCGACCCCGTCCCCCAGAACCCGTGCCCCTGAACCCGTCCCCGGGATCCGTCGTCGTGGCCCAGCCACAGGACCCGGACTCCCGGCCGGCCGCGTGGGACGATCGTCGGGCCATGCCCCCGGTCGAGCCCCCGCCCTGCCCGTGGTCCTTCCCGCCCCCCGAGGTCGCCGACGACGCCGGCGTGGTCGGCATCGGAGGGGACCTCGCGCCCGGGACGCTGCTCGCGGCCTACCGGGCCGGGCTGTTCCCGATGCACGTCGACGATGGACGGCTCCTGGCCTGGTGGTCGCCGGACCCCCGCGGCGTGCTGCCCCTCGACGGGCTCCGGGTCTCCCGCTCGCTCCGCCGCTCGCGCCGCCGGTTCGAGATCCGCGTCGACACGGCCTTCGACGAGGTCGTCGCGGCCTGCGCCGACCCGTCCCGCCCGCACGGCTGGATCAACGACGACATCCACGACGCCTACCGCACCCTCCACGAGCTGGGGTGGGCGCACAGCGTCGAGGCGTGGTCGCTCGAGGACGGGTCGCTCGCCGGTGGCCTGTACGGCGTGGCCGTCGGCGGGCTCTTCGCGGGGGAGTCGATGTTCCACCTCCAGCCGGACGCCTCCAAGGTGGCCCTCGTCGGCCTCGTCGAGGCGATGGTGGAGGACGACCCGGCGGGGGCCCGCCTCCTCGACGTGCAGTGGACGACGGACCACCTGCGCAGCCTCGGCGCCGTCGACCTGCCCAGACCCGAGTACCTCCGCCACCTCGAGGCCGCCCTCGAGCTGCCCCTGCCACCGGCCTTCGCCCGCTGAGCGCGACGACGGCCGCCCCGGGGGGCGGCCGTCGATGCGGTCCTCGGTCCGGCATCCGCCGGCGGCGTGGGCTCAGCCCTTGCTCTTGCCCTTGCCCTTGCCGTTGCCCTTCGAGGTCGACTCGTCGGTGACCTCGGCGGGAGCGGGCTCCTCGTCGGCGCCGTCGTCGGTGGCGCCGTCGGTCTCGGCGCCGTCCTCGGCCTCGTCGTCGCCGTCGGTGGCCTCGTCCTCGATCTCCTCGGAGCCGAGCTCGGCCTCGTCGCCCTCGTCCTCGCCCTTGGCCTTCTTGCCGACGTCGGAGCGGGCCGCCTCGGAGACGCAGGCGCCGTGGCCGGGGCCGGGCTCGCAGATCTCACGGGCGTGCTCGGAGACGTAGGCGCCGTGGTTCTCGTACTCGACCGGCTCCTCCTCGACGAGCTCGGCCTCGAGCTCGGTGACGTCGACCTCGGCCTCGGGGTCACCGGCCTCGGGATCCTCCGCCTCGGGGTCCTCGGCCTCGGGGTCCTCCGCGGGGGCCTCGGGGTCGTCGGCGCCGTCCTCGGCGTCGGTCTCGCAGCCCTCGGGGACCTCGTCGACCGCGAGCTCGGGCTCCTCGGT
>CAZCEZ010000019.1:0-23168 GCA_964497795.1 uncultured Acidimicrobiaceae bacterium | reverse complement strand
CGGGGCCTCGGGATCGGTGACGTCGGCGTCGACGAGGACGTCGCCCTCGGGAGCCGGGCACTCGACGACCTCGGGCTCCTCGTCACCCATGGCGACGTTGGCCAGCGCGAGGCCGCCGCCCCCGATGACGACGACGCCGGACACGGCGACGACGGCGGTCTTCTTGGCGAGCATGGCAGCGGCGGTGCGGATCATGCCCTTGGTCTCGGACGCCCCGGCGGGGACCTTGAGTAGGTCGATCGGCTCACCGTGGGTCCGGATCGCCGAAGACCGGGAGACGACGGCGGAACCGGAGGACCGGCCCGCCGTCGAGGGGTCCCGTCAGGCGTCGGCCACGTCGTAGCCGGCCTCGTCGATGGCGGCCCGGACGGCGGCGTCGTCGAACGCGCCGACGACCGTCACGGCCTTGTCGTCGACGGAGACGTCGACGGACTCGACGCCGTCGAGGGGGGACACGGCCTCGGTGATGGCGGACACGCAGTGGCCGCAGGACACGTCGGGGACGGAGTAGGTGGTGGTGGTCACGGGTTGCTCCCGGGGTTCGTCGGGTGGGTGGGGATCAGGCCGCGGCGGCAGCCGGGGCGGGGCGGACGGCGCCGTCGCGGCGATGGCTCCGGAAGCGCCGGAGGCGCAGGGAGTTCGACACGACGAACACGCTGGAGAAGCCCATGGCGCCGGCCGCGATCATCGGGACGAGCAGCCCGAGCGCGGCCAGCGGGATGGCGGCGGTGTTGTAGGCGAAGGCCCAGAACAGGTTGCCCTTGATGGTGGACAGGGTCCGGCGCGACAGGCCGATGGCGTCGGCCACGCCCCGGGGGTCGCCCGACACCAGGGTCAGGTCGGAGGCCTCGATGGCCACGTCGGTGCCCGTGCCGATCGCGATGCCGAGGTCGGCGGCGGCCAGGGCGGGGGCGTCGTTCACGCCGTCGCCGACCATGGCCACGACCCGCCCCTCGTCCTGCAGGCGGCGGACCTCGGCGAGCTTGTCGTCGGGCAGCACCTCGGCGAGCACGGTGGCGATCCCGACCTCGTCGGCCACGGCCCGGGCGGTCCGTGCGTTGTCGCCGGTGAGCAGCACCGTCTCCAGGCCCATCGCGGCGAGGGCGGCGACGGCCTCGGCCGCCGCCGGCTTCACCGTGTCGGCCACGGCGACCACGCCCCGGGCCACGACGGGACCGTCGTCGCCCTCGCCCGCCGGGTCGGCCCAGCCCACCAGCACGGCGGTGCGCCCGAGGTCCTCCTGGGCCGAGGCGGCCGCCTCGACGGCGTCGGGGACCTCGTCGAAGAGGAGGCGGCGACCGACGCGGACGGCGACGCCCTCGACGGTGCCGTGGACGCCCTTGCCGGCCACGTTGCGGAACCCCTCGACGGGGCGCACGTCGGCCGAGCCGGCCGCGATCGCGGCGGCGATCGGGTGCTCGGAGCCCGCCTCGACCGAGGCGGCCCGGCGCAGCAGCACCGACTCCTCGACCGGCGCGGCGCCGTCGGCGGGGTCGGGGACCTCGACGTGGACGAGGGCCATGCGGGCCTCGGTGAGCGTGCCGGTCTTGTCGAACACGACCGTGTCGATGCTGCGCGTCCGCTCGAGGACCTCGCCGCCCTTGATGAGCACCCCGAGCTGGGCGCCCCGACCCGTGCCGACCATGATCGCCGTGGGCGTGGCCAGGCCGAGGGCGCACGGGCAGGCGATGATCAGCACGGCGACCGCGGCGGTGAACGCCTCGTCGGCGGCGTGGCCGGTGGCGAACCAGCCGGCCAGGGTCAGGGCGGCGATGCCCAGCACGACGGGGACGAACACGCCGGCGATGCGGTCGGCCAGGCGCTGGACGGGGGCCGCCGAGCCCTGGGCCTCCTCGACCATCCGCACGATCTGGGCCAGGGCGGTGTCGCCGCCGACCCGGGTGGCCTCCACGACGAGGCGACCGTCGGTGTCGACGGTGGCGCCGATGACCTCGTCGCCGGGGGCCTTGTCGACCGGGACCGGCTCGCCGGTGAGCATCGACTCGTCGACGGCGGCGTGGCCGTCCACGACCCGACCGTCGGTCGGGACCTTCTCGCCCGGCTTCACCACGAAGCGCATGCCGACGGCGAGGTCGTCGATCGCGATCTCGGTGCCGTCCTCGAGGGTGGCGGTGCGGGCCCCGAGCTCGGCGAGGGACCGGATCGCCTCGCCCGAGCGGCGCTTGGCCCGGGCCTCGAACCACTTGCCCAGCAGGATCAGCGTGACGATGACCGCTGCGGTCTCGAAGTACACGTGGGCGGCGTCGTCGGCGGCCCCGAGGCCCATGTCCATGCCCTCCATGCCGGAGGATCCGGCGTCGAGGAACACGAGGGCCACCGCCGACCAGGCGAAGGCGGCGAGGGAGCCGATGGACACGAGGGTGTCCATGGTGGCGGCGCCGTGGCGGGCGTTCATCCACGCAGCCCGGTGGAACGAGCGCCCCGACCACAGCACGACCGGCGCGGTGAGCGCGCCGACGATCCAGGCCCAGCCGTCGAACTGGAGGCCCGGCACCATCGAGAGGAGGACGACGGGCACGGTGAGGGCCCCGCCGACGACGAGGCGACGCTGCAGGGTCTCGATCCACGCCGCCTCGGCGGCCTCGTGGTCGGCCTCCTCGGGCACCTCGTAGCCGAGCTTGGTGATGACGGCCTCGAAGGCCCCGCGGTCGAGGCCGGTGTCGTCGTCGAAGACGATGGTCGCCCGGGCCGAGGCGAGGGAGACGTTGGCGTTCTCCACGCCGTCGAGCTTGTTGAGGCCGCGGGCGACCCGCGACGAGCAGGCGGCGCAGGTCATGCCCTCGACGGGCAGATCGAGTCGGGTCCTCATGGACCCAACCCTACGCCATCGAGCGGATACCCCCAACCCCTATGTAGGATCTCCCCATGGCCGGCTACACCATGACCAAGGAGCAGTACCTCAACCGCCTCAAGCGGATCGAGGGGCAGGTGCGGGGCCTCCAGCGCATGGTGGACGAGGACACCTACTGCGTCGACGTCCTCACCCAGATCGCGTCGGTCACCAAGGCGCTCCAGAGCGTGGGGATGGGTCTGCTGGACGAGCACGTGCGCCACTGCGTCCGCGAGGCGGGGGCCGAGAGCGAGGAGGCCTTCGACGCCAAGGTCGCCGAGGCCATGAGCGCCGTCGGTCGGATGCTGCGGACCTAGGCGGCCGGGGCGTCCGTCGGCGCGCCCTGCGCCCGGTGTGCGAGCCTCCGCTCGTGCGCGCCGTCGTCTGCCCCGAGCTCGGACCGCCCTCGAACCTCGTCGTCGAGGAGCGACCGGATCCCGAGCCCGGCCCGGGTCAGGTCCGGATCTCGGTGGCGGCGTGCGGGGTGAACTTCGTCGACGGCCTCATCGTGGCCGGCCGCTACCAGATCCGGCCGCCGGTGCCCTTCGTGCCGGGCAACGAGGTCGCCGGCACCGTGGAGGTCGTGGGACCCGACGTGGCGGGCGTGTCGGTCGGCGACCGGGTCCTCACCTCGGTCGGCTTCGGGGGCTTCGCCTCCGCCGTCGTGGTCGACGCCCGCGCCGTGGCCGCCGTGCCCGACGGGCTGTCGCTGCCCGCCGCCGCGGCCTTCACCCAGTCGTACTGCACGGCGCTGTTCGCCCTGCGCGAGCGGGCCCGGCTCGCGGCGGGCGAGACGCTGCTGGTGCTCGGCGCGGCCGGCGGCGTGGGCACCGCCGCCGTCCAGGTCGGTCGTGCGCTCGGTGCCCGGGTGATCGCCGCGGCCTCGTCGCCCGAGCGCCTCGACCGGGCCGTGGCCGCCGGAGCCGAGGCCCGGATCGACTACTCCGCCGAGGACCTCAAGGACGCGGCGCGAGCGGCGGCGAAGGCGCTCCGACCCGGCACGGCCGGTGTCGACGTCGTGTTCGACCCGGTCGGCCACGACCTGACGGAGCCGGCGCTGCGGGCGCTCGGCGAGGGCGGACGGATCTGCATCATCGGCTTCGCCCGGGGCGACATCCCCCGCGTCCCCGTCAACCAGGTGCTGCTGCGGAACCGCAGCGTGGTCGGCGTCGACTGGGGCGCGTGGGGGATGGCCGACCCGGTCGGGCAGGCCGCCCTGCTCGCCGACGCGCTGGCCATGGTCGGCCCGGACGGGCTCCGGCCGCCGGAGCCCACCGCCTACCCGCTCGACGACGTCGGTGCCGCGATCGCCGACCTGCTCGAGCACCGGCTCGTCGGCAAGGCGGTGCTCGTCCCGTGATCGTGTGGGTCAACGGGCCCTTCGGGGTGGGCAAGACGACGCTGGTCGGGGCCCTGGCCGAGCGCTGGCCGGAGGCGATCGTGTGCGACCCCGAGCACCTCGGCCTCGTCCTGTCCGGCTGGCTCCGGCCCGAGGACCGACCGGAGGACTTCCAGCGGCTCCCGCACTGGCGCCGCCTCGTGGTGGAGGCCCTCGCCGGGACCGCCCGCCACCACGGCCGACCGCTGCTCGTGCCGATGACGCTGCTCGACCCCGAGCGTGCAGCCGAGGTCCTGCGCGGGCTCCGGCAGGCGGGGGTGGCCACCACGATGGTGACGCTCCTCGCCGAGCGGGACGAGCTGGTCGGGCGGCTCCGGGGGCGGGGTCACGACCCCTCCTGGGCGATGGACCGCCTCGACGAGCAGGCCGAGGTGCTGGCCGAGGCGGCCGCCGGGCGGGTGCCGTGGCTGGGTGACGTGGTGCGCACCGACGGTCGGTCGCCGGAGGAGGTGCTGGGGGCGGTGCTCGGGCTGCTGCCCGACCCCCTGCCGGCGGCGGCGGACCTGTGGGATGCGCTGCCGACCAAGCGGGTCGCCGCCGGAGCGCTGATCCGGGACCGGGACGGTCGGGTGCTGCTCGTCGACCCGGTGTACAAGCGCGGCTGGGAGGTGCCGGGCGGCATGTGCGAGCAGGGCGAGTCGCCGTCCGCCGCCGTCGCCCGGGAGCTCCGGGAGGAGCTGGGCCGCGAGGTGCCCGTCGGCGGCGTGCTGGTCATCGACCACGTCGAGGCGGGTGCGGGTGGCGGTCGGTCCCGGATCGACGGCGTGATGCTCGTGTTCGACGGGGGCGTGCTGGACGTCGATCCGGCCGACCTCGACCTCCCGGCCGACGAGCTCGGCCGGGCCCGGTTCGTCGAGCCGGACCACCTCGACGAGTACCTGATCCCGGGGATGGCCAGCCGGCTGCGGGCCGCGATCTCGGCGGCCGACGTCGGCGGTCCGGTGTACCGGGAGCTGCGACCCTCGCCGTGAGGGACCGGCCCTCGTGGCGCTCGCGGCCCGAGGTTCAGCGCCCGCCGGTGAGCACGCCGCGGAACCCGTCGACCGAGGTGGAGAACGGGCGGCCGAGCCCGAGCACCTCGGAGGCGGCGGCGTCGGCCCGCCCGGTGATCGCGGCGAGCACGTCGACGGCGGGGACGGCACCCTCGGCCGGGCCGTCGGCGGGCGTGACCTCGACGGTCACCACGCCACCCTCCACGCGGGCGCGGACCGTGGTGGCCGGCGCGGCCAGGTGCACGGTGCACTCGCCCTCCGCGCCCGTCATCGCCACGCCGAGCGAGCCGGGGACGAGCGAGTAGCCGGCGGCCTGGGCCAGGTCCTCGGGGTCGACGGCACGCGCGTCCCAGGTCGGACCGGACAGGTCCAGCTCGTGGCAGACGTGGTCCCAGAGGCAGTGGGCGACCATGAGGCGGAAGTCGACGGGCGCACCCCAGACCGAGCGGGCCTCGATCGTGGCGTCGGCCAGCTCGGCGAACCGGGCGACGTTGGCGTCGAAGGCGGCGAGGAGCGATGCAGCGGTCTCCTCCGGGTCCTCGTCGCTGAAGTGATCGACGTAGCGCTGGGGCGTCTCGGCCGGGTCGAAGGCGTCGCCGATCCCCGCCCCGGGCGCCTCGCGCTGCTCCACGTCGGCGCCCTGGATGGCCGCGAGGCTCTCCTGGGCCCACCGCAGGTGGACGGCCAGGGCGTGGCGGTCCCAGGCGTCGCACGCCGTCGGGTCCTGCCAGCGACCCTGGGATCGCGTCTCGGCCAGCGTGGTGGCGAGCCGGTCCCGGCACCGGCGGAACGCGGTGAGGAGGGCCTCGTGCTGGTCGGCGTGCTCGCCGGCGGTGGAGAAGCGCATGCCGGCACCCTCGCACGTCCGGCGCCCCGGCGGGGCCCCGACCGGCCCCCGGAGGCGGGGATCGGTCCCCGGGGGAGGGTCAGTCCCCGGAGGAGAAGCGGTCGGTGTAGGCCTCGGCGGTCTCGGTCCGCCACAGGGTCACGCCGAGGTTGACGAGGAGCAGCTGGTCGGTCGTGCGGGCGATGATCCCCTCGGCCTCGTCCGCGTCGGCCTCGAGGAGCTCGGCGGCCATGTGGATCATCGTCTCGGCGATGAGGCCGGCCAGCATCCGGCGGTCCTCGGTCGTCCACCCGTCCACGATGGGGAAGGCGGCCAGGTCGATGGCCAGCTCGTCGGCGAACAGGCCGAGCTCCCGTCGGATGGCGCGCCGGATCCGGCGGATCCCGCCGTAGCGCTCGCGCGCGATGAAGCGGAAGTGCCGCTCGTGGCGCTTCTCGTACAGCACCACCGTCTCGACCGAGCGGCGGACGGCGTCGACGGCGAGGTCGGGGTCGGAGCGGGCGTCGCGCAGCATCTCGCGGAGCGATGCGAAGGACTCCTCGACCAGCACGAGGCCGAGCTCCTCCATGTCCTCGAAGTGCCGGTAGAAGGCGGTCGGCGAGATGCCGGCCTCCCGGGTCACCTCGCGGAGGGAGATGGAGTCGAAGGAGTTGCGGGACAGCAGCTTCAGCGCGGCGCGCAGCAGCGCCTGGCGGGTCAGCTCCTTGGACTCGGCGCGACTCCGACTGCTCCCCCGACTCGACATGCCGTCGATGCTAGTGCACGGACGTGCACCCATTGGGCGGACCTCCGCGTCGGACGCCCCATGCCGCCCGTGTCCGCCGCAGTTCGTCCGTCGAACGGGCATGCCGTGTGTCGGAGATCACCGCGCAGAACGGTTGACGGCTGTGCACTGGACGAGCCAGGGTGGACACATGTCAACTCGTTCCCTCCTCCGACGGGCCGTCCGGGTGGCCGACGCCTGGGCCCACCCGCACGGGATCGACCGCTACGTCGAGCAGGTGGTCCCGACCTGGTCCTCCACCGAGGTGCGGGGCCGCATCGTCGCCGCCGACCGGTCCACGCCCGGCTCGGTGCTGCTGACCGTCCGGCCCAACGGCAACTGGGACGGCTTCCGGGCCGGCCAGCACGTGCAGCTCACCGTCGAGATCGACGGCGTGCGCCACACCCGCTGCTACTCCCTCGCCGCCGCCGAGTCGACCACCGACGTCGTCCTCGGCGTGAAGGCCCACCCCCACGGCCTGGTCTCCCGCTTCCTCGTGGAGCGGGTCGAGGTCGGCACCGTCGTCGGCCTCACCCCCGCCGCCGGCGAGTTCGTCCTCCCCGGCGAGCCCGGCGCCCGCCCCGAGCGCATGCTGCTGATCTCGGGTGGCTCGGGCATCACCCCGGTGTGGTCGATGCTGCGCACGCTCTGCGACGAGGGCCACACCGGCCCGGTCACCTTCCTGCACTACGCCCGCAGCGCCGAGGTGCAGCTGCTCCGATCCGAGCTCGACGCCCTCGCCGCCGCACACCCGAACGTGACGGTCGTGCTCGGCTACGACGACACCCCCGAGGCCGGGCACGTGACCGGCCTGCTCGACGAGTCCCACCTCGCCGCCGCGGACGCCCGCTGGGCCGAGGCCGAGACCTTCGTCTGCGGTCCGAGCCCGCTGATGGACGCCGTCCGTGCGCGCTTCGAGGCCGCCGGCGCCGCCGAGCGGTTCCACCAGGAGGCCTTCACGCTCGCCACCGCCCTCGCCGAGGTCGACCAGGTGGGCGGCACCGTCCGCTTCGCCGAGGCCGGCATCGACGTCGAGAGCGACGGCACCACCCTGCTCGAGCAGGCCGAGGCCGCCGGGCTGTCCCCGACGCACGGCTGCCGCATGGGCATCTGCCACACCTGCGTCCGCGACGTCACCTGCGGCACGGTCCGCGACGTCGTCTCCGGCCAGCTCACCTCCGTCGACCCCTCCAACGGCGTCGGCACCTCCGTCCGCATCTGCACGTCGGCCCCCGTCGGCGACGTGACCATCTCTCTGTAACTCGGCGGTCTGCTCCGCAGCGCCGCCCGTCGGCTGCTCGCTGGCGCTCCCGACGCCGACCTGCCCTCACGCCCTCCCTCCGACCAAGGAGATCCCACGATGAACGCCACCGCCCCCACCACCCTCCCCGACCTGAACGAGCCGGTCCGCGAGACCGCCGAGGCCTTCGGCATGACCGCCGAGACCCTGGATGCCTTCGGCGCCGAGCTCGACGCCATCCGCGACCGCATCGTCGCCGAGCGGGGCCAGGACGACGTCGACTACATGCGCCGGGTCATCAAGGTCCAGCGCACGCTCGCCGCCTCCGGCCGGGCCAGCCTCTTCCTCGGATTCCTGCCGCCCTTCTGGCTCTACGGCGCCGGGGCGCTCGGCATCGCCAAGATCCTCGACAACATGGAGATCGGGCACAACGTGATGCACGGGCAGTACGACTGGGCCAACGACCCGGCGCTGTCCTCCGCCGAGTTCGACTGGGACACGGTCTGCCCTGCGGACCAGTGGAAGCACAGCCACAACTACCTGCACCACACCTTCACCAACGTCGTCGGCAAGGACCGCGACATCGGCTACGGCGTGCTCCGCATGAGCGAGGGCAAGCCCTGGAGCCCGTGGGACCTCCTCAACCCGGTCAAGGCCACGGCCCTGATGCTGGCCTTCGACCACGGCGTGATGCTCCACGACGTCGAGACCGAGCAGATCGCCAAGGGCAACAAGACCGTCGCCCAGCAGTGGCCGATCCTGCGCGAGGGGCTGAAGAAGTCCGCCCGCGTCGACGGCAAGGACTACGTGCTGTGGCCGCTGCTGACCGGCCCGCTGTTCGCCTCGACGCTCGCCGCCAACGCCACCGCCAACCTGATGCGGAACCTGTGGTCGTTCTCGATCATCTTCTGCGGCCACTTCCCCGAGGGAACCCACGAGTTCACCATCGAGGAGTGCGAGCAGGAGTCGAGGGGCCACTGGTACTTCCGCCAGCTGCTCGGCTCGGCCAACATCCGCGGCGGCAAGCTCTTCCACGTGCTCAGCGGCAACCTGTCGCACCAGATCGAGCACCACCTGTTCCCCGACCTGCCGGCCAACCGGTACCCGGAGATCGCCCCCGAGGTCGAGGAGATCTGCACCCGCTACGGCCTGCCGTACAACTCGCGCGGCTTCACGGCCCAGCTCGGCTCCACCTGGCGGAAGATCTGGAAGCTGGCCCTGCCGGGCTGAGGGTGCCGAGGGTCTCCGGCTCCGCCGGAGCCGGCGACGTAGCGTCACCCCCGTGACCGACCTCGTCCTCACCGCCCTCGGCGACGACCGCGCCGGCCTCGTCGACGCCCTCGCCGCCGTGGTCGCCGACCACGGCGGCAACTGGGACCGGGCCGAGATGGCGCGCCTCGGGGGCAAGTTCGCCGGGATCGTGCTCGTCTCCGTGCCCGACGACCGCGTCGCCGACCTGCGTGCGGGTCTGGACGACCTGGGGTCGTCCGGCGTGCTCGACGTGGTCGCCGTCGCCGTCGACGCGGTCGAGGAGGCCGCACCGGCCACGGCGCTGCTCTCGGTCAGCGGGACCGACCGACCCGGGGTGCTCCGGGAGGTGACCGCCGTGCTCGCCGCGCACGAGGTGAGCATCGAGTCCCTCGACACCTCGACCGTCCCGGCCGCCATGGCGGGCGGCACGGTGTTCGAGGCCTCGGCTGCGCTCGTCGTGCCCGAGGGCACCGACCTGGCCCGGCTCGAGGACCGGGTGGAGGCGGCGGTGCCCGGGTTCCTCGTCGAGATCGACCGCATCCCCGGCACCTGATCCGGGCGTCCCGGGGCCGCCGTCAGGTGGCGACCGGTGCGGCTCGGGCGGGAGAATGTCGCCCATGACCACGGCCGACACCCCCCGCCCCGCCGAGCGTCCCGCCACGGACCGCGCCGCCAAGGACCGGCCGTGGATGATGCGGACGTACTCGGGCCACTCCACGGCCGAGGCGTCCAACGAGCTGTACCGGACCAACCTGGCCAAGGGGCAGACCGGCCTGTCGATCGCCTTCGACCTGCCGACCCAGACCGGCTACGACCCCGACCACGTGCTCGCCCGGGGCGAGGTCGGCAAGGTCGGCGTGCCCGTGGCCCACCTCGGGCACATGGCCACGCTCCTCGACCAGATCCCGGTCGGCGAGATGAACACGTCGATGACGATCAACGCGCCGGCCGCGTGGATGCTCGGCCTCTACGTGGCCAACGCCGAGAACCAGGGGGTGGAGTCCAAGGCGCTGCGGGGCACCACCCAGAGCAGCATCGTCAAGGAGTACCTGAGCCGCGGGACCTACATCTTCCCGCCGGTCCCCAGCCGTCGGCTGATCGTGGACATGATCGCCTTCTGCCGCGAGTGGATCCCCCACTGGAACCCCATGAACGTGTGCAGCTACCACCTCCAGGAGGCCGGGGCGACCCCGGTCCAGGAGGTGGCCTACAGCCTGGCCAACGCCATCGGCGTCCTCGACGCCGTGCGCGAGTCGGGCCAGGTCGAGCCCGACGACTTCGCCCAGGTGTTCGGCTCCATCAGCTTCTTCGTGAACGCCGGCATCCGCTTCGTCGAGGAGACGGCCAAGATGCGGGCCTTCACCCGCCTGTGGGAGCGCATCGGCCGGGAGCGCTACGGCGTCACCGACGAGCGCGCCCTGCGGTTCCGCTACGGCGTCCAGGTCAACAGCCTCGGCCTCACCGAGCCGCAGGCCGAGAACAACGTGCAGCGCATCGTGCTCGAGATGCTCGGCGTGACCCTGTCCAAGCGGGGCCGGGCCCGCTCGATCCAGCTGCCGGCGTGGAACGAGGCCCTCGGCCTGCCCCGCCCGTGGGACCAGCAGTGGTCGCTGCGCATCCAGCAGGTGCTCGCGGAGGAGACCGACCTGCTCGAGTACGGCGACATCTTCGACGGCTCTACCGTCATGGAGGGCCTGACCGACGACATCGCCGAGGCCGCGTGGGCCGAGATGACCGAGATCCTCGAGCTCGGCGGCGCGTTCGAGGCGATCGACGAGATGAAGGGCCGCCTCGTGCGGTCCCACGCCGAGCGCATCCGCCGGATCGAGTCCGGCGAGCAGGTCGTGGTCGGCGTCAACAAGTACACCGAGGCCGCCGAGTCGCCCCTCGGCGGCGAGGACGCCATCCTCAAGGTCGACCCCGGTGTCCAGGACCAGCTGATCGCCGAGGTCCAGGCGTGGCGCTCCGAGCGGGACGAGGACGCCGTGAAGCGCAGCCTCGACGAGCTGCGCCGGGTGGCGGAGATCTCCGACGGCTCCGCGGCCGGCAACATCATGCCGGCCACCATCGACCTCGCCCACGCCGGCGGCACCACCGGCGAGTGGGCCGGCCTGCTGCGCGAGGTGTTCGGCGAGTACCGGGCTCCCACGGGCGTCGCCGCGGCCTCCGGGTTCGGGCCGACCAGCGAGGGTCTGCGGGCCGTGGCCGAGCGCATCAAGGTGCTCCCCGCCGGGCCGCCCCGCCTGCTCGTGGCCAAGCCCGGCCTCGACGGCCACTCCAACGGCGCCGAGCAGATCGCCGTGGCCGCCCGCGACGCGGGCTTCGAGGTCATCTACCAGGGCATCCGGCTGACCCCGGCCCAGATCGCCCAGGTCGCGGCCGACGAGGACGTCGACGCCATCGGCCTGTCGATCCTGTCCGGCTCGCACCTCGAGCTGATCCCCGAGACGGTGCGGCTCATCCGCGAGGCCGGCTCCGACGCCCCGATCGTGGCCGGCGGGATCATCCCCGAGGAGGATCGCGCCCGGCTCCACGAGGCCGGCGTCGCCGCCGTCTACACCCCCAAGGACTTCGACCTCACCCGCATCATGGGCGAGATCCTCGACCTGGCCACGGCCTGAGCCCCGTGTCGGGGGAGGGCGCGAGCGGAGCGGCGTGGTGACGACCACCCGCGTCCGCGACGTGGCCGCGGCTGTGTCGCTGGTGGCCGGGGTCCTCGCCCTGCTCACCGGTGCCGGCGTGGTGGCGGCCGTGGCCGGCGTCGCGGCCGTCGTCGTCGCCACGTCGGCCCGTCAGCGCAGCACCCCGCCCGCCGAGCGCGCCGGCGTGCGCCGACCCGTCGGGGACCCGGCCGGCGAGCCGGTCGTGGACCCGGTCGTCGACCTGGGCCGCGTCGCCGACGCCGTCGTGGATGCGTCGAGCGGACCCCGCGACCCCTCGGGCGTGGACGCCGCGACGGCCGGTCCGGGCGACGCAGGGGAGGAGCCCCCGCACCTCGACCCGCACGGCCTCCTCGGGGAGGCCTTCTTCGAGACGACCCTGCGGGGTCGTGTCGCCGTGGCCCGACGGGCGCTGCGCCCGCTGGCCGTCGTGCACTTCGAGGCCCTCGAGCTCGACGACGGCGGGCAGAAGGGCCCGGTGCCCGACGACGAGGTCGCCGAGGTGCTGCATGCGACGCTGCGCGAGGCCGACGTCGCCGGCCGCCTGGAGGACGGCACGTTCTGCTTCGTGCTCGAGGACACGGGCGAGGACGGAGCCGTGTGGACCGCCGAGCGCCTGCGCCGGAACCTGGCCGACGGCGACGTCGGACGCCGCTTCCGGGCCGGCGTGGCCTCGTACCCGGCCAACGGGCTCGGTGCCGAGGAGCTGCAGGCCAAGGCGTCGGCGGCCCTGCGGGCGGCCCGGGACTGGAGCCGGGACCGGATCGAGGTCGCCGCCGGCTGATCGCCGAACGGCGGTCCCGGCGATCGCCCGGGCCCCGAGACCGTCGGAGCGACGGCGGCCGGTCCGGGATCTCAGGTGGGCGTCGGCTCCCTGGCGGCGAGGGCGTGGATGGTGATCGGCTCCGCCTTGCCCCGGAGCACGTGGGCGCCCCGGTGGACGACGTTCGCGGGTGGGTGGGGGAGGGCGTCGACCGTGGCCTGGGTGACCAGGGTGTGGTCGCCGGTGGTCTTGGTCAGCTGCTCGACGCGTGCGGCGATGTTCACGGCGTCGCCGATGAGGGTGAACTCGAGCTTGCCGGCACCGCCGATGGTGCCGGCGAGCACGGTGCCGGTGTTGATCCCGATCCCGATCCGCAGCCCTTCGTCGAACCGCTCGGAGACCCGCCGTTGGATGTCCGCGGCGGCGGCGAGGGCGTGGTGGGCGTGGTCGTCGCTGCGCTCGGGGGCGCCGAAGACGACCAGGGCACCGTCGCCGAGGAACTTGTTGACGTGGCCGCGGTGGTCGTTGCTGGTGGTCACCACGATGGTGAACAGGTCGTTGAGCAGCGCCACCGTGGTCTCGGCCGGGTTCGCCTCGGCGAAGGGCGTGAAGTCGCGGATGTCGACGAACATGACCGTGACCTCGACGCGGTTCCCGCTGAAGATGTCGTCGCCCTGGGTGAGGAGGCGGCGGGCGAGCGCGGGGTCCACGTAGCTGCCGAAGGCGGCCTGGAGGCGCTCCCGCTCGACCAGCCCGGCCTGCATCGCGTTGAACGACGACACCAGGCGTGCGAGGTCGTCGTTCGACGTGACGGGGATCCGGGACGTGTAGTGCCCGCTCGCGACCCTCGTGGTCGCCTGGACGAGGTCGTCCAGCGGGCGGAGGGAGGGCGTGATCACGCCGATGCGCACGACGAGGACCGTGTAGATCGCACCGAGCACGACCGAGATCCCGACGCCGGCCGCGAGCCGGCCGGGGCCCGAATCGAACAGGATGACCGTCGCCCCCGTCGTCGCGCCGCACGCCCAGGCCGCGAGGAACGCCGCGGTCGTCATCCGTCGGACCACGGAGCGCTGCCCGGACGCGCCGATCCCGACACCCGACGACGCGAGCTCCTCGCGGACCGGTCGGAGCAGGAGCTCCGTCGCTGCGTCCATGATCGCGATCGCCCACTGGACCAGGACGATCACCCCGAGGCCGAGGGCTGCGTACGCCGCGAGGCGGCTCTCGGTGAACGAGGCCCCGAGCGGCACGACGGTGAGCAGGACGATCAGCGTGACCACGCCGCCGACGCGCATCAGCAGCGCGTGGAAGTCGCCGAAGGCCGCTCCCGCGACCGCACTCGCCGACGCCCGTCCACCGGTCCGCCAGTCCTCGATGACCGAGAACGCCCCCCGGCCGGAGGTGAGGAGCGTCAGGGGGATCGCCACCGACACGACGAGGGCGGTCGCCAGCAGGAACCGAACGGACTGCCCCCGGTCCAGGTCCAGGTAGCTCGTCGCCGTCAGCACCGCCGGGATCCCGGCCGTCACCAGCCCGAGGACGGTGAGCACGAGGGCCACCCAGAGGTCCCACCGCCTCCGCAGCCAGATCCATCGCGCCACCCGCTCGAGGACGCCAACGGCGTCCTCGGACCGTCCCCGCATGCCCCCATCGTGCCAATCGCCCGATTCGGGCTCCACCCGCGTCGTTCCCGGAGGTGCTGGAACGCACCTCCGGCCGATGGACCGGTGCCCGGATCGAGGTCGTCGCCGGCCGAGCGCCGCTCAGCGGTCCCCGTCGAGCTCGGCTCGGATGGCGTCGCCGTCGGCGTCCAGCGGGCGGCCCGCCCAGCGCAGTCGACCGGGCGTGGCCGACAGGCGGGCGACGAGGCCCTGCATCGGGGTGCCGTCGACCGCCTCCACCGCGCCCCGAGCCACGACGTGCGGATCGGCCAGGACCTCCCGCATGCCGTACACGGGGGCGCAGGCGGCCTGGGCCCGGTCGAACGCAGCGAGCACCTCGTCGCGGGTGCGGGCGCCGATCCACTCGGCCATGCGGGCGTCGATCCGGTCCCGGGCCGCGACCCGGCCCTCGAAGGTGCGGAGCGACTCGTCGTCGCCCAGGCCGACCAGCTCGAGCACCCGGCGGGCCACCGACTCGGCCGAGGTCGACACCGCGACCCAGCCGCCGTCCGCGCACCGCCACGTGCCTCGGGGGACGGTGTAGGGCACGCCGGAGCCCAGTCGGGGCTGCTCCCAGCCCTCGACGGCTGCGGCCGACACGAGCGGCCCCATGATCTGGAGCAGGGACTCGAGCAGGTTGACGTCCACGACCTGCCCGACGCCCGAGTGCAGGGCGACCATCGTCGCGAAGGCCGCCGTGAGACCCGTGACCTCGTCGGTGAGCGCGATGGGCGGGAGCAGCGGCGCACCGTCGGGCTCGCCGGACAGCGCGGCGAAGCCCGACATGGCCTCGGCCAGCGTGGCGAACCCCGCCCGCCCGGCGTAGGGGCCGTCCTGGCCGAAGCCGGTGACCCGCGTGATCACCAGGTCGGGGTTGTCGGCGTGCAGCACGTCGGGCCCGAGGCCGAGCCGCTCGAGGGTCCCGGGTCGGAAGTTCTCGACGAGCACGTCCGCGCCGGCGCACAGCGACCGCATCACCGAGAGGTCGTCGGGGTCCTTGAGGTCGAGGGCGATGGTCCGCTTGTTCCGGCCGAGCAGCTTCCAGAAGTAGGTGACGTCGTCGTCGGGGTGCCGTCGGAACATGGCCCGGGTGCCGTCACCCGCGCCCGGGCGCTCGACCTTGACCACGTCGGCACCGAAGTCGGCGAGGTACCGGGCGCAGGAGGGCCCGGCCAGCACGGTCGACGCGTCGACGACCCGCAACCCGGCCAGGGGACCGTCGCGTCGGGGGTCGGGCGTCGCGTCGTCGGCCGTCATCGCCCGGGGACCGCGAAGCAGCGGTCCTCGATCGAGCCGAACGCGTAGTCGGCGTAGTGCCCGAGGAACATGTGCCGGGTGCGCTCGGTCCAGGCCAGGGCCTCGGGTGCCGAGATCCGGTGGTGGAGCTGGACGATCCCGCCCTCGTGGACGCGGTACTCGGCCCAGGCGCCGGGGAAGTCCTTGGTGCAGGCCACCTCGACCCACGGCAGGTCGCCGGTCGCGGTGAAGCGCCGGACCCGGTTGCGGTGGGTGTGCCCGGCGAACCAGCCGAGGATGCTCGGGTGGCGGGCCACGATCTCGACCAGGCGCTCGGAGGGATCGGGGTGGATCCCGAAGTAGTCGTCGTGGCGCTCGTGGGAGTCCGGGTCCCACGGGTGGTGGTGGCCGAACAGGAGCATCCGGCCACCGGCGCGGTCCACGTCGGCGGCGGTGTCGTCGAGCCAGCCGAGCTGGTGCTCGGTGAGCCCGCCCGAGCTCCGTCCGGGGACGGCGGTGTCGAACAGGACGAGGGTGACCCCGGGCAGGTCGACCCGCTGGAACGGCTCGGCGGCGTAGGTCTGGTGTCGGTAGGCGTCGTGGTTGCCGCGCACGTGCACGAGGCGGTCCCCGAAGGCCCCGCCGTAGCAGTCGAGGAAGGCTGCGTACTCCTCGTCGGTGCCGTTGGTGGTCAGGTCGCCCTTGGCCAGGACGACGGCCGGGTCCACGGCGGCGATCTCGGCGACGGCGGCCCGGTTCATCGTCTCGGGGTAGGGCGGCTCTCCCGGCTCCACCGACAGGATCGGCCCGATGGAGTCCTCGGCGCCCTCGACCAGCCCGCAGCGCTCCTCGCCGAAGTGGACGTCGTTCACTGTCGCGAACCGGCACAGCAGCTCGCCGCCCGGGTGGTCGAGGGTCCGGACCTCGGTCCCGTCGAGGTCGTGGACCGCCCCGGGGGCGAGGTCGTCGAAGCGGCGGTGCTCGGCGCCGCGGAAGAGCACGGCGGCGTCGTAGCCCACCGTGGTCACCTCGACCGGGGCGGGCGCGTCGTCGGTGGTGGTCATCGCCCCTCCCGGGTGCGCAGGTCGGCGAGGGCGTCGACGTCGAGGACGGCGGCACCGGCCAGGCGGTCGTGGAGCGTGCGACCGGCCCGGTCGACGAGTGGTGCGAGGTGGTCCAGGACCCCGCCGGCCACGGTGGCGGCGAGCAGGGCCTGGGCGCCGCGGCGGAGCAGGTTCCTCCCACCGCCGAGCGGTGCGAGCTCCCGGGCGTCGACCGTGCGGAGCCCGACGACGCGCTTGCCCGGGCTCGCCCCGGTGCGCCCCTCGAGCAGGGCGAGGGCGACGGCCACGACCACCGACGTGGCGACCAGCGCCCACCCGATGCCCACGGCGGGTCCCGTCGGCACCTCGCAGAGCGTCGCCCCGCCCTCCCCGCAGGTGCGGATCTCCCGCGGGGCGCGCAGCCACAGGACGAGGGCGATCACCGTCGGCCCGGCGATGGCGGCCAGGTCGACGAGCGCACCGAGGCAGCGGCGGCCGAGGTCGGGGCGGGCGAGGCGGGACCCGGGCGGCTGGTCGCCGTAGCCGAGGCGCCCGGTCGCCGAGGGACGGGGGCCGCCGAGCGTGGTCGCACCGGTGCCGGGGTAGGCCGCGGGCTGCGGCGGGGGAGGGGGCAGGTCGGTGCCGGCGTGCGGTCCCGGACCGGAGCCGGGTGCCGACGCGGGCCCCTCGGTCACCAGGGTCGGTTGCGTCGCAGGGGCACGGGCTGGACCCACCAGCGCCCGGAGAACCGCCACCGGTTCGGCTCGCGCCGGGGCTCGGGCGCGGCGGGGCGGGGCCAGGCGACCTCGACGGCGGCGGCGATGGCCGCGGCCTCCTCCTCGGTGGGTGCGGGCGTGATCTCCACGGCGTCCGAACCTACCCCGGGTGGTGCACCGCGGCACCAGACGACGGGCCGATCGGCCGAGGTCGCGTCCGGTCCGCCCCGGGGTGCGCCACCGCGTCCGTCCGTGGACCGGTTACCTTCCGCAGGCCATGGACACACGGTCGGAGCAGGGGCGGCGGACCATCCGCATCGCCGTCGCCAACGACTACGAGCTCGTGGTGCGCGGCGTGTCCGCGCTCCTGGAGGACGACGATCGCATCGACGTCGTGGCCCTCGAGGCGGGGCACCACGTCGACGTCGACGTCGACGTCGTGCTGTTCGACTCCTTCGGCTCGACCGTGGCGCTGGGCCCGAAGGTCGAGGAGATCCTCGCCAACCCGAAGGTCGACCGGGTGCTCGTCTACTCGTCCTGGTTCGAGCGGGCCGCCGTCGAGCGGGTGCTGGAGTCCGGCGCCGCCGGGTTCGTGGCCAAGTCCGTGGACGGCGAGGAGCTCGCCGACGCCATCGTGCGGGCCCACCGGGGCGAGCGGGTCGTGGTCGGCGTCGACGGCGTGGCGTCGGCGGACGACGTCCCGCCCGCCGACGGGCGGACCTGGCCGGGCGCGGCGCACGGCCTCACCGAGCGGGAGGCGAACGTCCTCGCCCTCATCGTCGGGGGCCTCGAGAACACCGAGATCGCCGAGCGCCTGTTCATCTCGGTCAACACCGTGAAGACCCGGATCCGGGGCCTCTACCGCAAGATCGGCGTCGACACCCGCGTCCAGGCGGCGCTGTGGGGCGTGAAGCACGGCTTCGACCCCGACAACGTCGTCATCTGGCTCGAGTAGGGACGAGCGCAGCTCCGGCTACAGCGGCACGTTCCCGTGCTTGCGGGCCGGGAGCTCCTCGCGCTTCGAGGCGAGCATGTCCAGCGCGGCGTTCACCTTGAGGCGGGTGTCGGCCGGGTCGACGACGTCGTCCACGTAGCCGCGGTCGGCAGCGGCGTAGGGGTTGAGGAACTTCTCGGAGTACTCCTCGACCAGCTCGGCCTTCTTCGCGTCGGGGTCGTCGGCGTCGGCGATCTCCCGCCGGTTGACGATCTCGACGGCGCCCTGGGCGCCCATGACGGCCAGCTCGGCGGAGGGCCAGGCGATGGCGTAGTCGGCGCCGATCGACTTGGAGTTCATCACCACGTAGGCGCCGCCGTAGGCCTTGCGGGTGATGACCTGGATCCGGGGCACGGTGGCCTCGCAGTAGGCGTAGAGCAGCTTGGCGCCGTGGCGGATGATGCCGTTGTGCTCCTGGTCGGTGCCGGGCATGAAGCCGGGCACGTCGACGAAGGTCAGCAGCGGGATGTTGAAGGCGTCGCACGTCCGCACGAAGCGGGCGGCCTTCTCGCTGGACTCGATGTCGAGCACGCCGGCCATGGCCATCGGCTGGTTGCCGACGATGCCGACGGGGCGACCGTCCATGCGAGCGAAGCCGCAGGTGATCTGCGGGGCCCACTTGGGCGCGTACTCGAGGTACTCGCCGTCGTCGACGACCTCGGCGATCACGGCCTTCATGTCGTAGGGCTGGTTCGGGTTGGTGGGCACCAGGTCCCGCAGGGCCTCGCACTGGCGCTCGGGGTCGTCGCCCAGGTCGAGGACGGGCGGCTCCTCGAGGTTGTTCGGCGGCAGGTACGACAGCAGGTACTTGACGTCGTCGAGCACCGCCTTGTCGTCGGCGGCCTCGAACTGCGCCACACCGGACTTCTGCGCGTGGGCGTCGGCGCCGCCGAGCTCCTGCTGGGTCACCTCTTCACCGGTCACCGTCTTCACGACGTCGGGGCCGGTGATGAACATGTACGACGTGTCCTCGACCATGAACACGAAGTCGGTCATGGCCGGCGAGTAGACGGCGCCGCCGGCGCACGGGCCCATGATCACGCTGATCTGGGGCGTGACGCCCGACGCCTTCACGTTCCGGTAGAAGATGCCGCCGTACTGGTCGAGGGAGACCACGCCCTCCTGGATGCGGGCGCCGGCGCCGTCGTTGAGGCCGATCACCGGCGCGCCGACCTTGAGCGCCATGTCCATGAGCTTGTGGATCTTGCGGGCGAAGGTCTCGCCCAGCGCGCCGCCGTAGACGGTGAAGTCCTGGCTGAACACGAAGACCTTCTTGCCCTCGACGGTGCCCCAGCCGGTGATGACGCCGTCGGTGTAGGGGCGGTCGTCGAAGGAGGACTCCATCGGGCGGCGGGCGAGCAGGTCGAGCTCGTGGAAGCTGCCCTCGTCGAGCAGGTACTCGATCCGCTCGCGGGCCAGCATCTTGCCGCGGTCGTGCTGGCGCTCGATCGAGCGCTCCGAACCGGGCTGCCGGGCCTCGGCCTTCTTGGCTTCGAGGTCGGCGATCTTCTCGGACATCGGGTGCTCGGCCATGGCGGCGGAGACTACCGACGCCCCCCGAGCGCGGCCCACTTGCGGACGGCGGTCGGGACGGGGACCGGTCCACGACCCTGGTGCCGGTCGCTACCGTCCCGGTCGTGCACGTCCTGTTCGCCTACGGCACCCTGCAGCACCCGCCGCTGCTCGAGCGGCTCCTCGGCCGCCGGCCCCCGACCCGCCCGGCCGTGCTGCGGGGCTGGCGCGCCGCCCGGCTGCGAGCACGGGCCTACCCGGGGCTGGTGGCGTGCGACCGGGCGACCACCCGGGGCGTGGTGATCGAGGTGGACGACCGCGAGCTGGCCGTGCTGGACGCCTTCGAGGGGTCCCTGTACCGGCGGGCCAAGGTCCGGCCCCGGGTCGCCGGCGACCCGGTCGAGGCGGAGGCCTGGGTGCTGCTCCCAGGAGGGCCCGAGCTCGTGCTGGACGAGGACTGGTCCCTCGAGCGCTTCCTGGCCCACGACGCAGAGGGCTTCGTCGCCGGGTCCGTCGCCGGGCGGCACCACCCCGGCGGCACGCCGTGAGCCGGCCCCACGTCGCCGTGATCGGGTCCGGGGAGGCCTCCGACGAGGAGGTGGCCGCCGCCGAGGTGATCGGGGCGACCCTGGCCCAGGCCGGGGTGGTCGTCGTCTGCGGCGGGCTCGGCGGGGTCATGGCGGCTGCGTGCCGGGGTGCGAAGTCCGTGTCGGGCACGACCGTGGGGATCCTGCCCGGCGAGGACCGCTCGGCGGCCAACGAGTGGGTGGACGTGGCCGTGCCGACCGGGCTCGGCGAGGCCCGGAACGCCGTCGTCGTGCGCGGCGCGGACGCCGTCGTCGCCGTCGGCGGCTCCTTCGGGACGCTGTCGGAGATCGCCTTCGCCCTGCGCGCCGGCACGCCCGTGTTCGGGTGGCGGACCTGGAGGCTGACCGAGCCCTCCGGCATCCCGGCCGAGGTCCTGGCCCTGGACGACCCGGGCGAGGTCGCGTGGCTGGCCGTCCGCGCCGCCGGCGGCTGAGCCCGCCCGGACGGTCGTAGCCTCCGGGCCCATGGACCTGCCCGTCCCGTTCCCGATCAAGCCGATGCTGGCCAAGCCCCACGACGGCATCCCCGACGGCGACTGGCTCTTCGAGCCCAAGTGGGACGGGTTCCGCTGCATCGTGTTCCGCGACGGCGACGAGGTCGAGCTGGGCAGCCGCAACCAGAAGCCGCTGACGCGCTACTTCCCCGAGCTGCTCGAGCCGCTGCGGGCGGCCCTTCCCGAGCGGTGCGTGGTCGACGGCGAGGTCGTGGTCGCGACCGGCGACCACCTCGACTTCGACGCCCTCGGCCAGCGCATCCACCCCGCCGAGTCCCGGGTCGCCGTGCTGGCCGAGGCGACGCCCGCCGACTTCGTCGCGTTCGACCTGCTCGCCCTGGGCGACGACGCGCTGCTGGCGGAGCCCTTCGCCCGACGGCGGCAGCGGCTCGAGGCCGCCGTCACGCCCGGGCCCCGCGTCCACGTCACCCCGGTCACCGCCGACCGGGACCTGGCCGCCGACTGGTTCCGTCGGGTCGAGGGCGCAGGTCTGGACGGGCTCATCGCCAAGGACCCCGCCGGGGCCTACGAGCCCGACAAGCGGGTGCTGCGCAAGGTGAAGCACAAGCGGACCGCCGACTGCGTGGCCGCCGGGTTCCGGTGGCACAAGGACGGCCGGGGGGTCGGCTCGATCCTGCTCGGCATCCACGCCGGCACCGAGGACGCTCCCGGCGACCTGCGCCACGTGGGCGTCGCCGCCTCGTTCACCGCGAAGCGGCGGGCCGAGCTGGTCGACGAGCTCGCCCCGCTGGTGATCGACCCCGACGACGAGGCGGCCTTCGGCGAGCACCCGTGGGCGGGCTGGTACGACGCCGCCGCCCACGAGTCGGGTCAGCTGCCGGGGGCGCCGAACCGGTGGAACGCGAGTCGGGACCAGTCGTGGGTGCCCCTGCGCTGCGAGCGCGTCGTCGAGGTCGGCTACACGATCATGACCTCGGGCCGGTTCCGAGGCACGACCCGCCTGGTGCGGTGGCGGCCCGACAAGGAGCCGTCCCAGTGCACCTACGACCAGCTCGACCAGGTCCCGCCGATGGGCTTCACCGAGGTCCTCGCCTCGCCGACGTGACCCGTCCCGTGGGGCGAAGGGGTCGTTCGACCCATGTGCGCCCATCCGCGATGGTGCAGGATGGGGGCCTCGGCGGGAACCGATGATCGATGGGACCAGGATCGGTCAGGACTCGGGCGGCCCGGGGGCGAAGTCCCCACGGCCGCCCGTTCCGCGCCCGGCCCCGGCCCGGCTCCCGTGCCCTGGCCCGGAGTCCGGGCCGATCAGCGCCCGGCGAGCCGCTCGGCGCGGCGGACCAGGCCACCCAGGTCCCACTCGTCGACGTAGCGGTCGAGCTCGGCGGTCGGGCCGGACCAGGCCACGTCGTCGACGGTCGCGCTGACCGGGGCGTCGGTCTGGAGCGTGGCCAGCGTGCGGAACAGCAGGGCGTCGTCGAGGTGGTCGTGGAGGACCTTGGCCAGCTTGGCCCCGCTGCGGACCGTCACGTCCCACTGCCCGGCGGCGGGCGGGATCTCCTCGAGGTGGACGTAGCGGGCCAGCACCGCGGCGGTCGACTTCGCGCCCCAACCCGGCAGGCCCGGGAAGCCGTCGGCGGAGTCGCCGACGAGGGCGAGGTAGTCGGGGATCGACTCGGGCAGGACGCCGAACTTCTCCTGGACGCCGGCCACGTCGTACCAGCGGTCCTGGCGGCGGTCCCACTGCACGACGTTGCCGGGCCGCCCGTCGACGTCGAGGCCCTCGGTGACCAGCTGGGCCATGTCCTTGTCGGGCGTGGCGATCACGACCCGTTCGACCCGGTCGTCGCCCGAGGCCAGCGCGGCGCCGGCGGCGAGCCCGTCGTCGGCCTCGTGCGTGGTCTGGGGCCAGACGGCGAAGCCCGCAGCGGCCAGGATCTCCTCGAGGGGCTCGAACTGGGCCCGCAGGTCCGGGTCGATGCCCTCGCCGGTCTTGTAGTCGGCCCACAGGTCGTTGCGGAACGACTCGATCACGTGGTCGGTGGCCACGCCCACGTGGGTCGCGCCGTCCTCGACGAGGCCGAGCAGCGAGGCGAGCACGCCCCGCACCGCGCCCCGGGTGGCGTCCTTGTTGGAGGGGGCGTAGTGGAACCGGAACAGCTCGTAGGTGCCGTCGACGAGGTGGACCTGCATGG
>CAZCEZ010000018.1:45750-47091 GCA_964497795.1 uncultured Acidimicrobiaceae bacterium | reverse complement strand
CTTCGACGCCACCGTCGCCTGGCCGGCCTACGACTGGATGGGCGTGGCCAAGGCCGCCCTCGAGTCGACCTGCCGCTACCTGGCCCGGGACCTCGGTCCGCAGGGCGTCCGGGTGAACCTCGTGGCCGCCGGCCCGATCAAGACCATGGCGGCCAAGTCGATCCCCGGCTTCTCCGAGTTCGAGGAGGCCTGGGACGGCCGGGCCCCGCTGGGCTGGGACGTCACCGACTCCTCCGGCGTCGCCCGGTCGACGGTCGCGCTGCTGTCGGACTGGTTCCCCCAGACGACCGGGTCGATGATCCACGTCGACGGCGGGTTCCACGCCGTCGGGGTCTGAGTGTCGCCTGCGGCGAACCCGAGTCCCTCGCTGCGCTCACGACGCGCCTGAGTGTCGCCTGCGGCGAACCCGCGCCCGAGGACCCGTTCGACGGGCAGCGGCGCGGCGGTCAGCCGGAGCCGGCGTCCGGCCTGGCCGGGACCGGCGGCGTGAACAGCCCGAGCTGGTCGAGCATGGCCACGTCGTCGTAGCAGTTCCACGCCTCGGCGATGCGGCCGTCCTCGACCCGGTAGTCGCACCACCAGGCCCACGTGGCCCGTCGCCCGACGGCGCTCGGGTGCCGCTCCCCCGCGTAGGTGCCCGAGTAGCGCCCGCGCAGGAGCACGTGCCCGCCGTCGGCGACGGCGAGGTCGATCTCGGCGCGCAGGTCGGGGAACGCGTCGAACATGGCCATCGCCTCGTCCCAGTGCTCGTCGTGGGACATCGTCCGGGACGTGCCGTCGCTGGCGTGCACGACGATCGGGTCGGCGTAGCAGGCGTCGAACGCCGCCCGGTCCTTCGTGTGGAACGCCTCCACCAGCGCCTCGACCACGGCCCGGTCGTCCCCTGCACCCACGTCTGTCCTCCCCGCTCGCTCCCGACCGACCGTACCCGGCACGCACGGGGGCCTGCGCGGCCAACCCCGTCGTGGTCGCGCGGGGCGACGTGCCAGCCTCGGGGCGTGGAGGACGTGCGGCGGGACGACGGCGAGCTGTGCGGCGGCGTGGCCGCGACCGACGACGGGGCGTGGGAGGCGCGCACCGTGTTCGGCGCAGTGCTCGGCCGTCACCCCGATCGCGCCACCGCCGTCGCCCGGGTCCGGGCCGAGGGGCTGGCGTGCCTGGCGGAGCGCTGGACGCTGGTCGACCCGGCCACGGGCACCGAGGAGCCGGCCTGCATCGTCGAGGCGTCGCCGGCGGGGGTCACCGTCGCGCGGGACCTGCTCCCCCACCCCGGCGCCGAGACGCTGCGGATCGGCACCGCGGACCTGGCCTCCGGTCGCTGGCTGCTCCGGCGCTGAGGCC
>CAZCEZ010000018.1:18165-45650 GCA_964497795.1 uncultured Acidimicrobiaceae bacterium | reverse complement strand
CCCCGCGCAGGGCAGCCGGCGGCACCTCGGGAACCCGAACGGCGACCGCAGGGTTCAGGCGAACCAGCGGGGGTTGGCGACCCGGAGGCGGTCGACCACGGACGCAGCGACCACGGCCTCGACGTCGGCGCCGGCCAGTTCGCGGGAGCGGATGCCGGCGGCCAGGGCGTGGTCGTCGGCGACGCCGAGGCCGGCGAGGCGGGCGGCGTGGGCCGCAGCCATGGCCGGGCCGAGGGTCAGCTCGCGCTCGACGGTGGCCAGCACGTTCTCCGCGACCCGGGAGTGGAACGCCACCCGACCGGTCGTCGCCTCGCGGACGTCGCCGGCGACCCAGCCCCGCACGGCGTCGAGGAGCTGCGCGGCGGTCGGCGAGCCGAACGTGGTCGGCCCGGGCGCCGGCTCGGGGGCGGGTTCGGCGACGGCGGCGGCGAGCGCGTCGGGGACGAGGTGCAGGAGCAGGTCGTGCTCGTTCTCGATGGTCCGGCGACCGATGGCGGCGAGCTCCATGGACCGGGTCCAGCCGTCGAGGTGGGCCCGGGCCTGGGTGATGCACATGATCCCCCACTTCAGGGTGCCGAGCACCTCCCACCAGCGGACGACGTCGGGGTCGACCGTCGTGCCCGAGGCGGCCTCGTAGGCGGCGAAGAGGTCGTCGTAGGTGCCGAGCCCCCCGACGGGGTCGGGCCCCCCGAAGCGCCAGGCGCGCACGCAGAGCCAGCCGAGGTCCTCCATCGGGTCGCCCAGGTGGGCGAGCTCCCAGTCGACGACGGCGCGCAGGCCGTCCGGGCCGACCATGAGGTTGCCGAGGCGGAAGTCGCCGTGCACCACGGACTGGCCCACGGTCGGGGGACGGTTGGCCTCGAGCCAGGCGAAGGCGAGCTCGAAGGCCGGGTGGGGGTCGCCGTAGTGGTCGAGCAGCTCGCGGAAGCGGGCCACCTGATCGGTCTCCTCGAGCTCCGGGGCGTCGGCCGGGTCGATGGCGTGGATCGCGGCCAGGGCGCGCCCGCAGTCGGCGGCGAACCGGGTCCGGGCCACGGCGTGGTCGTCGTCGCGCTGGATCTTGCGGGCGATGGTCTCGCCCTCGACGAACGCGGCGACGAGGTAGCCGGTGCCCAGCCCGTCCGGGTCGGCACCGGCGGCCACGACCTCGGCGACCGGCACGCCGGCACCGGCCGCGGCGCGCAGCAGGGCGGCCTCGGCGGCCATGCCCCCCTGACCGGGCGTACCGGCCCGCTCCCGCTGGAGCACCAGCCGCCGGTCACCGCCGTCCGCGGCGGCGCCCGTGGCGGTGAACGACCAGGTCTCCCGGCTCGCGCCACCGGTGAGGCGGCGCAGGTCGGCGACGTCGACGTCGGGCCGGCCGAGCGCGTCCCGCAGGACCTCGCGCAGGTGACCGGTCAGGTCCTCGTTCCCCATGGCCGGCACCCTGCCAGAGCGCGGCGGGTCCGGGCGAGAACGAGCGGGCTACCCGCAGGCGGCGCGGGTCGCCGGGTACGGGTTCACGGCGGCGCCGTGGTTGGGGTGGATCTCGAAGTGCAGGTGCGGGATGCCGCGGGCGTTGCCCGTGTCGCCGACGTAGCCGATGACCGTGCCGGCCGACACCCGGCCGCCGGCGGCGTACCCGGACAGGTGGGTGCCGTAGTAGTAGTGCCCGTTGTCCCCCGACAGGTGGTACGAGAGCCCGCCGATGCGGTTGCCGCGGTGGGTGACCACGCCCGACACCGGGGCGACGACCGGGACGCCCCGGTTGGCCATGATGTCGACGCCCTTGTGGGTGCGCCCGCCCGAGCGCGGGTAGCCCCAGGAGTCGATGAAGGAGTGGGAGCCGGCGACCGGGCAGACCATGCCCCCGCCCGAGGACAGCGTCGGGGCCGGCCGGGAGGCGGGTGCGGGGGACGACGACGGGCGGTTGGAGGCGGCTGCGGCCCGGCGGGCGGCCTCGGCCCGACGGCGCTCCTCGGCGGCCCGGCGCTCGGCCTCGAGCTTCTCGAGGCGCTGCAGCTCGGCACGCACGTCGGCCAGCGCTCGCTCGAGGCGCTCGATGCTGGCCCGCTGCTCGGCCTCCTTGGCCTCGAGGGCGCTCGTCGCCTCCGACACCTCGGCCGCAGCCTCGGTGAACGCGTCGATCGAGTCGAACGTGCCCTGGCTCACGGCCCGTGACAGGGCCTCGGCCTTGACGCCGTCGTTGATGTCGGCCTCGCCCAGCAGGGGGACGTCGCCTCGGTTGGTGTAGCGCTCGATGACGAGGTCGTCGAGGGAGCCGCGCAGCGAGTCGAGCCGGGCCTGGGCCCGCTCGGCCCGGGTGGCGAGCACGGCGAGCTCGCCCTCGATGGCGCCGAGCGCGGACTCGGCGTCCGACACGCGGGTCGCCGCGGCGCGGGCCGCCTCGCGGGCTCGCTCGATCTCGGCGGTCTGGGCGCCGGCGCGCTCCGGCGCCGACATGGCGGCCAGCGCCGCGAGCACGGCGAGCACCACGAGGGCGCGCCGCAGCAGGGACGCGCGCGTTGCGATCGGGTCCGGGGAGGTCTGGGCCGGGGTGGTCATGGCTGGTGGGGCCGTTCCGGGGTTCGGGGGGTCGGGACCGTGGACGGCCCCGGGCAGCCCCCGATGGTACGAGCGGGCGACGAATGTTGCAATGTCGTGACGGCGGCCGACGGGCGCGGGGCCGGTGCGGGTCAGGTGGCGGCCGGTCCGGCCGCCTCCCGGTCGCTCTCGTCGACGATGTCGCCCACGAGCTCCTCGAGCACGTCCTCGAGGCTCACGATGCCCACCGTCCGCCCGCCTCGGTCGGCGACCAGCGCGAGGTGGACGCGGGCCTGCTGGAGTGCGAGCAGGACGTCGTCGACGATCGCGTCGGCGGCCACGATCGGCAGCCGACGGATGCGGGACAGGGGCAGGGCGCGGTCGCGCAGCGCGGCCGGGATGGTGAGGAGGTCCTTGGCGTGGACGAAGCCGAGCACGTCGTCGAGGCCGCCGACGCCGACCACCAGGAGGCGGGAGTGGCCGGTGGCCACGACCGCCGCCTCGGCCTCGACCACCGTGGCGTCGCGGGGCACGTGGGCGATGCGGTCCCGGGCGATGACCATCGGCCCGACCGGGGACTCGCCGATGGCGAGGGCGCCGCGCAGCATGCGGTCCTGCACGTCGTGGATCAGTCCCTCCTGGGCGGAGGCCGCGACCATGTCGGCCAGCTCGTCGGACGTGTGGCTGTCGACGATCTCGTCGGCGGGCTCGGCGCCGAGCAGGCGGATGATCCCGTTGGCGATGGCGTTGAGGACGGTGATGACCGGTCCGAACACCCGCAGGTACAACCGGTTGAGCAGGTCGAGGGCGAGGACGGTGCCCTCGGGTGCGGCGATCGCGATGTTCTTCGGGACCATCTCGCCCAGGACCATGTGCAGGAACACCACGATGCTGAGCCCGAGGACGAAGCCGATGGTGGTGGAGACCGACTCGGGGACGTCGACGACCCCGTGGAGGAGCTCCTCGAGGCCGTGGGCGATGGCGGGCTCGGCGACGAAGCCGAGCAGCAGCGAGCAGATGGTGATGCCGAGCTGGGCGCCGGCCAGCTGCCGGGACAGGTCGCGCAGCGACACGAGCGCCCTGGCCGCGGCCCGGTTCCCGTCCTCGGCCATGGCCTCGAGCTTCGTGCGGCGGCTGGCGACGAGCGCGAACTCGACCGCGACGAAGAACGCGTTGCCGGCGAGCAGCGCCACGGTGGCGAGCAGGGCGCCGACGTTCACGACCCACCCCCGTCACCGGGCGCCCCGGCCACCGGCTCCTCGCCGACGGCGGCGGGGGCGGTGAGGCGGACCGAGGCGATGCGGAGCCGCTCGAGGTCGACGACCTCGACGATCCACCCGTCGTGGTCGAAGCCGTCACCGGCCTCGGGGATCCGGCCGAGGACGTCGAGGACGAACCCGGCCAGGGTCTCGAAGGGGCCCTCGGGCAGCTCGAAGCCGCAGGCGTCGAAGACCTCGTCGGGGTGGATGCCCCCGGGCAGGACCCACTCGCCGGGACGCTGGACCCGGGTGAGGGCCGGGCCGGAGCGGTCGTGCTCGTCGTCGATCTCGCCGACGACCTCCTCGAGGACGTCCTCCAGCGTGATGACCCCGGCGGTGCCGCCGTACTCGTCGACCACCACGGCCATGTGGGTGGCCTCCTCGCGCAGGCGGGCCAGCAGCAGCGGGAGCGAGAGGCTCTCGGGCACCACGAGGGCGTCGGCGACGACCGAGCGCACCGGGGTCGAGGACCGCTCCTCGTAGGGGATGGTGAACGCGTCCTTCACGTGGCCGACGCCCACGATCTGGTCGAGATCGCCGTCGTGGACCGGGAAGCGGGAGAAGCCGGTGGCCACGGCCCGGGCGGCGAGATCGGCCACGGTGTCCTCGACGGAGAGCCCCTCCACCTCGGTCCGGGGGACGAGCGCATCGGCCGCGGTCTTCTCGGAGAAGCGGACGGCCCGGGTGAGCAGCGTCAGCGACTCCTCGTCGATGGTCCCCTCCTCGCCCGAGGAGCGGAACAGCAGGTCGAGCTCGTCCAGGGACCGGACGGAGCGGAGCTCCTCCTGGGGCTCGATGCCGAGGCGGCGGACGCACCAGTTGGCGGCGCCGTTGAAGGTGCGCACCAGCGGCCCGGCGAGCACGCCGTAGGCCGACATCAGCCGGGCGAGCAGGTAGGCGGTGCGGTCCGGGTAGGAGATCGCCAGCGACTTGGGCACGAGCTCGCCGGTCACCATCTGGAAGGTGGTCGCCAGCGTCAGGGCGAGCACGACGGACACGGCGCCGGCCGAGTCCTCGCCGACGACGGAGCCGACGACCGGCTCGAGCAGGCGGGCGACCACGGGCTCGGCGACGAAGCCGAGCACGAGCGACGTGATGGTGATGCCCAGCTGGGCGCCGGAGAGGTGGAACGACAGCCGCTGGAGGAGCCGCTCGGCGATGCGCGCCGGGGCCCGGCCCGCGGCGGCGTCCCGGGACACCCGGGTGCGGTCCACGGCCACGAGGGCGAACTCGTGGGCGACGAAGGCGCCGTTGGCGGCGATCAGGAGGACGACGGCCAGGAGGCCGAGTGCGGTCTCGATGCCGAGATCGTAGGAGCCGCCGGCGCCCGCGCCGGACAGGAGGCGTGCTACCACGGCAGCCGTGCCCCCGACCCCGACCGCGCCCCCTTCCGGCGAGCCCGGCCCCGGGACGACCGACGCGACCGTGCGGGCCCGCCTCGACGACGTGTCGGTCGTGCTCGACGGGGCCCACGTGCTGACCGGGGTCGACTGGGAGGTCCGGGCCGGGGAGCGCTGGGTCGTGGTGGGCCCCAACGGCTCGGGCAAGACGACGCTCCTGCGGCTGCTGTCGGCGTGGCTCGCGCCGTCGTCGGGGCGGGCCGAGGTGCTCGGCGAGGTCCTGGGTCGGACCGACGTGCGGGCGCTGCGGCCCCGGATCGGCGTCACCAGCCAGGCGGTGTCCGACCTGCTGCGTCCGACGGCGACGCCCCACGAGGTCGTGCTCGCCGCACCCGAGGGGGCCCTCGAGGCCTGGTGGCACCGCTACGACGACGACGCCCGCGCCGAGGCCGCCGAGCGCCTCGCCCGCCTCGGCATCGACGAGGCCACGGCCCACCGGCCGATGCGGACCCTGTCGGCGGGCGAGCGCCAGCGGGTGCTGCTCGCCCGCGCCTCGTGCGGCGACCCGGGCCTGCTGTGCCTGGACGAGCCGACCGCCGGGCTCGACGTGGGCGGGCGCGAGGACCTCCTGGTCCGCCTCGACGACCTCGCCGGGGCCACGTCGGCCCCGATCGTGCTGGTCACCCACCACCTCGAGGAGATCCCGCCCTCCTTCGACCGGGTCCTGCTCCTGCGCGACGGCCGGGTCGCCGGGGCCGGGCCGGCCGGGGAGCTGCTCCGCTCCGACGTGCTCAGCGAGCTGTACGGGCTCGCGCTCGACGTGCGCCACCACCGGGGCCGGTGGTCGGCCACGGCGCAGGCGACCTGAGGAGCGCTCAGCCCTCGACGCGGGAGCGGAGGCGGGTGCGGCTCGCCTCGATCTCGCCGGCGAGGAGCCGGTCGAGGAGGGGGACCCACAGGCTGCCCCCGTAGTGGAGGTCCATGGTCAGCCGTGCCCCGTCGCCGTGGGCGGTGACGGTCGCCGTGAGCACCCACGGGGCGTGCTCCCGGCCGTCCTCCTCGCGACGCTCGAAGCGGGCCAGCCCGGGGCGCCCGCCCTCGGGGGGACGGTGCTCGGTCCGGACCATGCGCAGCCGCTTCGAGCGGGCCAGGGGTCCGAGCCGGCCGCGGAGCAGCACGTGCCACGCCGGGGCGCCGGCCTCGTCCGGGTCGGTCCGGTCGGTGCGGGGCACGATCTCGAGCCAGGCGTCGTAGCCGTCGAGGTCCCCGACCTCGGCGAAGAGGACCTCGGGGGTGCAGTCGGCGTCGAGGGTGGCCTGGATGTCCATGGGGGCTCCGGGGCGGTGCGGGGGCGCGGATGCGGGCCTCAGGCCCGGCGGGACAGGTCGGCGACGACCCGCAGGAGACCGTAGGGGTTCACCGGCGCTCCTCCACCCGGGTGCACCTGGAAGTGGAGGTGCGGTGCGCCGCCGCGGGCGTTGCCGGTGTCGCCCACGAAGCCGACGACGTCCCCGGCCCCGACGACGGCCCCCTCCACCATGCCGGGGGCGTAGGCCTGGAGGTGGGCGTAGTAGTAGTACGTGCCCGAGGCGCCCTTGAGCCACAGCTTCTGGCCGCCGAGGACGTCGACGCCGACCCGGGTGATGATCCCCCGCTCCACGGCGAACAGGGGCGCGCCGAAGGGGGCCATCACGTCGACGCCCTGGTGGCCGTGCTCGTACTCGGTGCCGGTCATCCGGGGGAAGCCCCAGGAGTCGATGAACGTGTAGGGCGCGGCGACGGGGAAGACGAAGCCCCGGATGACGATCTCGGAGCCCGCGGCGAACACGGCCAGCTGGAAGCGGCGCTCGGTCCGCTCCGCGATCGCCTCGGCCAGGGCGGTCCGCGAGCTGCGCAGGGCGCGCCGGGTCGCAGCCAGGTCGTCGAGGGCGTCGAGGACGCCCTGGTCCACCACGGCCTTGGCCGCCGTGAGCTCGACGACCGAGGCGACGTCGGCCTCGGAGACCGAGCGCAGGAACAGCTTGCGGATCTCGATCTCGTTCGCATCCGCCGACGTCAGGACCGTGTCCAGCTCGGCGGCGTTGCCGCGGACGACGGCGTTGGCCACCCGCTCCTCGAAGCGCTCCCGGGCCTCGGTGAGGCGCTGCACGGCCAGGGCCTGGGCCACGTCGAGGCGGGCCAGCTGCTGCTGGAGGCCGACGAGGCGGTCGGTGAGCTGGTCGACGGCGGCCGCCGCCTCGTCCACGTCGGCCTCCGAGGCCAGGGCCTCAGCCCGGGCGACGGACAGCTCGCGGCGGATGAGCCGCTCGGCGGCGCGGCCGTCGACGACCTCGCCCGCCTCGGGCGGCACCGTGTCCTCCGACAGCGGCACCTCGCTGGGCGGGGGCGTGTCCTCATCGGCGACGACGTCCTCGCCGGGCTCGAGCTCCCGCTCGGGGTCGAAGGTCGTGGTCGTCGTGCCCTCGTCGCCCGCCGGCGGCGACGTCGTCGTGCTGGTCCCGCCCGGCGCGGTCGTGGACGGCCCCGACGGGGGTGCGGTCGTCGGGGGTGCCGTGCTCGTGGTGGAGGTCGTCGTCGGCGCGGCGGTCGTGGTCGTGGTGGTCGGCTCCTGGGCCCCGGCCGGCACCAGGGTCGCCGCGGCCGCGACGAGGGCGGCAGCCGCTGCGGTGAGGGCCCGTGCGGTGGGGCGGGAGGTCGTCGGGAGGTGCATGGGAGCGTCGGTCGCGTCGTGGCGCGGGCAGGGCCGACCGGCGGACGACCCGCGCCCGCCGCCTGCGCCGCCGGGCGGCGAGCGTACTCCCCGACCGGGACGGGGCCGCCGGGTCGGAGACGAGGGCGTCCCGGTACCGTCGTGGGCATGGAGCGCACCCTGTTCGACGAGGAGCACGAGCTGTTCCGGGACAGCTTCCGGCGGTTCGTCGCCGAGGAGATCACCCCGAACCTGGACCGCTGGGAGCGGGAGGGCGCGGTCGACCACGACCTGTTCGCCCACGCGGGCAAGCACGGCTTCCTCGGCATGGCGATCCCCGAGTCCCACGGCGGCGGCGGGGTCGACGACTTCCGCTACAACCAGGTCATCATCGAGGAGGTCCAGGCCGCCGGGGCCGGCGGCGCCGGTCTCGGCCTCACGCTCCACAACGACATCTGCCTGCCCTACTTCCTCGACCTGGCCACCGACGAGCAACGGGACCGCTGGCTCCCGGGCATCGCGTCGGGCGAGCTCGTCACGGCCATCGCCATGACCGAGCCGGGCATGGGCTCGGACCTCGCGTCCATGGGCACGACGGCCGTGCGCGACGGCGACCGGTACGTGCTCAACGGCTCCAAGACGTTCATCACGAACGGCATCAACGCCGACCTCGTCATCGTGGCGTGCAAGACCGACCCGACCCAGCGCCACGCCGGGATGTCGCTGCTCGTGGTGGAGCGGGGCATGGAGGGCTTCGAGCGGGGACGGAACCTCGAGAAGATCGGCATGCACTCCCAGGACACGGCCGAGCTGTTCTTCGACGACGTCGCCGTGCCGGTCGGGAACCGCCTCGGCGAGGAGGGACGGGGCTTCGAGTACCTGGTCACCAAGCTCCCCCAGGAGCGGCTCTCGATCGCGTCGGCCGGGGTGGCCGGCGCCCGCGCCTGCCTCGACTGGACCCTCGAGTACGTCAAGGAGCGCCAGGCCTTCGGCAAGCCGATCGGCTCGTTCCAGAACACCCGCTTCGTGCTGGCCGAGCTCGCCACCGAGATCGAGGTCGGCCAGGCCTTCATCGACGCCTCCATCGTGGCCCTCAACGCCGGGACCCTCACCGCCGAGGAGGCCTCGATGGCCAAGTGGTGGTGCACCGAGCTGCAGAACAAGGCCGCCGACCGCTGCCTCCAGCTCTTCGGCGGCTACGGGTACATGGCCGAGTACCCCATCGCCCGGGCCTTCGCGGACGCACGCATCACCACGATCTACGGCGGCACCACCGAGATCATGAAGGAGATCATCTCCAAGCGGCACCTCGGCCTGTAGCGCCGGGGCGCCCGACCGCTCCCCCGTCGGGCGCTCAGGCGAGCTCGTCCCGCCAGGGCGGATCGGCCCCCGGGCGGGTGCACGCGATGCCGGCCGCCTCGACCGCGAAGGTCAGCGCGGTCCGCCACCAGGTGGCGTCGAGCCGGGCCAGGTCCCGCCGGTGGGCGACCCGGTGGGCGCTCAGGGCGGCGAGCACGGCGCCGGCGAAGGCGTCGCCCGCGCCGACGGGGTCCACGACCTCGACGGGCACCGCCGGGACCGACACCTCGCCGTCGGCGACGACCACGGTGGCGCCGCCGGCGCCCCGGGTCACGACGACGGCCGCCGGGGCGTCGGGGTGGTCGGGATCGGGGTCGTCGGACGCGCTCCCGTGGTCGACGCCGCCGGGCCGGAGCCAGGCGCGGGCCACGCCGACGGGGTCGGCACCGGGGTGGAGCCAGGCCAGGTCGGCCGTGCTCACCTTCACGACGTCGGCGAGGGTCAGCCACCGGCGCAGCCTCGCCAGGTAGGCGTCGCGCCCGCCGGCCAGGCCCGGGCGGGGGTTGGGGTCGAGGTGCACGAGGGCGCGGTGGCGCGCCGCGGCGAGCAGCGCCTCGAGGCGCGACGCCGCCGGCTCCCGCACGAGGCTGACCGACCCGCTGGCGTGGAACACGCCGAGCTCGGCGGGCAGGTGCAGGTCGCCGACCCGGGAGGACAGCGTCGTCGTCCCGGCGAGGTGGAACGCGAACCTGGGCTCGTCGCCGGGACCTCCGTCGACGACGGCGAGCGTGGTCGGCTCGTCGGTGACCGGGCAGTGGGACACGTCGACGTGGGAGGCCTCGAGGTGGTCGCGCAGCAGCGTCCCGAACCGGTCGGTCGACAGGACGCCGACGAAGGACGACGGCGCACCGAGCCGGCCGGCCGCCACGGCCGCGCTGGCCGGCGAGCCCCCCGGCGCGGCCAGCCACGCGCGCCCGTCGTCGCCGGCGGGGAGCAGGTCGACGAGGGCCTCGCCGGCGCAGACGACTCGGGGACTGGTCACGTCCCGAGGATGGCAGACCGGCCCCGGGCGCGAGCACGGCCCGGCCCCGGGTGGGGCCGGGCCGCTCGAGGGGGGGCCGCCGCGGCTCAGGCGAGCAGCGAGCGGGCGATGTGGGTGATCTGGATCTCGTCGGTGCCGGCGTAGATCTGGAGCACCTTGGCGTCGCGGGCCAGCTGCTCGACCTGGTACTCGGCCATGTAGCCGTTCCCGCCGAAGATCTGGACCGCCTCGAGGGCGACCTCGGTCGCGGCCCGGGCCGAGTACAGCTTCATGGCCGACGCCTCGGCCAGCGTCATGCCCGCGCCGCCGGCGGCCTGGGCCTCGATGGAGCGGAACACGAGGTTCTGGACGTTGAGGCGGGCGACCTCCATGCGGGCCAGCTTCTCCTGGATCAGCTGGAACTGGCCGATCGGCTGGCCGAACTGGACGCGGTCCTTGGCGTACTCGACGGACAGCTCGAGGCACTTCTCGATCATGCCGAGCGCCATGGCGGCCACGCCGGCCCGCTCCATGAGGAAGGTGGCCTTGGCGCCCTCGCGCCCGCCCTTGGGCTGGTCCTCGGTCTCGCCGATGAGCCGGTCGATGCCGACGCGCACGTCGTCGAGGAACAGCTCGCCGGTCGGGCTGGAGTGCATGCCCATCTTGCGCAGGGGCTTGGACTGGACCAGGCCCGGCATGCCCGAGTCGAGGACGAAGGACAGCACCTTGCGCTCGGCGGGCGGGTTGCCCTCGTCGAGCTTGCAGATGAAGACGATGGTGTCGGCGTAGGGCCCGTTGGTGATGAAGGTCTTGGAGCCGTTGAGCACGTACTCGTCGCCGTCGCGGCGGGCGGTCGACTTCATGGAGCCGAAGGCGTCGGAGCCCGAGTTCGGCTCGGTGATCGCCCAGGCGCCGATCTTGTCGAGCGTGAGCAGGTCGAGGGCCCAGCGCTCCTTCTGGCGGATGGTGCCCTTGGAGGTGATGGCCGACGCGGTCAGCCCGGTGGAGACGCCCATGGCCGTGACCAGGCCGGGGCTGTAGCGGCACAGCTCGATGATCGGGATCATGGTGATCGAGCCGTCGCCGCCGCCGGAGGTCTCCTTGACCGGGGGCTCCTCGCCCCGCTCGAGGGCCTCCTCGACGGCCTTCTCGTGCTCGATCTGGCGCTTGAACCGCTCGCGGGCCATGGCGTCCATGCCGAAGGTCGAGTACAGCTTGCGCAGCACGTCGTAGGGCGGGGTGTCGCCGAACTCGAGCTCCTCGCGGCGGGGGGCGACCTCCTTCTCCACGAAGTCGCGCACGGCGTCGCGCACCATCTGCTGCTCGTCGGTCCAGTCGATCATCTCGGTCTCGCTCCCCCGGCCAGTCGACCGGACGTCTCGGGGTGCGGCGCCGCCCAGGCTGTCGCCCCCACTCGGTTGTCAGGTCCCCGGCCGGGATCGCGCACGGCTACCCGGTCAGGTCGGCGAGCAGCGCCTCGAGCGCCGCCACCCTGTCCTCCAGTTCGGCGACGCGTGCCTCGAGTCCTGCCCGGCCCGGCTCCACGGTAGGTGGCGGCCCCTCGGGCAGGGGATTCCACGCCCCGGGTGCGCCGTCGGCCTCGTCGGTCGCCACGAGCGGGTGGTCGAGGGGGTCGCCGGCCAGGCGGTGCATCCAGCGCGTCTCCCGCTCCCCGGTGCGGCGGGGCAGGTGGACCACGAGGGGGTCCTCCCTGGCCGCGAGCCCCGCGAGGACCGACTCGACCTCCTCGAGGGAGTCGAAGGGGTGGGCGCGCTCGGTCCGGCTGCGCAGCTCGGCGAGGGTGTTGGGGCCCCGCAGGGCGAGCACGGTGAGCACCGCGAGCTCCGCCGGGTCGAGGTCGAGCTGCTCGTGGAGCACGTGGCGGTACTTCGTGGTCCGGGCGCCGTGGCTGGCGTGCACGAAGCGGACGAGACCGCGGGCCTTGCACGAGTCCAGCGCGGCCTGGACCTCGGACTCGGACAGGTCGGTCACCGGTTCGCGGTTGTTCTTCTGGTTGCAGGCCGTGGTCAGGCCCTTGCGCGTCATCGGGTAGGTGTCCGGGACGGTGGCCTCCTTCTCGGCCAGGGATCCCAGGACGCGGAGCTCGACGGGCGACAGCGGTTCGGGCACGGTCCGAGGCTAGGCACGCACCGGCACGGGCCGGGGGCCGAGGACCGCGTATCCTCTCGGACCGGACCCGATCGGTGGGCCCAGGGCCATGAGGAGTGCCAGTTGACGTTCAAGGTCGGTGACAAGGTCGTGTACCCCCACCACGGCGCGGCCGTGATCGAGCGGACCGAGGTCATGGAGACCTTCGGGGAGGAGAAGGAGTTCTTCGTGCTGCGCATGACGCACGGCGAGCTCACCCTGAAGGTCCCCTCGGACCGGGCCGAGGACATCGGGATGCGGTTCCCCATCTCCGACGAGGACGTCGAGGACGTCTTCGAGGTGCTGGGCAAGAAGGACGTCCGCGAGCCGACGAACTGGTCGCGGCGCTTCAAGAACCACCAGGAGAAGCTGAAGTCCGGCGACGTGTACCAGGTCGCCGAGGTGGTCCGGAACCTCGCGCTCCGCGACGCCGACAAGGGCCTGTCCGCCGGCGAGAAGTCGATGTTCGTCAAGGCCCGGCAGGTCCTGGTCTCCGAGCTCGCCTTCGCCCTCGACATCCCCGAGGAGGACGCGCTGGCCCGCCTCGAGGAGACCCTGTCGTAGGCGACGACCAGCCCCGCGACGGCGATCCCTCCGACCGGGCCGCCGATCCCTTCGACGGCGACGTCGATCCCGCCGACGGCGACGTCGATCCCTTCGGCGGGCACGACGGCCGCTCGACGGTGCCCGACGGGGTCGACGGCGACCTCCTCGACCGCTGGGCCAGCGAGGAGCAGCTCGTGGCCGACGGACCGGCGCGCGACCTCTCGTGGCTCGTCGCGCTCGTGGTCGTGGTCGCCCTCGTCGCCGCCGCCGTGGCCGGTGGCCGCTTCCTGATCGAGCGCTCGGGCGGCGGTGAGGACGCCCGGGCCGACGGACCGCGCGGCGAGGACGCCACCGCGTCCGAGGTCCTGGCCGAGGAGGCGCCGTCGCTCGAGGACCTCACCTCCGAGGTGACCCTGCCCCCCGGGCCCGACGTCGGCCTCGCCGTGGCCGAGACCGGCGTGACCGTCGTCGAGGACCGGTTCGACCCGGAGCGGCGCGAGGGCACGTATGCCGTCGTCCTGCGCAACCCGCACGACGACTGGCTCGCCGTCGGGGTCCGGGTCCAGGTCACGCTGCTCGGCGGGGGCGGCGCGCCGCTGGTCGAGGACCAGGGCTTCATCGAGGTGGTGCTCCCCGGCCAGCGCGTGGCCGTCGGCGCGCTCGTGTTCGACGCCCCGGCCGAGCCGGTGGTCGACGTGGCCGTCGACGTCGACGTGGCCCGGTGGCGCGAGACGGGTCCGGTGCCCGGGGGCTTCGACCTGGTCGAGACCGAGACCACGGCCGCCGAGTTCTCCGGTGTGGTGACCCGCTTCGAGCTGACCTCCCGCTTCGACGTGGCGCTCACGGACGTGACCGTCGTGGCCGTCCACCGCGATGCGGAGGGACGGATCCTGGGCGGGGCGGATGCCTTCGTCGAGCTCGTGGAGCCGGGCGTGCCCACGGCCGGCGAGGTCTCCCTGCTCGCCAACCTCGACCCCGAGGCCGTGGCCGGCACCGAGCTGTTCGCCTCCGCTGCGTTCGGGTCCGTGCCCGGCGACGGACCCGTCGACGACGACGGGCGCTGACCCCGGAACGGCGACGACCCCCGCCGGGGCGGGGGTCGTGGTGGGCGTAACAGGACTTGAACCTGTGACCTCACGCGTGTGAAGCGTGCGCTCTAGCCAGCTGAGCTATACGCCCGTGCGGGCGGCGCACTGTAGCAGCGCGCCCCGAGGTGCGCGAATGCCGGGACCCCCGGCCGGGGCCGTCTCGCGGCCGGCGTCCCACGTGCGGGCGGGGCCGGTTCGTGCCACCCTCGGACCGTGGCAGACGACGCCGGGACGAACCCGCTGACCCAGCTGCTCGGGCGCCTCGGGCTCCCCGCCGAGCAGCTCGGCGCCCTCCAGGGCCAGCTCGGTCGGGCCTTCCTGCCCGGCGAGCAGCTCCAGACGATGCGCGACCTGGTGGCCACGTTCTCGCCGTCGCTCGACCAGCTCGCCGGCGTCCGCTCCCAGCTCGACGGGCAGCGCCAGCAGCTCGAGGTGATGCTGGCGCAGCTCGACGAGATGGAGGCGACCCTGGAGCGCCTCACGGCCACGGCCGAGCAGCTGCTCGCGATGCAGGAGCCGTTCCTCCGCCTCGCCCGCGTCTTCGGCGCCGACGCGCGGAACGATCCCGGCGGCGCGGGCGAGCCCTGAGCGGCCCGCTACCCCGTCGTCCCCGCGACGGGGACGCTCCCGCCGCTGCGCCAGTACTGACCGCCGGCCCGGTCGAGGAAGCCCTCGTCCACGAGCCAGCGGCGCAGCGCCGCCGTGTCCGCGTGCCAGCGCCCCAGGGTGAGGTTCACCATGGCCTCGCTGTAGCGGCGGCCGGGCTCGAACTCCTGGGCCAGGAGGTCGAGCACCACGAGCCGCTTGGTCCGCTGCGTGGGGATCGACAGCAGGCGCCCGTCGCGCACGAAGGCCCGGAGGACGCGGGCCGATCCGGCGTCGACGCCCTCGTGGACCTCGTCGGGCGGGGCCGCCGAGCGGGCCGCCTCGCCGAATGCCTCCTCGAGCAGGAACCAGCGACGCTCGCCCTCGACCACCAGGCCACCGGACACCAGCCGGGCCAGGGCGTCGACGACGTCGCGCAGGTCGTCCCCGGTCGCGTCCCGGACCTCCTCGGCCGTCGTGGCCCCGAGCAGGAGCGCGGCCACGGTGCGGCGGCGCACGGGCTCGCCCAGCATCCCGGCGATGGTGGCGGCGTCCACGGTGCCCCTCAGTAGCCGGCGTCGACGTCGACCGGTCCGACGAGGGGGCGGCCGGCCGCGAAGCGGCGGACGTTCTCGGACACGCGAGCCGACAGGAGCGGGACGGCCATCTCGGGCGTGTTGCCCACGTGGGGGCTGATCAGGCACGTGGGCAGGTCCCACAGCGGGTGCCCGTCGGGCAGCGGCTCGGGGTCGGTCACGTCCAAGCCGGCGCCGCCGATGGTCCCGGCCCGCAGCGCGTCGACGAGGTCGTCGGTGACGACGTGGCGACCGCGGGCCACGTTCACGAGCCAGGCGTGGTCCGGGAGCAGGGCGAGGCGGCGGGCGTCGACGATGCCCTCGGTCTCGGGGGTCAGGGCCAGGGTGAGGAACCACACGTCGGCCTCGGGCAGCACCTCGTCGAGGCGGTCGACGGTGACGGTCCGGTCGGCGCCGGGCACCGGCTCGTCCCGTCGGCGGACGACCGTGACGTGGCAGCCGAAGGGCCCGAGCAGGCGCAGCAGGCTCTCGGTGATGCCACCGCCGCCGAGCACCACGACCCGGGCACCGAGCAGGTTGCGCCCCGCCGGGCCCTCCCACGTGCGGGCCGGCACCCAGCGGTCGAAGGCCCGCAGCCCGGCCAGGGCGAAGGCGAGGGCCTGCTCGGCGACGGGATCGGCGTACACGCCCTTGCCGCAGGTCCAGGTCCGGTCGTGGTCGAGCACGCCGACGTAGGGCTCGATGCCCGCCCACGGGAGCTGGACCCAGGCGAGCTCGGGGCGCTCGTCGAGCAGCCGGCGCAGCCCCTCGGGGTCGCGGGGGTCCGTCCAGACGACGGCGTCGGCCGGGCCGTCCGCGACGGGCACGCCGCCACCGGCGGCGACGGCGTCGCGCAACCAGGGCCTTCCGGGCAGGACGAGGACGCGGGGACCGGGCACGGGCCCATCCTCGCGCCCGGGCCACGTCCCCCCGGCGCAGGATCGCCGCCACCGGCCACGCCCGCGGCAGCCTCCTAGGATCGCTCGCCGATGGGCACGTCGGGCCCGCTGGGCCGCACCTCCGTCGCGGACGCCGCCTGGAGCCGCCTCTGGCGCCGCCGCACCGTCGCCGCGCTGACCCTCGGCGGCCTCGCGGTGGTCTACGCCGTCGGCTTCCTGCTCCCCAGCGGGGCGCTGGCGCTCGACGCGTCCGCGACGGCGAGGACCGCCCTCGTCGGGCTCGCCGGCGCCTTCGTGGCCGGCGAGTACCCCCGGGCCCGACGGGCGGCGCGCCGACGCTGGGAGCCCGTGTCGAGGTGGACGCCCGGCACGCCGGGCAGCGACCGGGTCGCGGCCCTCGTCCACGGCGAGCCCGACCGGCACGCCCGGGCCGTGGTCGCGGAGTGGGCCGCCGCCGTGGGCCTGGCTGCGGCGGTCCTGCTCGCCGACGGCGTCGTCCCCGGTCGGGTGGCGGTCGTCGCGGTGTGCGGCCTGGCCATGGGGTTGCACATGGGGTGGCTGGTGCGCCTGCTCGTCGAGGACGCGCTGCGGCCCCTCGCCGCCGACCTGGCCGAGGAGGGCCACGACCCCCCGACCGAGTCGCTCGCCCTCCGGATGCTCGTCACCCTCTTCCTCTGCGCCGGCGTCGTCGTCCTCGGCGTCGTCCTTGTGCTGACCTGGTCGGGCAGCACGAGCGGTGTGGACGTCGCACGGGCGCTGCTGCCCCTGGCCGGCTTCGTGCTGCTCGAGGGCGGCGGCGTGGTCGTGTGGTTCGCCCTCGACCTCGGTCGGACCGTGGACGACCTGCGGACCGGCCTGGCACGCGTCGAGGCCGGTGACCTCACCGCCCGCGTCGCCGTGGACGACCGGACCGAGGTCGGCGGGCTGCAGCGGTCCTTCAACGCGATGGCCGAGGGTCTCGCCGACCGGGCCGTGCTCGAGCGCCTGCTGGCCGGCCAGGTCGGGCGCGCCGTCGCCGAGGAGTCCCGGGCCCGCGGCCGTCGCCTCCCACCGGAGCGCCGGCGGCTGTCGCTGCTGTTCGTGGACATGGTCGGCTCGACCGAGCTCGCGGCGCGGGTCGAGCCGGAGGCGTTCGCCCGTGTCCTCGACGCCTACTTCGACGTCGTCGTGCGCGTCGTCGAGGCCCACGGCGGCGAGGTGCTCCAGTTCCAGGGCGACGGTGCGGTGTGCAGCTTCGGGGCGCCCACCGCCCTGGCCGCCCACGCCGACGCCGCCCTGCGCGCCGCACGGGCGCTGCCGGTCGAGCTCCGGGACGACCCCGCCGTCGAGCCCGGCTTCCGCGTCGCCGTCGCCGTCGCATCGGGCGAGGCCGTCGTCGGCCACCTGGGCAGCGACGACCGCCACTCCTACAGCCCGATCGGCGACGCCGTGAACGAGGCGGCGCGCCTCGTCGAGGAGGCCAAGGCGGACCCGGGCGGCGTGCTCGCGACGGGCGACGCCGTCACGGCGGCGACGGCCGAGGAGCGCCACCGCTGGACGCTCCGGGGCGAGGTGGTCCTGCGCGGGCGAGCCGAGGCGACGCAGCGGTTCGCACCCCGCGACCGCCTGCGCGCCGAGCCGACGGAGCCGATGGCCGACCGTCGGGTCGGGGTCGACGACTCCTGACGGTGACCCGCCCGTCTCAGCCGGGCTCGCCGGGGTCCGGGAGCAGCGGGACGCTGCGGCCGTCGTCGCGCCCCAGCAGGCTGGCCCGGGTCACGGCCGATCGACCGAAGCGGTCCCGCAGGTCGTCGAGGGTCCGGTCGAGCGCGCCGCGGTCGTGACCGTCGAGGTCGAGGCTCAGCTGGACGGCGTCGGCCGGGGACAGGTCCGACACGGTGATGCCGAGGAGGGAGCAGCCGCCGTCGCGCAGGACCGGCCAGCGCTCCTCGAGCAGGGCCCGCGCCGTGCCCAGCACGACGTCGGTCCGGTCGGTGGCCTCGGGCAGCGTGCGTGACCGCGTGCTGCGGGCGAGGGCGTCGTCGCGCAGGCGCAGGGTGACGGTGCGGGCGACGCGCCGACCGGCGCGGAGCCGCTCGGTGACCCGCTCGACGAGGCCGAGCAGCACCCGGTCCAGCTCGCCCCGGCTGCGCCGCCCCCGACCGAGGGCGCGCTGCGAGCCGACCGAGGACCGTCGGCGACCCACCTCCACCCGGCGGGGATCCTCGTTGCGGGCCAGGGCGTGCAGGTGCCGACCGGCCGCCGGGCCGAGCAGCGCGACCAGTGCGTCGACCGGCACGGCGGCCACGTCGCCCACCCGGTGCAGCCCGCGGTCGGCGAGGCGGGCGGACGTGACCGGGCCGACGCCCCACAGCCGGTCCACCGGGAGCGGGTGGAGGAACGCGTCCTCCTCGTCGGGCTCGACGACGAGCAGGCCGTCGGGCTTGCCCACGCCGGAGGCCACCTTGGCCAGGAACTTGGTGCGGGCGACGCCGACGGTGATGGGCAGGCCGACCTCGTCCCGCACCCGGGCACGGACCCGGTGGGCGATCTCGGTGGGCGTGCCGGCGATCCGGGCGAGCCCGTGGACGTCGAGGAAGGCCTCGTCGACCGAGAGGCCCTCGACGAGCGGCGTGGTGTCGTGGAACACGTCGAACACGGCGCGGCTCGCCTCGGCGTAGGCGTCCATGCGGGCGGGAACGACGACGGCCTCGGGGCAGCACGCCCTGGCCTCCCGGGTCGACATGGCCGTCCGCACCCCCCGGGCCCGGGCCTCGTAGGACGCGGTCAGCACCACCCCCTGGCCGACGAGCACGGGTCGGCCGCGCAGCGACGGGTCGTCCCGCTGCTCGACCGCGGCGTAGAAGCAGTCCAGGTCGGCGTGGAGGATCCCCGCCACCGGCGCGCGACGCCGCTCCTCACGGGTGCCGGTGGCCGACGGGGACGACGTCATCGAACACATGTTCCCCCACGACGGTCCCGGCGGCAAGCACCGGCACCGAACTTGACCCGCTGGTCAAGTTCTCGGTGCGGGTGGCACCATGTCCGGTCGTGGACGCCGCCGCACGACCGGGCCCCGAGCCCGACACCGCACCGCCCGACCCGGCCGCCCCCGCCCCCGCCCCCGGTGCCGGTGCCGGCACCGCCGTGGCCGGCGGGTCCGGCTCGGCCCTCGACGTGCTCCGCCAGGACGTGTTCCGGCGCGTCTACACCGGCGCCTTCCTGTCGAACATCGGCACCTGGATGCAGAACGTGGTCCTGGGCGCCCTCGCCTACGACCTCACCGGGTCGTCGACCTTCGTCGGCATCGTGCTCTTCGCCCAGCTGGGACCGTTCCTGTTCTTCTCGATGGTCGGCGGGCTGCTCGCCGACACCTTCGACCGACGCCGCCTCCTGCTCGTGGTGTCCGCGACCCAGGCCGCCCTCGCCCTCGGCCTGGCCGCCGTGACCACGGCGGACGACCCCAGCCGGGTGGCCATGGTCGCCATCGTGTTCTGCATCGGCCTGGGCCAGTCGGTGTTCGGGCCGACCTACTCCGCCGTCCTCCCCGACCTCGTGGGCCCGGGCAACCTGGCCGGCGCGATCTCGCTCAACTCGACCCAGATGAACGGCTCGCGCGTGATCGGGCCGGCCATCGGCGGCCTGCTCTTCGCCCGGTACGGCGCGCCGCTCGTGTTCGCCATCAACGCCGGCACGTACCTGTTCGTCATCGGCGCCCTGCTGTCGATCCGCCTGCCCGACGTCGAGGTCTCCGGCGCCGGCGAGGGCCGCCTCGCCCGCCTCGCCCTCGGCTTCCGGATCGCCCGGGGCCGCCACCCGGTGCGGCGCAGCCTGTCCCTGATGGTCGCCTTCTCGCTGGCCTGCCTGCCCTTCATCGGCCAGATGCCGGTGCTCGCCGACCGGAACCTCGACATCGCGGCCCGCTCCTCGGCCTACGGCTGGCTGTACGCCTGCTTCGGCGTGGGCGCCATGTTCGGGGCCCTGTCGGTCGGCACGGTGTTCGCCGGGTGGTCCAAGGAGCTGCTGGTCCGAGGCGGCCTGGTCGCGTTCGCCGTCGCCCTCGGCGTGTTCGCCTGGCTCCGGACGCCGATCCCGGCCTTCGTCGTGGTCGTGGCCGTCGGCTTCACGTACTTCTGCACGGTCACGGCGCTGTCGACGGTGCTCCAGTCGCACCTCGCCAGCAGCGAGCGGGGCCGGGTGATGGCCCTGTGGATGATGGCCTTCGGCGGCACCGTGCCACTCGGCAACCTGCTGGCCGGGCCGCTCATCGACGCCACCTCGGTCACCACGGTGGTGTTCCCCGGGGCCGTCGTCGCGCTGGTGCTGGCCTGGTGGGCCGACCTCGAGCCCCGACCCGACGACGTGTAGGCGGGCGGCGCCGGCCGCTCAGTCCAGCAGCGCCTGGGCCACCCGCTGGAGCCCGGCCGATCGGCTCGCCTTGACCAGCACCGCGTCGCCCTCGCCGAGCTCGCCGATCTCCGCCACGGCCGCGTCGACGTCCGGGACGTCGACGCCGGTGCCGTAGGCGGGGCAGGCGACGGTGACGACGTCGATGCCGAGGCGGTCGGCGAGGGCGCCCATCTCGGCGTGGCGCTCGTCGGAGACGTCGCCCAGCTCGGCCATGACGCCGAGCACGGCCACGCGCCGCTCGGCGTCGAGGGCGGCCAGGGACTGCAGCGCGGCGGCCAGGGCCGTCGGGTTCGCGTTGTAGGCGTCGTTGACCACGACGGCGCCCGAGGCCGTCCGGTGCATCTCCATCCGCCACGGCGACAGCCGGGCCTCGCCCAGGCCGGCGGCGACGGCGTCGAGGGGCGCGCCCTGGGCCAGGGCCGCGGCCGCCGCGGCCAGCGCGTTGGCGACCTGGTGGACCCCGTGCACGCCGAGGCGCACCTCGGTCGAGCCCCACGGGGTGGCCATGCGGAACCGGGGCCGGAGGGCCTCGTCGACGTCGACGGCGGTGGCGACGACGTCGCCCGAGGTGCCGAAGGTGAGGACCCGGGCGTCGGTCCGGGCCCGCATGCGCAGCACGCGGGGGTCGCTGCCGTTCAGGACGACGAAGCCGTCGGCGGGGACGGCCTCGACGAGCTCCCCCTTGCCCTCGGCGACGGCGTCGAGGCCGTCGAACTCGGAGGTGTGCACCTCGGCGACCATCGTCACGATCGCGCCGGTCGGTCGGGCGATCCGGCAGAGCGAGGCGATGTGGCCGATGCCCCGGGCACCCATCTCCTGGACGACGACCTCGGTGTCGGCCGCCGCGTTGGCCAGCGTCAGCGGCACGCCGATCTCGTTGTTGAAGCTGCGCTCGCTGGCCGTGGTCCGGAACGTGTCCGTCAGCGCGCCGGCGAGCAGGTCCTTGACCGAGGTCTTGCCCACGGACCCGGTGATGCCGATCACGGCGGCCTCGCCGGTGTCGCCGAAGGGGGCGAGCAGGTCGCGGGCCAGTCCGCCGACCCGACCGAGCGCGGCCAGGGTGTCGTCGACCACCACGGCCGTGCCCCCGACCGGCTCGTGCGCCGTCAGGTAGGCGGCGGCGCCGGCGTCGAGCGCGGCGGGCACGAAGTCGTGGCCGTCGCGCTCGGCGACCAGGGGCACGAACAGCTCGCCGCCCCGCACGGCCCGGGAGTCCGCGGTCACCGCGTCGACGGCACCTGCGGGCTCGGTGCCGTCGGGCACGACGAGGGTGCCCCTGGTGGCGCGGACGACGTCGTCGAGGTGGAGGCGCACGGCCGGACAGTCTGCTCGCCGGCCGGTCCCACGGCGCAGCGACCACCACCGCACGGGCTCACCGGGCGCCGCGGGGACCGCCGGTACGCTCCGGCGCCGTGCCCCTCCCCGACCGCATCCGCCTCGTCGTCCTCTTCGGTGGCCGCTCCGCAGAGCACGAGGTGTCCTGCACGACGGCGGCCCACGTGCTGCGCGCCCTGGACCCGACCCGCTACGACGTGGTCCCGGTGGGCATCGAGCGCTCGGGGCGCTGGGTGCTCGCCGCCGAGGCCGCCGAGGCCCTGGCCACCGGCGCCCACGCCCTGCCCGACCGCCTCGCCGTCGCCGGGGCCGAGCTCGAGCCGGTCGGCTCGCTCACGGCCGGCGACGACGAGGTCCCGACGGTGGTGCTCCCCCTGCTGCACGGCCCCTTCGGCGAGGACGGGACCGTCCAGGGCCTCCTCGAGCTGGCCGACGTCCCCTACGTCGGCTCGGGCGTGCTCGGCTCGGCGGTGTCGATGGACAAGGGCGTGGCCAAGGACGTCCTCGCCGCCCACGGCATCCCGCAGTGCGCGTGGCTGACGCTCCGGGCCGACGAGGCCGTGGGCGACGTCCTTGACCGGGCCGCCGACCGCCTCGGGTTCCCGATCTTCGTCAAGCCGGCCAACATGGGCTCCTCCATCGGCGTGTCGAAGGTGACCGACCGGGACGGCCTCGGGGCCGCCGTGGCCGAGGCGGCCCGCTTCGACGAGTGGCTCGTGCTCGAGGAGGGCGTCGTCGGCCGGGAGCTCGAGTGCGCCGTGCTCGGCAACCGCACGCCCCGGGCCAGCGTGGTGGGCGAGGTCCGGCCGGGTGCCGACTTCTACGACTACGAGGACAAGTACGACGACGGCGCGGAGCTCCTCATCCCGGCTCCGATCACGGCGCCCATGAGCGACGAGCTGCGCGCCGTGGCGCTGCGCGCCTATCGGGCGCTGCGCTGCGAGGGCATGGCCCGCGTCGACTTCTTCTGGGAGGAGGACGGCCGGGGGCCGCTGGTCAACGAGGTGAACACGATCCCCGGCTTCACGCCGATCTCCCAGTACCCGAAGCTGTGGCAGGCCTCGGGTCTGCCCTACGCCCGCCTGCTCGACGAGCTCGTCGCCCTCGCCCTCGAGCGACACGAGCGCCGCTCGGGCTTCGCCACCGAGCGCTGACCCGCCCGGCGCCCGGGGTCAGCCCCGGACGACCTCGAAGGACTCCTCGTAGCTCCGGTCGCCGCCCTCGTCGAGCACGGTCACGACACCGGCGTGGACCCCCTCGGGCACGCCGGCGAGCCCGCTGACCGTCACGTCGAGCTGCAGCCGCTCCGGGTGGTCCGTGCCCGGGCCCACGGCCACCCACGCCCGCGGGAGGGTCGCGCCGGGGGTCGCATCGACCCGTCGCAGGTCGTCGGTCGAGTCGACGCCCCGGTCGGGCAGCCGGACGCGGACCCCGCCGAGGCGCAGGGTGCAGGGCGCGGGCGGCGCGGTCGCGACCGAGACCTGGAACCAGGCGTCGTCGTCGCGCACGAAGAGGCTGACCGGTGACGAGACCGACCGTGCGGCGATGCCGTCGGCGCCGCAGGCGGCGACCGACGCGTCCGCGTCGACGCCGAGGCGGTGCTCCCGCCCGTCGGGCGCCCGCACGACGACGACGTAGGTGCCCGGGGCGACGTGCAGCTCGGCTCGAACCGCCTCCTCCCGGGACTCGCCCGGCTCCAGCGTCACCATCTGGAGGACCGCAGGGCAGGCGATCGGGAACTCGAGGCGGGGGGCGTCGGCGCCGTCCGGGGTCCGCAGGAGGCCGGTGCGCACCGGGCACGGCGTGACCTCGTAGGTGCACGACTCGGAGCCGTCGTTGCGGGTGGTCTCGACCACGTCGAGCGAGGTCCCGGCCGGTGCCCGGCGCCGTGCCGTGCCCCCGTCGGCCCAGCGCACGTCGCTGACCAGACCCGGGCAGGCCGGTCCGGCGACCCGCGTCGGGGACAGGTCCGGCAGCGGCGCGAAGGCCACCGCGGTCGTGGTCGTCGTGGTCGGGGGCGTCTTGGTCGTGGTCGTCGTGGTCGTGGTCGGCTCGGCCAGGGTCGTGGAGGTCTCCGACGTCGTCGTCGGCGAGGCCGAGGTCGTCGTCGGCTGCGTGGTCGGCGACGTGCTCGTCGTCGCCTCCTCGCCGGCGCCGACGTCGACCAGGTCTGCGTCGTCGGCGGCCACGGCGCCGACCACGCCGAGGACGCAGACCACCACGGCGGCGACGAGCAACCGGGACGCCGCCCGCCGCTGCCTCCCGAGCCGTCCGGCTCGCCGGACGACCTCCTCCATCGGGATGGGCCGGGCCGTCGCATCCACGTGCCGACGGATCTGGTGCTCGAGGTCGTCCATCAGGTCGCTCCGAGGCGCTCGCGGAGCGAGGCCATGCCCCGCTCCAGGTGGGTCTGGACGGTGGACTTGCCGAGCTCGAGCGTCCGGGCGACCTCGGCCAGCGTCCAGCCGTGGCCGTGCACCAGGAGCACGACCTGGCGCTGGCGGGTGGGGAGCGCCGAGAGCGCCGGCGCCAGGCCGGGCTCGACGTCGGGGAGGTCGAGCTGGCGGACGACCGTCGGCACGCCCTCGCGCCGACGGCGGTGCTTGGACTGCCCCACGCGGTACAGGTAGCCGACCGGGTCGTCGAGGGCGCGCACGCGGTCCTGGTGCTCGTAGGCCCAGGCGAGCGCTGCGGCCGCAGCGTCCCGCCCCGCCTCGCCGTAGCGGCTGGTGAGGGCGGCGCGCAGGCGCGGCTCCACCTGCTCGTAGAAGGAGGCGAAGTCCGCCTCGGTCCGAGCCTCCCCAGCGCGCTCCGACAACGTGTCCATCACCCCTTCGACCCGCGAGCCGCCCGAACGTACGACACCGATCGCGGCCCGGGCGCGCCACGGGCGGCCCGTCGGGCCGCCCGTGGATCGATCAGCTCGTCGGGGCGCTGCCCCGGGCGATCACTTCTTGGTCTCGGCGAAGATCTCCTCGATCTCCCCGATGAGGTCGAGCAGCTTCTGGCCGTCGGCCGGGTCGTTGGACTTCTTGGCGTCGCCGGCGGCCTTGGTGGCCCGCCAGAACAGGTCGTGGAGCTGGGGGAACTGCTCGACGTGCGGCGGCTTGAAGTAGTCGGTCCAGAGGACCCAGAGGTGCTCCTTGGCGAGCTGGGCCCGCTGCTCCTTGATGATGATGCAGCGGATCTTGAAGGTCTCGTCGTCGGAGGCCTGGTACTTCTTCATGGTCTCGAGGACCGACTCGGCCTCGATCCGGGCCTGTGCCGGGTTGTAGACGCCGCACATGAGGTCGCAGTGGGCGTCGACCGTGGCAGCATCGTCCAGGTCGGCGACGGAGAGCAGTCGGGAGACGAGGCTCATGGGAGCTCCTTGGTAGGGGTGAGGGTGGACACTCGTGCCCGGACCCTAGCGGCGGCGGTCGGCGCCGCCACGGGGATCGCGCTCGGTGTCGCGGCGGCCCGGTCGGTCGAGCGGCACCTCGTGCGAGGTGAGTCGATGCTGCCCGCGCTCCGGCCCCGGGACACGGTGCTGAGCGTGCGCACCGACTCGTGGCTGGGCCGCGTCGTGCGCCCCCGCGTCGGTGCCGTCGCCGTCGTCTCGCTCCCCTGGGAGCACGACCTGCTCGGCGTGAAGCGGCTCGTGGCCCGCCCGGGGCAGGCCTGGGCCGCCGGCGACGACTCGGTCGCCGCCGGCGACGGCTGGGTGGTGGTCGGCGACGAGCGGACCCTGTCGACCGACTCCCGGCACCACGGGCGCGTGCCGACCTCGGCGCTGCGCGGGGTGGTCGTGGCCCGCGTCGCACCGCCGGGCTGAGGTGCGGCCCGGACGGAGCAACGGCGCCGGGCGGCTCAGATGGCGTCCTGGGACAGCAGGTAGCCGTCGAAGTCGAGCGCCATCGGGATCGAGGTCGTGAGCGTGAACGCCTGGGGGGCCGTGACGGCCCACCCGTAGACGACGAGCGACACCACCTGGGGCCGACCCGTGCCGTTGGTCCACGACAGCTCCTCGAGCGCTGCGCCGCCGTTGCCGGACGAGGCCAGCTCGGCGCTGGGCGCGTAGGCGTCGGAGACGCCGGCGAACAGGGCGAGGTCGAGGTCGTTGGCCTCGGCCAGCGGCGCGGCGCCGGTGACGGCCACGTCGAGCGTGGCGCCGGCGGGGACGGTGGCGACGTAGATCTCGGCGTCCTTGGGCCCGGCGGGCAGGCTCGGACCGATCTCGCCGGTGCCGGTCACGCCGGTCACGTCGGTCCGGGTCGTCCCCAGGAGCCCGTCGGGGTCGGTGGTGCCGGCCTCGCGCAGCGTCGCGGCCACGCCCTCGGTCCAGGCCTCGTTGACCGGGTCGAGCGCCGGGCGGGGGGCGCCGAGGCAGAGGACCTCGTAGGCCCGGAAGAGCGACGCGGCGTCGATGACGCCGTGGCCCTCGAAGTTCGGCGGGACCTCGGGCCGGTCGCCGGCCGTCTGCTTGAGGAGCAGCTCGAGGTCGTCGCGCTCGGCCATGGTCAGGGGCCCGTCGTAGGCACCGCAGCGCCGACCCTCGCCGATCAGGCGGGCGGCGGTGCCGGCCGTGAAGGGCGCCGAGAACGAGGTGCCCGAGATGCTGCGGTACCCGCTGCCCTCAGCTGCGGCCACGTCGACGGTGAAGATGGCCACGACCTCGGGGTCGGTGGTGACGAGGAAGGAGTCCGTCCCGTCCGCGCCCACGGCGAGGACGTCGGGGCTGTTCCCGTAGCCCTTGACCGTCCCGGGCTCGCCGGGCACGCCGGCGTTGCCGAAGCCGTTGCCGTTGGAGAACAGGACGAGCACGCCCTGCTCGCGGGCGTAGCGGGCCGCCTCGTACTCGTCGGACAGGAGGTGGAAGCCGGGGATCGGGGCGACGAGGCCGATCGAGATCGTGATCACGTCGACGCCGACGACGTCGACGCCCCACCGGATGGCGTCGGCGACCGAGCCGTTGAGGCTGTCGGCGTCCTGGTCGTAGACCTTGGCGAAGGCGAGGCGGCACCCGGGGCAGGACGAGGGGTCCTTGATCGGGTCGAGGTCGTTGCGGCCCGCGGCGATCGAGGACACGGCCGAGCCGTGCCCGTCGGGGTCGTAGACGTCGTCGCGCAGGTCGCCCTGGAGCACGCCGTCGCCGTCGGTGTCGAACCAGGTCCGGTCGCCCGGCTCGGGGTCGCCCGCCGCTCGGCCGTCGCCGCCGGGGAAGGACGAGAAGTCCCACCAGGCCACGACCTGGGACGGGTCGAACTCGGGGTGGGCGCCGTTCAGGCCGGTGTCGATGGCGAGGATGGTGACGTCGAGGTCGTCGAGGATCTCGGCCTCGGGCGGCTGGTAGCCGGCCTCGATGGTGACGACGCAGCCACCCGTGGCCTCGTCGGCCAGGGGCGACAGCACCGCGCCGGAGTCGTACCGGGTCTCGGCACCCGCCAGGCGGAGCTGGGCGGCGCCGCCCAGGAGGGCGATCGGGTAGCGGACGTAGACGCGGTCCTCGGTCTCGGAGAACGTGGCGGTCACGCCGTCGGCGACGCCGTCGACGGTGGCGGTGGCCTCCCCCGTCGCACCGCTGCGGCGGGCCTCCACGGGGATGACCCGACCGGTCTCGTCGGACAGGTCGACGTTCACCGACAGGTCGAGGCCGTCCGGGGACGCGGGCTGGAGGTCCCGGACCCGCACGACGAGCGCCGTCGTGCCCCGCTTTCCGGGACGGAGGTCACCGGCGATCGAGAGGATGTCGCCGCTGGAGGACTCCCCGGGGAGCCCGTCCTGGCCGGCGTAGGTGTCGTCGTCGGCAG
>CAZCEZ010000018.1:0-18155 GCA_964497795.1 uncultured Acidimicrobiaceae bacterium | reverse complement strand
CAGCGTCGGTCGCGAGGCGGGCCCACCCGCCGGGCCCCCGGTCGCAGGCCTCGGGGCCCTCGGCGGCCCGGGCGGGGCCGAGGAGGGCGAGGGCGGACGCCCCGAGCAGCACGGCGAGGAGCGCGGCCGAGCCGCGACGGGTCCTGGTCCTGGTCCTGGTCACCCTGGGGGCTTCGCCGTCGAGGTCCCGGGTTCCTGTCGCGGACGTCCGGGTCGGTGGGACGTCACGTGCCCTCGGGCCGAGCGGCGGTCCGGTCAGTCGGGGACGAGGGCGTCGCGGAGCAGCGCGAGCAGCTGGTCCCGGCGGCGGACGAGGGATGCGAGCGTGGGCTCCTCCCCCAGCGCGCGCAGGACCTCGACCTCGGTGGCCAGCCCGGTGACGGCCGAGTAGGCGACGAGCACGAGGAGCTCGGGCTCGTGGCGGCGGAGGCGGCCGGCGTCCATCTCGACCCCGAGCCAGCCGGCCGCGGCCCGCAGCAGCGGGGCGACGGCCTCGGTGAGGCGGGTCGACGTCGGCGGGCCGATCCGGTTGACCTCGCGGATGACGCCGAGCATCGCCGGATGGCGGGCCGCGAGCCGGAACGCTGCCTTCACCACGGCCTCGACCCGGGGGAAGCCGCCCTCGGGGGCCTGGGCGAGGGCCCGGGCGAAGCGGGCCTGCAGCTCCTGCGCGCAGCGGTCGACGACGGCGTCGAGGAGCGCCTCCTTGGACGGGAACCAGTACAGGATCGCCTGCTTGGTGATCCCCACCTCGCGGGCCAGGGCGTCGAGGCTCGTCCCGTCCACGCCCTCGGTCCCGAAGGCGACGAGCGCGGCGTCCACGATCCGCCCGGCCCGGTCGCCTCCGGCCCGCTCGCTCCCGGCACGGGGGGCGGAGGGTTCGGGCGGGCTCACCTACCAGATGGTAAGCAGTCCCCCGATGGCCGCCGCCACCGGACCCGACGCCCCCCTGTCCATCGCCTCCTCGCTGGACGGCATGCGCATCGCCATCACCGGCGGCACCGGCTTCCTGGGCACCGCCCTGATCGAGCGGCTGCTGCGCTCGGCCCCGGGCTGCGAGCTCGTGCTGCTCATCCGGCCCAGCCAGCGGCGCGACGTGCACCAGCGGGCGCGGCGGGAGATCTTCCGCAACGACGCCTTCGACGGCCTGCGCGCCGCCCTCGACGGCGGCGACGGCGAGTCCTTCGACGACATGGTCGCCCGCCGGGTCACCCCGATCGCCGGAGACGTCGGCACCGACGGCCTCGGCCTCGACGACGAGGGTCGGGCCGTCCTCGCCACCTGCGACACGATCGTGCACTCCGCGGCGACGGTGTCCTTCGACTCGCCCCTCGACGCCGCCGTCGAGGTCAACCTGCTCGGCCCCCGCCGGATCGCCGAGACGCTGCGCGACCTCGGCGCCTCGCCCCACCTGGTCGCGGTCTCCACCTGCTACGTGGCCGGAAACCGCAAGGGCGCCGCGCCCGAGCAGCCGGTGGACGAGAGCCCCTTCTGGTTCGGCGTCGACTGGCGCGACGAGGTGGCTGCCGCCCGGCGCACCCGGGCCGACGCCGAGGCCGAGTCCCGCACGCCCGACATGCTCGACCGGTTCCGCAAGGACGCCCGCCGCGAGCTCGGCGCCGCCGGCACCCCGGCGCTCGCGGCCAAGACCGAGCAGCACCGCACGCGCTGGGTGTCCGAGCAGCTCGTCGAGGCCGGCCGGTCCCGGGCCGCGTCGCTGGGCTGGCCCGACGTGTACGCGTACACCAAGGCCCTGGGCGAGCGGGCGCTGTTCGAGGAGGCCCGGGCCCCGGGCCGGGAGCACCTGCCGATCTCGGTCGTGCGCCCCGCCATCATCGAGTCGTCGCTGGCCGAGCCGAAGCCGGGTTGGATCCGCGGGTTCCGGATGGCCGAGCCGGTGATCATCTCCTACGCCCGCGGCCTGCTCAAGGAGTTCCCCGGCGTCCCCGAGGGGATCATCGACGTCATCCCCGTCGACCTCGTCTGCGGCGCGATCTGCGCGGTCGTGGCCGACGGACCCGCCCGCGCCGACGACGGCACCCTCGCCCCGCCCCGGATCGTGCAGTCGGCCTCGGGCTCGGCGAACCCGCTGCGGTACCGCCGCCTGGTGGACAACGTCCGGGCCTGGTTCACCGAGAACCCCGTCTACGACCGCGACGGCCAGCCGATCGTGGTGCCCGAGTGGAGCTTCCCCGGCCGCGGCCGGGTCCAGGCCCAGCTGGAGCGGGCCAAGGGGCTCATCGAGCGGGCCGAGACGACGCTGCAGTCGCTGCCCCTGCGGGGAGCCCAGGCGGCGTGGGCCGCGAAGCTCGAGGACGCCAAGGAGGACGCCGAGCGGGCCCTCACCTACGTCGAGCTGTACGGCGCCTACGCGGAGTGCGAGGCCGTCTACGGCGTCGACCAGCTGCTGTCGCTGTGGGACCGGGCCGACGAGGACACGCGCCGCGACTTCTGCTTCGACCCCCGCGTCGTCGACTGGGACCGCTACGTCACCGAGATCCACCTCCCCTCGGTCGTGGAGCACGCCCGGGTCAAGACCACGCCCGGCGCGTCGGACCGGGAGTCGCGCAGCAGCCGCCTGCGCCGCCAGGTCCTGTCCCCTGACCGCCACGTCGCCGCCTTCGACCTCGAGAACACCCTGATCGCCTCGAACGTCGTCGCCTCGTACTCCTGGCTCGCCACCCGCCGGCTCCCGCCCGAGGACCGGCTCCGCTTCGTGCTGCGCACCCTGGCCGAGGCGCCGGCGCTGCTGGCGCTGGACCGCCGGGACCGCAGCGACTTCCTGCGCCAGTTCTACCGGCGCTACGAGGGCGCCGACGCCGAGCAGCTGCGGGCCGACACCGTCGACATGTTCAGCCACCTGCTGCTGACCAAGTCGTTCCCCGCCGCCATCCGGCGGGTGCGCGAGCACCGGGCCCTCGGCCACCGGACCCTGCTGATCACCGGCGCCCTCGAGGTGGCGATCGAGCCCATGAAGCCGCTGTTCGACGACGTGATCTGCGCGGAGATGACCGTCGACGACGCCGGTCGGTTCACCGGCGAGCTGACCGACGTGCCCCCCACCGGCGAGGCCCGGGCCCAGGCCCTCCTCGACTGGTGCGCGGCCCACGACCTCGACCCCGCCCAGGCCGTGGCCTACGCCGACTCCACCTCGGACCTGCCGCTGCTCGAGGCGGCCGGGTTCCCGGTCGCGGTCAACCCCGAGACCCGCCTCGCCGCCCTGGCCCGGAAGCGGGGCTGGCTCGTCGAGCACTTCGACAAGGCCGCCGGCGGGTCCGATCCGCTCCTGCCGATCGGACCGGCGTGGCGGGCCCGCGACCGCGGCCTGCGTCGCGTGCCGATCCCCACGCTCGCCCCCGGCTCCCGCGGAGGTGCCCGGTGAAGGCCCTCGAGTTCTCCCGCACCCCGGCCCGCTTCGCAGCCGCGGCCATCGCCGCCCAGCTGCGCCCGGGCGCCGGCGCCACCGTCGGTCCGCTGCGCATGCGCGACCTCGACGAGCCCGCCCTGCCCGGTCCCGGGTGGGTCACGCTGCGACCCCGCCTCGCCGGCATCTGCGGCTCCGACCTCTCCACGGTCGACGGGGCGTCGTCGCGGTACTTCGAGCCGATCGTGTCGTTCCCGTTCGTGCTCGGCCACGAGGTGGTGGGCGACGTCGACGCCCCCGACAGGCCCGACCTCGACGGCACCCGGGCCGTCCTCGTGCCGGTGCTGCACTGCGCCATCCGGGGCGTCGACCCCGCGTGCGCGTCCTGCGCGGCGGGCGACACGCAGCGCTGCGAGCGCATCGCCTTCGGCCACCTCGCGCCCGGCCTGCAGTCCGGCTTCTGCACCGACACCGGGGGCGGCTGGTCCGAGGCGATGGTCGCCCACCCCGACCAGCTCGTACCGGTGCCCGACGGGCTGTCCGACGAGGCCGCCGTGATGGTGGAGCCGACCGCGTGCGCCGTCCACGCCGCCGACGCGCTCGCCGCCGTCCACGACCCGGCCGACGGGCCGGTCGCCGTGATCGGCGCCGGGACGCTGGGCCTGCTGACCGTGGCCGCCGTCGCCGCCCTGCCCGGACCGGCCCGCACCGTCCTCGTCGGCGCCCGCTACCCGCACCAGCAGCGCCTCGCCCGGGCGCTGGGCGCGACCACCGTCGTCGCCCCCGACGAGCTCGCCGGCGCGGTGCGCCTGGCCACGGCGTCGCTGCGCCTCTCCCCCGGCGGCGCCGGCGGGGTCCGCCGCGGCGCCCGGGAGGGCGAGGCCCGGGCCGGCGACCGGGGCCAGCTCACCGGTGGCGCGCCCGTCGTCGTCGACTGCGTCGGCTCCGAGGCGACCCTCGCCGAGGCGCTGCGCGTCGTCGCTCCCGGCGGCACGATCCTGGTGGTCGGCATGCCCGCCACCGTCAGCCTCGACCTGACCGGGCTGTGGCACCGCGAGGTCGCCCTGCGGGGCGTCTACGCGTACCGCCGGGCCGACTTCGACCGGGCCGTCGACCTCGTCGCCGCACAGGACCTCGGCCGCCTCGTGTCGGCCACCTACCCCCTCGACCGCCACGACGAGGCCATCGCCCACGCGGCCCAGGCCGGTCGCCGCGGCGCCGTCAAGGTCGCCTTCGACCCCCGCCCCGCCCGACGCCGGGCCGCCGCCCCCACCGACAAGGACCCCGCCTGATGCCCCGCCCCGGACTCGTCCTCGACGTCGACGCCTCCACGCCCCCGGTGGTCTTCCACCACGGCGAGGGCTTCGCGCTCGAGAAGCTCCCCGCCGGCCGCAGCCGCGTGATCTACCCGGCCGAGCCCCTCGAGGGCCTCCCCGACGTCGACGGCGCCATCCGCCACGCCCTCGAGCACCCCCTCGGCGACAGCCAGCCGCTGTCGACGCTGCTGCACGCGGGCATGAAGCTCACGATCTGCTTCGACGACCTGTCGCTGCCGCTGCCCTCGATGCGCCGTCCAGACGTCCGCCAGCGGATCATCGAGGCCGTGCTCGACACCGCGGCTGCGGCCGGTGTCGACGACGTCGAGCTGATCGCCGCCCTCGCCCTGCACCGCCGCATGACCGAGGACGAGCTGCGCCACGCGGTCGGCGACCGGGTCTACGACGCCTTCGCCCCCTCGGGCCGGCTCTACAACCACGACGCCGAGGACCCCGACGGGATGCTCGAGATCGGCACGACCGACCACGGCGAGCTGGTCGAGATCAACAAGCGGGCGGCCACGTCGGACCTGATCGTCTACGTGAACATCAACCTGGTCGCCATGGACGGCGGGTGGAAGTCCACGGCGACCGGCCTGTCCGGCTACCGGTCGCTGCGCCACCACCACAACGTCCACACCATGCAGCACTCGCGGTCGTTCATGGACCGGCACTCCTCCGAGCTGCACCACTCCAACTGGCGCATGGGCAAGGTGCTCAGGGACTCGGGCGTCAAGGTGTTCCAGATCGAGACGACGCTGAACAACGACACCTTCGGCACCAAGGCGCTCGGCACCGAGTCGCCGCTGTCGATGCTCTCCAAGCGGGAGTGGGAGTGGACGGCGCGGGATCGGGCCGGCTTCCTCGGGCTCCAGGCCGGGCTGCGGGCGATGCCGGCCAGGGCCAAGCGGGCCGCGTTCAACTCGTGGAAGGCCCCCTACGCCGTGACGTCGGTGCAGGCCGGCGAGGTGGAGGCCGTGCACGAGCGCACCCTCGAGCACACCTTCGCCCAGCACCTCGTGCCCGTCGAGGGCCAGACCGACGTCCTCACCATGGGGCTTCCCTACATCTGCCCCTACAACGTGAACTCGATCATGAACCCGATCCTGGTCATGTGCCTCGGGCTCGGCTACTTCTTCAACCTGTACCGGGGCAAGCCCCTGGTCCGCGAGGGCGGCGTGCTGATCATGCGGCACCCGACGCCGTGGGAGTTCCACCCGGTCCACCACCCGTCCTACATCGACTTCTTCGAGCAGGTCCTGGCCGACACGACGGACCCGAAGGTCATCGAGGAGAAGTACGAGAAGGCCTTCGCCGAGGACGAGTGGTACCGCCACCTGTACCGGACGAGCTACGCCTACCACGGCGTCCACCCCTTCTACATGTGGTACTGGGGCTCCCACGCCCTCCAGCACCTCGGCAAGGTCGTGGTCGTGGGCGGCGACCCGAAGGCCGTCCGGCGCCTCGGCTTCGCACCCGCGTCGACGATGGCCGACGCCCTCGAGATCGCCTCCGACGTGGTCGGTCCCCAGCCGACGATCACCCACGTCCACAACCCCCCGATCCTCATGGCGGACGTGACGTGAGCGCCAGCGAGGAGCCCGTGGGGGCTCTGGGGGCGCAGCCCCCAGCAGGGGACGTGACCTGATGGGCGTGCTGGCCCGTCTCGGGATCGACCTGCCCGACCCCCGGCGCCGACTGGCCCGGACCGGGTTCCCGTGGCGCGCCCCGAACGTGCCGATCGGCGTCGAGCCGCCGGAGTCCACGGCCCGGCTCGGCGCCCGCTACGACACCGCCTGGGCCCGCCGGTGGGGCGCCCGCTGGACGCGCGCCGTGCTGCTCGAGGCCGTCGTGCGCCCCACGGTCGCGGGCCTGGCCCGTCCGGCGCGCCGGGGCACCGACCGGCTCACCGACCTGGCCGAGGCGACCCGGCCCGACGGCGGCGTCCAGCCGGTCATCTTCTGCGCCAACCACCACAGCCACGTCGACACGCCCCTGGTGCTGTCCTCGCTGCCCGAACCGTGGCGCTACCAGGTCTTCGTCGGTGCCGCCGCCGACTACTTCTTCCGGACCCGGGTGACCTCGGCTGCCGCCGCGCTCGTGCTCAACGCCATCCCGATCGAGCGGGCCACCGTGACGCGACGCTCCGCCGACCAGGCCGCCGCCCTCATCGAGGACGGCTGGTCGATGCTGATCTTCCCCGAGGGTGGCCGGTCGCCCGACGGCTGGGGCCAGGACTTCCGGGGCGGGGCCGCCTACCTCGCCCGCCGCTGCGACGTGCCCGTCGTGCCCGTCCACCTGGCCGGCACCGACCGGATCCTGGCCAAGGGCGCGAAGCGCCTCCGGCCCGGTCCGACCGCGGTCACCTTCGGCGAGCCGCTGCGACACGAGCCGGGCGAGGACACCCGCCGCCTGGCGGCGCGCATCGAGGCCGCCGTCGCCGCCCTGGCCGACGAGCACACCACCGACTGGTACCAGGCCCGGGTCCGGGCCCACGCCGACGACTCTCCCCCGCTGTCGGGACCGGACGCGCCGTCGTGGCGGCGGGCCTGGGCGCTCGGCGACCGGACCCGACGGCGCAGCGGGCGTCGCACCTGGCCCGACCTCGGCTGATCGGCGCCCGTCCCGCGAGACGGCGGGCACGGACGCCGGATCCCCGGTCCATCGGTGGAGCGCGCCGCCGCCCGGCCCACCGGCTGCGATCAGCCGAGCGAGCGGACCTCGGCCTCGGTGAGGCGCACCGAGGGCACACCCCCGGGATCGAGGACCAGGTCGTGCCCGGGCGGGCAGAGCACGGCCAGGTCGCGACCCTCGAGAGGAGCCGTCGCCGGACCGGGTCCGACGCCGGCCGCTGCGACCAGCTCGGCCCAGCGGGCCGGATCGGTGCAGGCCACGATCGCCGGTCGGCCGCCGGCGTCGGCGGGGAGGGGCACGAAGGCGACCGACAGGGCCCGGCCGACGACCTCGGCGTCGAGGACGGGGACGGCGAGCAGGGCGCCGGCCACGACCCGGAGCAGCTCGGCGCGCCCGAGGTCACCGCACAGGTGGGCGGCGACCGCGGCCCGGACCTGCGGTCCGGCGTCGGCGCCGGCCCGGTCCGACGAGGGGCTCGGGTCGAGGTCGTCCGGGATGGCGACCACGGCGCGCAGCAGGCGCACCACCGGCCCCGCGCCCGCCACGAGCCATCCCGCACCCGACCGGCTCCGACCGGCCACGAGGTCGGCGAGACCGAGCGCGGCCGCGTGGAGCAGCCATCGGGGTGCGGCGTCGCGCACCGCGACGACCAGGTCGACCACGGCGAGGGCGGCGGCTGGGTCGCCGGGGGCTGGGTCGCCGGGGGCTGGGTCGCCGGCCGGGGCGTCGACGGCCCGGTGGGTCGAGCACGGCCCGGGGGATCCGGTCCCGCGCCCGAGGACGGGCGCCACGGCCGCGAGCGCCTCGCTCAGGATCCGATCGGCCAGGTCCTCCTGGGCGGCGGTGGCCGAGCCGCCGAGGCACGCCGCGCCGAGGGCGGCGCCGTCGGCCAGGGCCGGGTCGTCGCCCGGGACCCGGCCGGTGGCCGTGGCACGGTCGGCCGCCGGCGGGCGGGGGGTCCCGCCGGCGGCCGGGGTGCCGGGTGGTGGGCCGGAGTCCGAGAGCACCGACCGCCCGGCCCCGGCGCGCGCCGTCCCCGAGGGCGCGGTCACGGACGGCGCTGGGCGCCGCAGGGAGCCGTCGGTGGCGGCTGGGCCGTGGTCGGCGGACCCGCTCACGGCTGGGACGCCCCCGCCGAGACGGGCGCCGACCCGGTGCGGCGCTCGGCGACGTCGACGACGGTCGCCGCGGCGTCGACGCGACCGTCCACCTCGTCGAGCACCGCGAGGGCCTCCGCGCCCACCCGGACCGCGAGCGCGGGATCGGCGAGGGCGGGGGCACCGGCGACCAGCTCGTCCAGGCGGGCCAGACGGGTCGTGAGGCCGCCGGTCAGCGCAGCCTGCAGGTGGCGCTCGACGCTCGGTCGGGTCGCGAGCTCGACGAGGCGATCGGGTGCCCCGGTCCGCCGGAGGCCGGCGACCGTGGCCCCCCGCAGCCCGTCGGTCAGCTCGGCCCGGAGCAGCCCGGGGACCGATCGCGCCGCCGCCCCGCCGGGCAGCGCGTCCACCCGACCGGCGACCCGGCCCAGCAGCGTGTCGGAGCGGCGGAACGGGGCCGTGCCGGCGCCGGTGAGGCGTCCGGCGTCGGCGCCGATCGATGCCACGGCGTGCGCCGGGGAGGTGCGCCGACCGGCGACCAGCCCGGCGACGGCCTCGGCCGGCGTCCGGGCGACCCGGCCCGCACCGCCGCCGACGAGCCGGCGGACCGCGCCGCCGGGGACCCGGCGGACGACCTGGGCCATCGTCGTCCCGGCCCGGCCCACGCCGCCGGTGGCGACGGCGAACAGCAGATCGGGGATCCGCCTGCCGAACCAGCGGGCCGGGTCCTCCCGCAGCGTCTCCAGGTCGATCATCGCCCGGCCCACCTCGAGCAGGAACCCGTCGGGGTCCGCGGCGATGGCCCGCAGGACGTCGACGATGCGGCCCCGGTTCCGCCAGGCGGCCTCCAGGTTGGCGGGCCGGAGGAGTCCGACCACGTCGACGAGCCCGGTGGCCAGCTCCACGGTCCCCTCCCACGCGCCCGCGACGACCCGCCCGGCGCCCCGCCAGGTGGCGCCGAGCGCGCCGCTGACCCGGTCCCAGCCCGAGGGCGGAGGGGTCGCGAACGTGGTCGCTCCCCGCAGGCGGTCGAGCAGGTCCTCGATCCCCCGCAGGTCGACGCGGTGCGCCTCGTGCACCTGCTCGGCCTCGGCCTCGATCCGGCGGGCCGCCGCCTGCGCGGCGGCCAGCGCCTCGGGCGCCGGGTCCGGACCGGCGACCTCCAGCTCGGCGTGGCGCCGCCAGAGCCAGCGCAGCCGCTCCTGGCGATCGCCGAGGCGCAGGGCGTAGGCATCGAGCGCGGCGGCAGCCTCCCCGAGCGCCTCCCGGGCCCGGTCCAGCGCGGGGAGCAGCGGGACCGCCTCGACGCCGCGCCGGAAGGCCTCGAAGGCCTCGCCCGCCCACAGGTCGCCACCGACGAGGGCGGTCACCGACTCGGCGGCCGGTCGGGCCTCGACGACGGCCGCGGCCGAGGTGCGCAGCTCGTCGGCGAGGCGGCGGGCCGACCACGCGTCGGCCCGGAGCTCCCACACCGTCACGAGCCCGGCCCGGCGCCGTCCGGGCCGGGGCCGCCGGCACCGACGAGGGCGGTCCACGTCGCCGCCTCCAGGGCCCGGTAGGTCTCCACGACCCGTGCGACCACCTCGTCGTGGGCCCGCAGCAGGTCGGCCACGAGGCCGACCTCCTCCCGCCACTGGCGCAGGAACGCACCGGCCCGGTCCTCGGCTCCACCGTCGAGCGCACCGAGCGCCAGCGTGCTGGCCTGGCCCAGCGCGCCCTCGGCTGCCCCGAGGGCGGCCACGGCCGTGGCTACCGCCCCGGTCGACGAGGCCAGGGCGTCGAGGTCGACCCGCAGGTGGTCCGACACGGCTCAGGCGCCGAGGGTCGCGGCGATCGAGGACTCCTGGTCCTCGTACTGGCGGGCGATCCGGCGCAGCAGGTCCGACATGCCGACGAGGGACGACTCGACCTCCTTCCAGCCCTGGGTGGCCGATGCGTAGAGCCCGCCGAAGGCCCCGGCGGCCTGGCCTCGCCACCCGCTCTCGACGAGGGCCGTGACCGCGTCGAGCAGCGAGTCGAGCTGACCGGCGATGGCACCGCCCTCGGTGGTGAGCCGTGCAGCCATGGCGTCCAGGTCCTCGAAGGTGACCAGGATGTTATTCGATGACATTTCATGCCTCCTCGGTGGTTGGTGGGCGACACCATAGGAAGCCACTCACGGCTCGTCAATGCTTTTCGTGCATCTCCGCGCGCGTGACCGGACGGCGCGCGCCGTCGTCCCGGGACCGTGGGCACCGGTCGTGGGCACCGGTCGTGGGAACCGGTCGACGGTCCACCCGTCGTCGTGCCGCACCTGGGCGCGACGGGACCGGGCTCAGGCGCCGGGGGCGGCGACCTGGACCAGGGTCGAGGTCCGCCCCTCGACCAGCAGCCCGCGACCGACCGGGAAGGCCTCGCCCGGGCGCATGCGCACCCGCACCCCGGTGACCTGGTCGACCTCGGCGGGCCCCTCGGGCTGGAGCAGCAGCGTCCGGCGCCCCCGGCGCAGGACCGGCGCCCACCCGGTGAAGGCCCGCCCGACGGCGCCGACGTCGGCCGCGGCGACGACCCGGACGACGGGGCTCCCGGCCACGGCCTCGATGGCCCGGGCCGACGCAGCCGTCACCTCGTCGGCGTCGTCCACGACGACCACGGCGCGCACGCTGCGGTCGGTGGCCGGGAGCGCGGCGAGCTCGTCGAGGACGGCGGCGGCCTCGGCGTCGTCGACGAGCACCCGCAGGGCTGCGTCGGGACCGGGCGGCGCGACGGCACCGAGGACGTCGGGCAGCGGGCTGCGGGGCCCGGCCACCACGACCAGCGGCGCCGTGCCGGCGGCGAGCACGCCCCGACAGACGGCCAGGCACGCCGTGCTGCGACCGCTCCCGGGCGGCCCGAGGACCAGGAGGTGCCCGGCGGCGAGGTCGAGGGTGACGGGACCGTCGTGGCCCATCCCGAGACCGACCAGCGCGCCCTCGTCGGGGCCCGGGCGCGCCACGGAGTCGGCCAGTGCGACCAGGCGCGGTGCCCGGGCGTCGGAGCCGCTCGCCCGGGCCAGGTCGGCCACGGCCACGTCCTGGGCCCGGGGGTCGGGGTCGCCGCCGACGACGGCGACCTGGACCTCCTCGTCACCCCGCAGCCAGCCGCGGCCGGGGGCGTCGTGGGTCGCCCGGGCCAGCGCGAGGGGCACGCCGAGGGCGGCCATCGCCTCCGGCTCCGCGCTCCGCAGGACGAGGCGGGCCGACACCGCGCCGAGCACGGCGGCGGGCAGGTCCGCACGGCGATCGGCGGCGACGACGGCGTGCACGCCGGCGGCCCGGCCGTCGACCAGCGTGCGGGCCAGGGCCTGGGCCCAGGCGTAGCCGGCCGGGTCGTCGAGCGCGTCGTGCAGCGCGCCGTACCCGTCGACCACCACGAGGATGCGGGGCGGCGCGGTCCGGTCAGCACCGACGGGACCGGACCGGAGCGCGGTGAGGGACGGGACACCGGCCCGGGCGAGTCGGTCCTGGCGCTCGGCGACCTCGGCGGCCAGCAGGTCGATGGCGCGGGTGCAGCGGGCGAGGTCCTCGGGCCCGACCACGGCCCGCACGTGGGGCAGGTCGCCGAGGGCGGCCAGGCCGCGACCGGCGGCGTCGAGGACGACGACCTGGACCTCGTCGGGGCTCGCACCGGCCACGGCGGACGCGACGGCCGTCCGCAGCGCCGTGGTCCGGCCCGAGCCGCCCGAGCCCACCACGAGCAGCCCGCCCTCGGCGTCCAGGTCGACCACGGCCGGGACCCGCCGCTGGCGGGCGGGGTCGTCCCGGATGCCGAGGACGAGGCACCGGCCCGGGTCGCGGGGACCGTGCTCGGGGACGGGCACGTCGGCGAGCGGGACCACGTCGGGCAGCGGCGGCAGCCAGGGCCGACGAGGCTCGGGCCGGGCTGCGGCGGCCCACGCCGAGTCGACGGCGGCCAGGACGGCGTCGAGGTGGGTCGGCGCGCCGACCTCGTCGGTGCGCGAGCCGGCGCCCGCAGGGCGCCCCGCCCCGAGCGGCGAGACCTCGACGCCTCGGGCGGCCCCGGCCAGGGGCGCGCCGGACCACGCCGACTGGAGGGCGACGAGGTCCGTCGGACCGAGGCGGACGAGGGCCCGGCCCCGCCGGGGCACCGGGATCTCGGCGGCGTCGGGGACGCCGACCACCTGCTGGGAGCCGGCGGCGTCCACCGTGCGCAGGGCGACGCGCAGCGTCGCGTTGGCCTGGATGTCCTCGCGCACGGCGCCCGCCGGTCGCTGCGTGGCCAGCACGAGGTGGATGCCGAGGCTGCGCCCCCGCTGGGCGAGGTCGACCATGCCCGCCACCAGCTCGGGCACCTCGTCGGCGAGGGTCGCGAACTCGTCCACCACCACGACCAGCCGGGGCGGGCACCGGTCCGGATCGACCGCGGCGAGCTCGTCGAGGTCGCGCACGGGGGGCTGCCCGTCCCCACCGGCGAGGAGCGCCATGCGGCGGTCGAGCTCGGCGCGCAGGGAGGTGAGGGCCCGTCGGGCGAGGCGCTCGTCGAGGTTGGTGACGACGCCGACCAGGTGGGGGAGGTCGACGAAGGGCGCCGCGGCGGCGCCGCCCTTGTAGTCCACGAACAGGAAGGTGCAGCGCCACGGCGGGTAGCGGGCGGCGAGGGCCGCGACCCAGCTCTGGAGGAGCTCGCTCTTGCCCGCCCCGGACGTGCCGGCGACCAGCGCGTGGGGGCCGCTGCCCACGAGGTCGACCTCGAGCGGGCCGGCCGGCCCCGCGCCGAGCGGCGCGGCGAGCGCGTCGGAGGGAGCGGCCGCCCACGCGGCGGCGACGGCGGCACCGTCCGCGACGCCACCTCCGGGGACGAGCACGTCGAGCAGCCCGACGACGTCGGGCAGGGCGGCGGCACCCGCCGTCGACCCCGCGTCGCGCAGCGGCGAGAGCGAGCGGGCCAGGGCGAGGGCGGTCGCGACGTCGGCGGGCTCGACGGTGCAGGCCCGGTCGGCGACGTAGGGGTCGGTCCGGGAGACGACCGTCGCGCCGGGGCCGTCGGCGACGCGGCACAGGACGTCGCAGCCGCGGGGCACCCGCCCCTCGGCCCGCCCCACCCAGAGGACCCGGACCCCGGCCGGCCCGGCGAGCCCGAGCAGGCGCCCGAGGGTGGGGAGGTCGACGGCCGCGCCCTCGTGGACCACGACGACGAGCCGGGCACCGGCGGCGACGTCGCCGGGGTGCGCGGCGGCGGCCCGCTCGGCGGCCACGTCGACCAGCTCGGCGAGCAGGACGGCGACGTCGTCGGGCCACACGGCGACGTGGTCGCCCGACAGGGGGCTCGCCGGCGACCGGACGTGGGGCAGCCAGCGCAGCCAGCCGAACCCGGGCAGCGCGTCCGGGCCCAGCAGGGCGGCGACCACGACGTCCTCGGGCCCGTGGGCGGCGACCACCTGGCCGAGCACCGAGCGCGCCACGCCGTCGACGACGTCGGCGGGACCGTGGAGGCCGACGACGGCGGTCTCCTCCCAGTCGAGCTCGACCGGCACGTCCTCGACCGTGGCCGCGTCCTCGGCGAGGCGGCGACCGAGCTCGGCCGCGGCGTCGGGGTCACCCCCGGGCGCCACCGCCACCCGGACCGACGAGGCCAGCGCGGCACGCCCGAGGCGGGCGCGGAGCAGGTCGGGGGCGTCGAGCCCGCGGCACCAGGTGGTCGGGTGACGGGCCGAGACCGCGGCGACGAGGTCGCCGAGGGCGGGCAGCGCGCGGCGCCGGACCACGACCTCGGCGTCCAGGGCCGCAGCGATCCCCCGCCGCGCCCGGGCGACGGCTGCGGCGTGCTCGGCGACCAGGGCGCCGTGCCCGCGCCGGCCGCGCCGGCGCTCCCAGGAGGACACCGCCAGCAGCGCGAGGGGCGCGAGCAGCGCGATGACGAGGAAGCGGGTCGACCCGAAGACCACGGCGAAGCCGAGGCCCGAGGCGAGGGGCACGACGAAGGACGTGATCGCCAGCCGGTTCGGCCCGGGCGGCGCCGGGGGTGCCGGGACGGCGGGCAGGACCACCTCGTGCACGACGACGGGCCGGTGCGGCGCCCGGTGGAGGGGCACGGTGCCCGAGCCGTCGGCGGGTGGCGGCGGCACGTGGAGCCGTCGGACCCGGACCGCTGCGGGCCCCAGGTCCAGCTCGGTGCCGGCGCCGTCGGCCGGCAGCGAGCGCCGCGCCCCGTCGGGTCCGAGGACCACGACGGTGCCGTCGTCGGCCACGACCAGCTCCACGGCGGCGGCGGGCAGGTCCGCGCCCAGGATGCAGACCTCGTCGGCCGACGTGCCGCCGACCCGGTGGCGTCCCGGCCCGAGCAGCGTCGGCGGACCCATGTCGGGCCCGGCGGTGACGGCCACCTCGACGAGGGGCGGCCGGGGGGCGACGGCGGGCTCGGCGGGGTCGAGGACGAGGGTGGCGCCCGAGGCCAGCCGGGTCCGGGCGACGGGCTCGGCCTCGGGGAGGGCGACCGGACCGGCCCCGCCCGGGCGCTCGTCCAGCAGCCACAGGCGAGCGTCGGGCGGCACGGTCCCGCCGAGTCCCTCGACGTGGTCGACGAGCGCGGCCCGCAGCTCGCCGACCGTCGTCGTCGCGGGCACGACGATGCGGACCTCGAGGCCGAGCGCGCCCGCGCCCCACCCGACGCGCAGCTCCGCCAGCAGCTCCATCGCCGGGAGCCTACGGAGCGCCGGCCCGACCGCCGCGCGGCCCGGGACCCCCGGCGTCGCCGGCCTGGCGGTCGGCGACGAGGCGCAGCCCGGAGGGCGACAGGTCCGGGGCGGGACCGGTCAGCTCGACGACGAACTCGGTCCGGTGCGCCGGGTAGCGGTGCTCGGCGACCAGCACGGCCTCGCCGGCCTCGTCGCGCGTGACCCGCTCGCACACGAGCAGCGGTGAACCGACGGGCACGCCGAGGCGCTCGGCGTCGACGTCGTCGGCCGCCGCGGCCCCGATGGTCTGGGTCGCACCGCCGAGCACGACCGGGAGCAGGTCCTGGAAGGTGTCGCGCTCGACGTCGTCCCGGCTCAGCGTCGCACCGAGCGAGGCGGGGCACCAGACCGTCACCACGGCGAAGGGGCGGTCGTCGGCCAGGTTGACCCTGACCACCTCGAGGACCTCGTCCCGCCGCCCCGCCCCGCCGACGTCGAGGAGGGCGGCGACCCGGTCGGGCGCCGGCACGAAGCGGAAGGCGACGACGCGGCGGGCCGACCTTCGGCCGGTGGCGGCCAGCTGGGCCTCGATGGTGTCGAGGTCGCCGAGGCGCTGGCGGACGGTCTCGGTCGCCACGAACCAGCCGAAGCCCTGCCGGGCGGCGACCAGGCCCTCGTCCCGGAGCACCTCGAGGGCCCGGCGGACCGTGACCCTGCTCACCTCGTGGCTGGCGGCCAGCTCGGCCTCCGACGGCAGCACCTCCCCCGCCGCCGGCGACCCGGACCGGATGCCGGCCCGGAGCTCGTCGGCGATGGCTCGGTAGCGGATGGTGCGCGCCTGGGCCACGGCGACAGGCTGCCACGTCGCCCGCCGGCACGTATCGCATCGGTCCGCTGCTTGTATTGTGGTTGTCTACATGCAAGGATGTGACAGGTTCCGCCAGCCGTCCTCGGCAGGACGGTCCCGGTAGCCTCGCCGCCCGGCGGGGCGCCCGACGCCCCGCACCCGTCGCCTCGCACGACCACCATCCCCGAAGGGAACGCCATGCCGGTCACCTCCTCCACCCCGATCGAGCTCGTCCAGGCCGTCTACGACCGGCTGCCCGAGTCCTCCGCCATCGGCCGCCGCCGCCTCGGCCGGCCCCTCACCCTGGCCGAGAAGATCCTGATCAACCACCTGCGGGACCGCGAGGGCCAGGAGCTCGAGCGCGGCCGCTCCTACGCCGACTTCGACCCGGACCGGGTCGCCATGCAGGACGCCACGGCCCAGATGGCGCTGCTGCAGTTCATGACCGCCGGCCTCGACGAGGCCGCCGTGCCCTCCACCGTGCACTGCGACCACCTGATCCAGGCCAAGGTCGGGGCGCTCAAGGACCTCGAGGTCGCCGTCGACACCAACGCCGAGGTGTACACGTTCCTGAAGACGGTCTCGGAGAAGTACGGGATCGGCTTCTGGAAGCCGGGCTCGGGCATCATCCACCAGGTCGTGCTCGAGAACTACGCCTTCCCCGGCGGGATGATGATCGGCACCGACTCCCACACCCCGAACGCGGGCGGGCTGGGCATGGTGGCCATCGGCGTCGGCGGCGCCGACGCGGTGGACGTCATGGTCGGCATGCCGTGGAACCTCAAGGTCCCGAAGCTGATCGGGGTGAAGCTCACCGGCCGGCTGTCGGGCTGGAGCTCGCCGAAGGACGTCATCCTCAAGGTCGCCGAGATCCTGACGGTCAAGGGCGGCACCGGGGCCATCGTCGAGTACTTCGGCCCCGGCGCCGAGTCGATCTCGGCCACCGGCAAGGGCACGATCTGCAACATGGGCGCCGAGATCGGCGCGACCACGTCGATCTTCGCCTACGACGACTCGATGGCCCGGTACCTCAAGTCCACCGAGCGCGAGGAGCTGGCGGACCTGGCCACGGCCAACGCCCACCACCTGCGCCCCGACCCCGAGGTCTACGAGCAGCCCGGGAAGTACTACGACGAGGTCATCGAGATCGACCTCGACGAGCTCCGTCCGCACCTGGTCGGCCCCCACACCCCGGACCTCGCCCGCGAGGTGTCGGCGCTCAGGGACGAGGCCCCCGACAAGGGCTACCCCGTCGAGCTGTCCGCTGCGCTGATCGGGTCGTGCACCAACTCCTCGTACGAGGACATCACCCGCACCGCCTCGATCGCCCGCTTCGCCAAGGAGCACGGCATCGAGGCGAAGACCGAGCTGCTGATCACCCCGGGCTCCGAGCAGGTCCGTGCCACGATCGAGCGTGACGGGCTGCTGGGCGACCTCGAGGCGGTCGGCGCCACGGTGCTGGCCAACGCCTGCGGCCCCTGCATCGGCCAGTGGAAGCGCGACGGGATCAGCAAGGGCGAGACCAACTCGATCGTCACGTCCTTCAACCGCAACTTCCCCAAGCGCAACGACGGCAACCCCGAGACGCTGGCCTTCATCGGCTCGCCCGAGACCGTCATCGCGATGGCGCTGTCGGGGCGGCTCGACTTCGACCCGACCCGCGACACGCTGACCGACGCCGACGGCAACGAGGTGCGGCTCCCCGAACCCGTCGGCATCGAGCTGCCCGAGGGCGGGTTCGACCGGGGCGACGAGGTCTTCGTCGCGCCGACGGGCGACGATTCCATCGAGGTGGTGATCGACCCGGCCTCCGAGCGCCTGCAGCGGCTGTCGCCCTTCCCGGCCTGGGACGGCGAGGACCTCGAGGGCCTGCCCGTCCTGCTCAAGGCCCAGGGCAAGTGCACCACCGACCACATCTCGATGGCCGGCCCGTGGCTCCGTTTCCGCGGGCACCTCGAGAACATCTCGGGGAACCTGTTCAACGGGGCGGTCGACGCCTTCACCGGCGAGGCCGGCGTGGGCACGGACGTCGTCAACGACGACGAGCGTCTCCCCTACCCCGAGCTGGCGAAGCGGTGGCACGAGCAGGGCGTCGAGTGGGTCGTCGTCGGTGACGAGAACTACGGCGAGGGCTCCTCGCGCGAGCACGCGGCCATGGAGCCCCGGTTCCGGGGCGCCCGCGCGGTGCTCGTCCGCAGCTTCGCCCGCATCCACGAGACCAACCTCAAGAAGCAGGGCGTGCTGC
>CAZCEZ010000017.1:0-48751 GCA_964497795.1 uncultured Acidimicrobiaceae bacterium | reverse complement strand
CGGTTGTGCCGGCACTCGTGGCCCGGTCGGGCCCAGTTCGACACCTCGTACCAGGCGAGCCCGGCCGCCTCGAGGCGCTCGGCGGCCACCAGGTACTTGGTGGCCTGGTCGTCGTCGTCGGGGTGCCGATCCGGGTCGGCGGCCAGCGCCGTGCCCGGCTCCACGGTCAGGCCGTAGGCCGAGACGTGCGGCGGGTCCAGGGCCAGGACCGCGTCGAGGGTCGCAGCCCAGTCCGCCGGTCGCTCGCCCCGGGCCCCCATGATGAGGTCCAGGTTGAACGTGTCGAACCCGGCGTCGCGGGCCCAGCCCACCGCCCGCACGACGTTGGCCGGGTCGTGGGTGCGCCCGAGCGAGGCGAGCACGTGGTCGGCCATGGACTGCACGCCGAAGGACATGCGGGTCACGCCGCCGGCGCGGTAGGTGGCCAGGGATCCGGCCGTGACCGAGTCGGGGTTGGCCTCCACGGTGACCTCGGCACCCGGCGTCGTGGGGATGCGGGCCAGGACGTCGACGAGACCCTCGGCCGGGACGAGCGTGGGGGTCCCGCCGCCGACGAACACCGACGTGGCCGCCGGCATCCCGGCCGCCACGGCCCGCTCGACGTCGACGGCGAGGGCACCGAGGTAGTCCTCGACCAGGTGGTGGCGGTCGGTCCAGGTCGCGAACGCGCAGTAGTCGCAGCGCGTGGCGCAGAACGGGATGTGGACGTAGACGCCGAAGTCGGCGACGTCCGTCGATGCCATGGGACCGAGGTTGGCACGCACGAGGCCCGGCCCTCGCGCACCGGCCCCGGACGCGACGGAGGCGCCGACCCTGGGGGCCGGCGCCTCGTCGTCGCTCTCTCGGATCGCCCTGGCTGGGCGGCGCGGGCGCCGCCGACGATCCTCCCCCCGGTCCTGGCTGGCGGAGGGGGGAGCCTCAGGCTCCGACCCGGCAGAGGCCGAGCTGGTCGAGGCGGTCGAGGGTGCGGTCGGTGGACACGCCCAGGATGCAGGCGATGGCCCGGACGTCGTCCTTGCGGATGGTGAGCATCCGGCCGTTGAAGTCCTGCCGCTGGATCTGGATCGTGCGGATGTAGCGGTTGAGCATGGCGCCCTCGGGGCCGCTCATCTCCGACAGCGTCTGCAGGTCGAGGATGAGCTGGCTCTCGGCCTGCTTGGCGATCGCCCGGTCGGTGAGGTCGATCACGTCGCCCTCCTCGTCCGCCGGGAGCAGCTGGTCGACCGGGACGTCGTAGAACCCGGCGAGGCGGTGGAGCCGGGGCACCGAGATCGAGCGCTCACCGCGCTCGTAGGCGCCGAGCACCGAGGCCTTGAACTCGGAGTCGCTGGCGGCCTCCACGTCGTGCAGGCTGAGCCGCTTCTGGCGGCGGATCGCACGGAGGCGATCGCCGACCTTGCGGCTGTAGTCGAGTCCGGCTTCGTCGAGATCGGTGTCGAGCGCCATGTGTGTGTGCCTCCCGGGCGTTGGCTCCTGTCCAGGACCGTACGGAGCGCGGTCGGCCAGGACAATCACCTCGGGGGTCACTTCCGGGGTTTTTTCACCGTGCGTGGACTTCTGGGGGGTGTTCGGCCACCAAACCACTACGGAGCGCGACCAACAAGGCACCTGTCGTGACTGCGGCGGTCTCCGCACGGAGGATCGTGGGACCGAGGCTGGCGCACTGCGTGAAAAGTTCACGCTCCGCGTCCGAGAACCCGCCTTCGGGTCCGACGGCGAACACGTTGTGCGCGAGGGACGGCCCCTGATGACCACGCTCCATGAGCACCGCGCCCATCGCGGCCACCTCGGCCACATCGGCCACGTCCGCGACCACGGGGGCCCAGCACCGTCGGGACTGCTGGGCGGCGGCCCGGGCGATGGCCCCGAGCCGGTCGACCTGGTCGGCGGCCTTGGCCGCATCCCAGCGCACCACGGACCGTGCCGCCCGGAAGGGCACGATGCGGTCCACGCCGAGCTCGACCAGCTTCTGGACGGTCCAGTCGGGCTTCACGCCCTTGGTCAGCGCGAACGCCACCGTGAGCGCGGGACGGGGTGCCGGCACGGCCACGACGTCGCCGGCCGCCTCGACAGGGCCGCCGCGCCAGCGGCACCAGCGCCACGACCCGGCGCCGTCGGTCACGGTCAGCACGTCGCCGTCGCGCAGCCGGCGCACCCGGCCGAGGTGGTGGACCTCGGCGTCGTCGAGGACCGGCGCGCCCACGTCGCCGACCAGGACGTGGGGGTGCCCGCCGTCGGGGGGCAGCCCACCCGGGTCGACCGGGAGGGGCCCGTCGGTCACTTGAAGGCGGTGCGGAGCTTGGAGAAGAAGCCGCGGGACTCCTCGGACACCTCCTCGCCGCGCAGCTCGGCGAGCTGGCGGACGAGGGCCTCCTGCTCCTCGGTCAGGTCGCGGGGCATGTCGACCACGACGTGCACGTGCAGGTCGCCCCGGCCGCCCCGGTTCACCACGGGGACGCCCTTGCCGCGGAAGCGGAACGTGTGCCCCGTCGGCGTGGCCGGCGGGATCGAGATCGTCTCGGTCCCGTCCAGGGTCTCGAAGTCGACCTCCGCGCCGAGCACGGCCTGGGTCACGGCCACGTGCAGGTCGGCGTGCAGGTCGACCCCGTCGCGCCGGAACGTCTCGTGGGGGGCGACGCGGAACTGGACGTACAGGTCCCCGGCCGGCCCGCCCCGGGGCCCCACGGCGCCACGGCCCTGGAGCCGGAGGGTGGAGGACGCGTCGACCCCGGGCGGGATGTCGACGGTGTAGGTCTTGTCCCTCAGCGTCCGACCCTCGCCCGAGCACGTGGCGCACGGCTGGGCGATGACCTCGCCGGCGCCGTTGCAGCGGGGGCAGGCGCCGGTCGTGACCATCTGGCCCAGCAGGCTCTGGCGGACCCGGCGGACCTGGCCGGCACCGTCGCACTCGGGGCAGGTCGTGGGGGCCGTGCCCTCGGCGGCGCCGCTCGCCCCGCAGTCGTCGCAGGCCACCGCCGTGCGGACCGTGACCTCGTGGGTGACGCCGAACACGGCCTCGGTGAACTCGAGCTCGGTGACGACCTCGAGGTCGGGGCCCCGGGGCGGGCCCGCCGGACGGCCCCCGCCGAAGGGACCTCCCCCGCCGAAGAAGGCGTCGAAGATGTCGCCCACGCCGCCGCCGAAGCCGAACGGGTCGCCGCCGCCGCCCCCGCCGGGACCGGACTCGCCGAAGCGGTCGTAGTGGGCCCGCTTCTGGGGGTCCTTCAGCGTCTCGTAGGCCTTGCCGATCTCCTTGAAGCGGTCGGCGGCGCCGGGGTCGTCGGGGTTGGCGTCGGGGTGCGCCTCCCGGGCACGGGCCCGGTACGCCTTCTTGATCTCCTCCGGGGAGGCGTCGCGTGAGACGCCGAGGAGGTCGTAGTAGTCGGCCATGGCAGCTCGGGTGTCCTGATCGGTCGCGTGCGGGGGTCGGGGTGGGGCGGGGCCGGGATCGGCGGAGGATCCCGGTCAGCTCTCGGTGAGGTGGCTGCCGAGGCGCCGGCTCACCGCGGCGACGGCGGCGAGCGCCTCGGGGTAGTTCATGCGGGCCGGGCCGAGCACGCCGATGGAGCCGGCGCGCTCGCCGTCGACGGTGTACGGGGCGACCACGAGCGCGGCGTCGGCCAGGGTCTCCATCCCGGTCTCGGACCCGATGGCGACCTGCAGACCGCGGTCGACGACGTCCTTGAGGAGCGTCACGACGACGAGCTGCTCCTCGAGGACCGACAGGACCTGCTGCACCGTCTCGACGGCGTCGAAGGCCGAGGCGACGCGGCTGGCGCCACCGACGAAGACCTCGTCGGCCGTGTCCGCGGGCGTCGTGCGACGCAGCAGCCCGACCACGAGGTCGCTGACGTGGTCGGTGTCGTCGTCGCCCGTGGCCGGGACGGCCTCGGGCACCGACTTGCGCATGACGCCGGCCAGGTGGGCGGCGACGTGGGCCGACGCGGCGTTGACGCGCTCCTCGCCGACCTCCCGGTCCAGCTCGAGGGTGTGCTTCTCGACGGTCCCGTCGGCCAGGACGACCACGACGAGGGCGACCTGGGGGGCGAGGGAGACGACCTGCGCGGACCGGACGGCGACGTCGGCGGCCGAGGGCGGGACGACCACGCCGGTCCAGGCGGTCAGCCCCGACAGCAGCCGGCTCGTCGACTCGAGCATCTCCTCGAGCTCCCCGTGGGCCCGGGCGAAGAAGGCCCGGACCTGCTTGGCCTGCTCGCCCCGCAGCGCCCCGGGGGCGCCGATGGTGTCGACGAAGTAGCGGTACCCCTTCTCGGTCGGGATGCGACCCGCCGAGGTGTGGGGCTGGGCGAGGTACCCCTCGTTCTCCAGCAGCGCCATCTCGTTGCGGACCGTGGCCGAGGAGACGTCGACGCCGGGAGCGTCGGAGATCCGGCCCGACCCCACGGGCTGGGCCGTCTCGATGTACTCCTGCACGACGGCCCGCAGGATCGAGGCCTTCCGGTCGTCGAGCACGCGGTCACCTCCGTGTCGTGGTTGCCGGAGCCGGGTTCGCGCGGGGCGGCTCCGTTGGCACTCGATGATACCGAGTGCCAACGCCACGCTCCCCTACCCCGCCGCCTCGAGGGCGGCGACCTCGTCCTCGAGGGCCGGGAGGAGCCGCTGGAGGCGCGGTGCCGCCCGGCGGCAGCCGATGATCCCGAAGTCCAGCGAGCCCGCGTAGGAGGTGGTCGTGATGTTGATGGCCTGGCCGTCGATGATCGTCGACACCGGGTACTGGCCGACCAGGCGGGCGCCGTTCCAGTAGAGGGGCTCCCGGGGGCCGGGCACGTTGGAGATCACGACGTTGAAGGCCGGTCGGAGCAGCGGCTCGGTGAGCGGGATCCGCCCCAGCGGGCTCATGCCCAGCGCCGCGGGGGCGACGCTGAGCGCGGACAGCAGCAGGATCTGGTTCGGCGTGAGCCCCTCCAGGCGCGACTTCGCCGAGCGCATCGAGGCCTGGATGTGGTGCAGGCGCGCCACCGGGTCGGCGAGGTGCGTGCCCAGCGAGCACAGGATCGCCCCCACCGCGTTGCCGGCGTCGTCGCCCGCGCCCCGGGCCTTGAGCGACACCGGGACCATGGCCACGAGGGGCTCGTCGGGCAGGGCGTCGAGCTCGAGCAGGTAGGCCCGCAGCGCGCCGGCGCTCATCGCCAGCACCATGTCGTTGACCGTGGCCCCGTGCGGGGCGCCGACGGCACGGATCCGCTCGATGGGCCACGAGTCCGCCGCGAAGCGCCGGGCGCCGGTCACGGGGACGTTCAGCACCGAGCGGGGCGCCTGGAGCGGTTGGGCCGCCACCTGGTCGCGGAAGCTGCGGAGCAGGGGGCCGACGTGCTCGGCGGCGCCGGCGAGCCCGCCCACCGCCTGGGTGAGCGAGCGGAGCCCGTCGGTCACCAGCGAGGTCCAGGTGTCGTTGCCGGTGGAGGACGTGGGTCGCGGCCGCGGCGCCGGCTCGCCGACCTCCCGCTCGTCACGGGCCCGGCGCTCCCAGGGCATCGGCATGTCGGTCTCGGTGGGGTCCGTCGACATCGACTCGATCAGCAGCCGCATGGCGGTGACGCCGTCGACGAGCGCGTGGTGGACCTTCGTGTACATCGCGAACCGCCCGTCGGCCAGGCCCTCGATGAGGTGGGCCTCCCAGAGCGGCCGGTTGCGGTCGAGCAGCGAGCCGTGGAGCCGCGACACCACGGTGAGCAGCTCGCGGATCCGGCCCGGCTCGGGCAGCGCCGTGTGGCGCACGTGGTACTCGATGTCGAACTGGTCGTCGATCTCCCACGACCACGGGCCGATGCCGCCGCTGCGGACCGGGCGCTTGCGGAACAGCGACCGGACGTCGCCCTGGCTCGCCAGCGCCGACTCGTACAGCTCGAGCAGGTAGTGCGGGCCCGCGTCGGGTGGCGGCTCGAACAGGCTCATGCCCCCCACGTGGGCGGGCTTCTCGCGCGCCTCCATCAGCAGGAAGGACACGTCCTGGGGTGCGATCAGTGCCACGGCTCCGCTCCTCGTCGCTCGGGGAGGCCTGGACCCTATTCGCTACCCCCCTCGACCCCTCAGCCCCTGGCCGCCTCGTACCTGCGCAGGCTCTCCGACACCCCGACCACTCAACCCCTGGCCGCCTCGTACCGCCGCAGGCTCTCCGACACCCCGACCACTCAGCCCCTGGCCGCCTCGTACCTGCGCAGGCTCTCCTCGCGCTCCTCCTTGTGGTCGACGATGGGGGCGGGGTAGCCGTCGGGGCGGCGGGCGTCGGGGTCGTGGAGGGCCTTGGCGGGCACGTCGGCCAGCTCGGGCACGTACCGGCGGATGTACCCGCCGCCGGCGTCGAACCGCTTGCCCTGGGTCCAGGGGTTGAAGATGCGGAAGTAGGGCGCGGCGTCGGTGCCGGTGCCCGCCGTCCACTGCCAGCCGTGCTGGTTGGAGGCCAGGTCGCCGTCGACGAGGTGGCGCATGAACCACCGGGCACCGCGCTGCCAGGGCAGGTGCAGGTCCTTGACCAGGAAGCTGGCCACGATCATGCGGACGCGGTTGTGCATCCAGCCCTCGGCGAGGAGCTGGCGCATGCCGGCGTCGACGATCGGGTAGCCGGTGCGGCCCTCGCACCAGGCCGCGAAGCGCTCGTCGGCGTCGTCGCCGATGTCCCACGGCATCCCACCGACCCGGTCGTCCATCGACTCGCGCGCCGAGTCGGGGTGCTGGAAGAGCACGTCGGCGTAGAAGTCGCGCCAGCACAGCTCGGTCGCGAAGGTGCGCTCGCCCTCGGAGTCGCCGAGGCGGGCGAGGATCTGGCGGGGGTGGACCGTGCCGTACTTGAGGTGCATCGACAGCCGGGAGGTGGCGTCCTCGGCCGGCAGGTCCCGGCCCTCGTCGTAGCCGTCGACCTTGGCCGCCAGGAAGTGGTCGAGGCGGTTCGCGGCACCGTCCTCCCCCGGCGTGGGCAGCGCGACGTCGCCCAGGTCCGGCTCCTCGGGGACGGGGTCGCCGTCCACGGCGCGCCAGGCGATGTCGGCCGGCTTGCGCACCGGATCGGGCCAGCCGTGCTCGCGCCAGGCCCGGGAGAAGGGCGTGAACACCTTGTAGGGGGTGCCGGTCTTGGTCGTGATCGTGCCCGGCGGGACGGCGTAGGGCGAGCCGCTGCGCACGAACTCCATGCCGGCACCGCTCACGGCCTCGGCCACCGCCCGGTCCCGCCGGCGGCCGTAGGGGCCGAAGTCCTCGGCGACGTGGACGGAGGCGGCGTCGACCTCGACGGCCAGCGACGGGATGACGTCGACCGGATCCCCGGTGCGCACCACCAGCCGCCCGCCCATCGACTCGTCCAGGGCCCGCAGGCAGCGCAGCAGGAACGCGACGCGCGCCGGGCCGGCCGGGTCGAGCAGGGCCGGGTCGAGGCAGAAGGCGCCGACCACGTCGTCGGCGGAGCGCACCGCCTCGACCAGGGCGGGGTTGTCGGAGAGGCGCAGGTCGCGCCGGAACCAGAGCAGTGCGGTGGTCACGGGGCCTTCCTACCGGGGTCTCCGCCGGTTCGGACGTGGACGATGCGTCCTCGTCGGTCCGCCCGCCGCTGCGCCCGGGTCAGCGCCGGCTGCCGGGGAGCAGGGCGCGGACCGCGTCGAGGGTGTCGGCGTCGTCGGGACCCTTGTCGTCCCGGTAGCCCCGGACCCGTGCGAAGCGGAGGGCGACGCCGCCGGGGTAGCGGGTCGAGGCCTGGGCGCCGTCGACGGCGACCTCCACCACCTGCTCGGGTCGGACCCACACGGTGCCGCGGGTGCGCCGCTCCTCCAGGCCCAGGAACCGCTCCGTCTGCCAGGCGAGCAGCTCGTCGGTGAGCCCCTTGAACGTCTTGCCGACCATGACGTGCCCGCCGGTCGCGGGGTCCCGGGCACCCAGGTGGAGGTTGGACAGGTAGCCGGTCCGACGCCCGTGCCCCCACTCGACGGCCAGCACGACCAGGTCCAGGGCGTGCACCGGCTTGACCTTGCGCCACGCCTTCCCGCGCCGGCCCGCCTCGTAGGGCGAGTCGGCGGCCTTCACCATCACGCCCTCGTGCCCCCGGGCCAGCGCCTCGGCCAGGACCGCCTCGGCCCGTGCCGGGTCGTCCGTGACGGCCCCGGGGACGAGGTGCTCGCCCACGAGGGCGGCGAGCCGCTCCCGACGGACCGCCAGGGGCTCGTCGATCTGGTCGACGCCGTCGAGGTGGAGCAGGTCGAAGAAGCGGGCCAGCAGGCGGGTCGGGTTCGAGGCGGCGTCGTCCCGCCCGAAGCGGCTCATCGTGTCCTGGAAGGCGAGGGGCTCGCCGTCGGAGCCGACGGCCCCCAGGACCTCGCCGTCGAGCACGAAGGACGTGGCGGGCAGCGAGCGGGCCAGGTCGACGACCTCGGGGAGCCGATCGGTCACGTCGTTCAGGTTCCGGGTCCACACGCCGACGGACCCGCCGCTGCGGTGGACCTGGATCCGGGCGCCGTCCAGCTTCCACTCGACCGACGCGGTGCCGAGGTCGGCGACCGCCTCGGCCACCGACCCGGCGGTGGCGGCGAGCATGGGCTGCACGGGCCGGAGCGGCTCGAGGCCGACGGCGCGCACGGCGTCCTCGCCCTCGACCAGGGCCAGCCGTGCGACGCGCCCGAGGTCCCCGGCCAGCATCGTCGCCCGCCGCACCAGGGCCTGGGGCAGGCCGGAGGCGACGGCCACGGCGTCGGTGACGACCCCGGCCAGGGCTCCGGTGCGGATCTCGCCGACGAAGAGCCGGCCGAGCAGGTCGGCCTCGACGGCGGTGGCGCGGGCCAGGAGGTCGCCGAGCAGCCCGGCCCGCCGGGCCCGGGAGCCCGGCCCGGTCGTCGCGGCGAGCGCGTCGACGGCGGCATCGACGTCGGCCACCGTGAGGGTGGGCACGTCGGCGTGGTCGACCCGCAGGTCCCCGAGGGCGGCCCAGCCGATCCCGATCCGACCCTGCCGGAGCTCGCCGACGAGCATCCCGACCGTCGCCTCGACGTCGGCGGGCTCGACCCGGGCGAGCAGCCCGGCGATCGCGTCGCGCTTGGCGTTGCGCTTCGAGGAGGCCGCCACCGCCACGGCCGTCGCGGCGACGTCGGCCAGTCTCGTCACGGCAGGCCCGTCACGGGATGCACCAGTCGACGGGCTCTCGGCCGGCGGCGACGAGCGCCTCGTTGGCCCGGGAGAAGGGGCGGGAGCCGAGGAACCCCCGGTGCGCGGAGAGCGGGGACGGGTGGGCGGACTCGATCACGACGTGCCGGGAGGTGTCGATCAGCTCCTTCTTGCGCCGGGCCGAGGAACCCCACAGCACGAACACGACCCGCTCGGGCTTGTCGTTCACGGTCTGGATCACCCGGTCGGTGAAGGTCTCCCAGCCCCTCCGCTGGTGGGATGCGGCCTCCCGCGCCCGCACGGTCAGGGTCGCGTTGAGCAGCAGCACGCCCTGGCGGGCCCAGTGCTCGAGGTTCCCGTGGTCCGGTCGGGGGCAGCCGAGGTCGGCCTCGAGCTCGGTGAGCACGTTGACCAGCGACGGAGGCACGTCGACGCCGCGGCGCACCGAGAAGCACAGGCCGTGGGCCTGACCGGGCCCGTGGTACGGGTCCTGCCCGAGGATCAGGACCTTGACCGACGCGTGCGGGGTCAGGTGGAGGGCGGCGAACACCTCGTCGTGCGGCGGGTACACGGTGTGCCGGGCCCGCTCCTCGCGGACGAAGTCCTGGAGCTCGTCCCACCACGGCTCGGCGAACACGTCGCGCAGCAGCGGGTTCCAGTCGGTCCTCACGGCGAGGGAGGCTAACGGCGACCCCCGGGCGCGCCGCCCGGTGCGTCCGGGTCGCTCGTCGCCGCTCGACTCGCCCGGCGTCAGGGCGTGGCGAGCACCTCGCCGTGCAGGACCGCGAACCACCCCGACGGCGACGCGGCCCACGTGCGGAGCGCCTCGGCCTGGGCGGCGAGCTCGGCCCGGTCGGCCAGGCCGCGCTCCACGGCCTGGCGACCCAGGTCCGAGTCCAGGACCCGGTCGGACCACAGCCCGCCCCACCACGCCCGCTCGTCGTCGCTGCTGAAGCACCACACCGAGGCCGTGGCCGTCACCTCGGAGAACCCGGCCTCGAGCGCCCACCGCTTCAGGTGCCGCCCGGCGTCGGGCTCGGCGCCGTTCGAGCGGGCCACCTCCCGGTAGGTCGCCAGCCAGCGGTCGACGCCGTCGACGGCCGGTGCCCAGGTGAAGGCCTCGTAGTCGGCGTCGCGGACGGCCACGACCCCGTCGGGTCGGCAGACCCGCCGCATCTCCACGAGCGCGGCGACGGGGTCGGTCAGGTGCTGGAGCACCTGGTGGGCGTGGACCACGTCGAAGGCGTCGTCGGGCTCGTCGAGCGCGTAGACGTCGCCGACCCGCACCTCGGCCCCGGTCCCGACCACGGCGGCCGCGGCCTCGGCGACGACGTCCGCGCTGCGGTCGATGCCCAGCACGCGCCCGGGTGCCACGCGGCGGGCGAGGTCTGCGGTGATCGTCCCCGGACCGCACCCGACGTCGAGCACGTCGAGCCCGGGGCGCAGCCGGTCGAGGAGGTGGGGGGCGGAGTTCTCCACCGTCCGCCACCGGTGCGACCGCAGCACCGACGCGTGGTGGCCGTGGGTGTAGACGTCCTCGGGCACGGCGGGAGCCTGGCACGTAGGTTGCCGCCATGAGCGAGGAGATCGGTGGGTCGGGACCGCGTGCGCTGGAGGGGCGGATCGCCCTGGTGACCGGCGCGGGGACGGGGCTGGGGGCGGCCATCGCCCGGAGGCTCGCCGCCGACGGCGCCCACGTCGTCGTGAACGACGTGGCCGAGGGGCCGGCGAAGGACGTGGCCGGCGAGGTCGACGGCGAGCACGCCGTGTTCGACGTCGCCGACCCCGGCGCGTTCGACGCCGCGGTCGACGGTGTCGTCGCCCGGCACGGCCGGATCGACGTGCTGGTCAACAACGCCGGCATCGTCAACGACCGGCCCGAGGTGCTGGCCCGCACCATCGAGGCGATCGGCGCCGAGCTCGAGGGGCGGGCGCCCGAGCCGGTGCGCTGCCTGAGCACGCTGACCGACGCCGAGTTCGACCGGATGATGAAGGTCCACGTGTACGGCACCTTCCACGGGATGCGCGCCGCCCTGCGCCACATGGAGCCGGCCCGGTCCGGGGCGATCGTGAACCTCGCCTCCATCTTCGGGCTGCGGGGCTCGCCGAACACGCCCGAGTACGCGGCGGCCAAGCACGCCATCGTCGGCCTGACGCGGTCGACGGGCAGCGAGGTCGCCCGGCACGGCATCCGGGTGAACGCCGTCGCCCCCGGGTTCATCGACACCGCGCTGCTCTCGACCTACGACGAGATGAAGCCGATGCTGGTCGGCCAGATCCCCGCCCGACGGCTGGGCCGCCCCGAGGAGGTGGCCGAGGCCGTCCGGTTCCTGGCCGGGCCCGAGGCCTCCTACTGCTTCGGCGACGTGCTCGAGCTCACCGGCGGCTCCGGGGAGTAGCGCCGCCGGCTGGGTGCCGGGTCGGCGCCTCCCTAGCGTGGGGGCGTGGACCGCAACCGCATCATCGGCCTCGGCGTCGTCACGCTGCTCGCCGCCGTCGTCGGCCTGGCCAGCAGCGGCGCGGTGGCGACGACCTTCTCCCTGGTGTTCTTCGTGCTCCGCCTCGCGTCGGCGTTCCTGTCGCTGCGCGACCTGAACCGCCGGGGCACGATGTGGAAGGGACCGCTCACCGCCGTGGCCTGGATCTTCGTCCCGATCGCCGGCTTCCTGCTGTACGCCGCCTTCTCGCTCCGGCCCCGCGTCGACCTCGCCTCCCGGTACGACGTCGCGCCCGGGGCGGGCGACGTCATCGACGTGACGAGCGAGGACGCGGACCTCCCCCCGGTGCCGGGCACGGACCCGACGGACGAGGACGACGCCGACCGCCGCTGACCGCCGGTCTCGACCCGGAGGTCGCCGCCGAGCGGGCGACGCTCAGGCCAGCAGCGACCCGTCGGCCAGACGGCTGTCGAGGCGCTCGAGCAGGGCGCCGTCGTGGTCGTCGCCCGGGTTGTCGGTCGTCAGCAGCCGGTCGCCGAGGAAGATGCTGGCTGCGCCGGCGTGCAGGCACAGCGCCTGGAGCTCGTCGCTCATCTGGCTGCGACCGGCGGACAGGCGGACCACGGAGCCGGGCATGGCGATGCGGGCCGCGGCGATGGTCCGGACCAGCTCGAGCCCGTCGAGCTCCTCGGTGCCGTGCAGGGGCGTGCCGGGCACCTGGACCAGGAGGTTGATCGGCACGCTCTCGGGGTGCGGGTCGAGCTGGGCCAGCTGGGCGAGGAGCCCGGCGCGCTGGCGGCGGCTCTCGCCCATGCCCACGATGCCGCCGCAGCAGAGGCGGACCCCGGCGTCGCGGACGTGGCCGATCGTGTCGAGGCGGTCCTGGTAGGTGCGCGTCGTGATGATCTCGCCGTAGAAGTCGGGCGAGGTGTCGAGGTTGTGGTTGTAGTAGTCGAGGCCGGCCTCGGCGAGGCGGGACGCCTGGGCGTCGGTGAGCATGCCGAGGGTCACGCAGGTCTCCATGCCGAGCCCGCCGACGGCCTCGACCGCCTCGGCCACCCGCTCCACCTGACGGTCGTTGGGCGAGCGCCACGCCGCACCCATGCAGAACCGGGTCGCGCCGGCGGCGCGCGCCTTCTCGGCCGCGGCCACGATCTCCTCCGTGGGCAGGAGCGCCTCGGGCTTCAGGTCCGTGTTGTGCACCGCGGACTGCGGGCAGTAGGCGCAGTCCTCGGGGCAGGCGCCCGTCTTGATCGACAGCAGCATGGCCCCCTCGACGACGTCGGGCCGGAACGCGACCCGGTGCACCGCCTGGGCCTCGTGGAGCAGGTCGTGGAAGGGCCGCTCCAGCAGCGCGAGGACCTCGTCGGTGGTCCAGTCGTGGCGGATGGCGGGGGCGACCGTGCCGTCGGGCACGACCTGGGAGGCGGGGGTCGTGGCGTCCATCGCCAGCGATGCTGCCACCGCGACGGCGCCCACCGGAAAGGGACGAGCCGGACGGGCCCGCACGTGGAGTCCCGGCGACGGGGAACACGGACCCCTCAGAGGTGGTTGGGTGGGGTGATGCGCATCGATGTGTGGTCCGACGTCGTCTGCCCGTGGTGCTACCTCGGCAAGGCCCGGTTGGAGGAGGCCCTCGAGGGCCTGGACTTCGCCGACGAGGTCGAGGTCCGGTGGCGCGCCTACCAGCTCGACCCGACCGCGACGGCGGAGCCCCGCGACCTGGCCGAGGCCATCGACCGCAAGTACGGCCCCGGAGCCTTCGACGGCATGTCCCGTCGGCTCGGCGCGCTGGGGGCCGAGCACGGCCTCGACTACCGCTTCGACCGCGCCCAGCGGGTGACGAGCCTCCCGGCGCTGGCCCTCGTCGCCTGGGTGGAGTCCGAGCACGGGCCCGACGTCGCCGCGGCGCTGAAGGACCGCCTCTTCCGGGCCTACTTCACCGACGGCGAGAACATCGCCCTGCCCGAGAACCTGCGGACCTGGGCCGCCGAGGTCGGTGCCGACCCCGAGCTGGCCGCCGAGGCGATCGCGTCCGGTGCCGGGCGGGACGCCGTCGCGGCCGACCTGGAGGCCGCCGCCGACCGGCAGATCACGGGCGTGCCCGCCTTCGTGATCGAGGACCGCCACCTGATCCCGGGCGCCCAGGACGTCGCCACGCTGCGGAACCTGCTGACCCGCATCCACGACAAGCTGACCGCCGACGCCTGACGCGAACCGACGCACCGGCCGGGCCGGGACTCAGGTCGGGGCGGCCGTCGACCCGTCCGGCTCCCGCCGCAACCGGTAGCCCACGCCCCGGACGGTCTCGATGCGGTCCGCGCCGACCTTGCGGCGGAGGTAGCCGACGTACACGTCGACGACGTTGGAGTCGGGCGAGAAGTCGTAGCCCCAGACCATCGACAGGAGCTGCTCCCGGCTCAGCACCTGCCCGGCGTGGCGGAACAGCACCTCGGCGAGCGTGAACTCCCGGGCCGACAGCTCGACGACCCGGCCGTCGACGCTGACGGTGCGGGCCCGGAGGTCGAGGGTGGCGCCCGCCGCCTGGAGGACCGGCTCCTCCCGCGTGCCCGTGTCGCGCAGGCGGGCGCGGATCCGCGCGACGAGCTCCTCGAACCGGAAGGGCTTGGTCACGTAGTCGTCGGCGCCGGCCTCCAGACCGGTGACGGTGTCCCGGGTGCCGCTGCGGGCGGTGAGCACGATCACGGGGAGCCGCTCGCCGCGGGCCCGGATGCGCCGGAGGACCTCGAGGCCGTCGACGTCGGGGAGGCCCAGGTCGAGGACCACGAGGTCGAAGTCGGCGTCGGTGGCCACGGCCGCCGCGGTCCGGCCGTCGGAGACGGCCATCGTGGCGTGCCCGTCCGCCTCGAGGCCCCGGGTGAGGAAGGACACGATGCGGTCCTCGTCCTCGACGATCAGGATGCGGGCCACGGGACCTCCTGGGAGCCGGTGGCGTCGGGCGCGGCGGGGCGTGCCGGTCCCGACGGGGGCGCGCTGCCGGACGGGGAGGCGCTGTCGGACGGGACGCCGGGCCTCGGGGCCTCGACCGCCGGGAGGACGAGGGCGAAGGTGGCCCCGCCTCCCGGGGTGTCGCGCAGGCGCACGTCCCCGCCGTGGGCCTGCGCGACGGCGCGGACGATGGCGAGCCCGAGCCCGGCGCCGTCGCTGCGCGTCCGGCGGGACGAGGTCCCGCGGGCGAACCGCTCGAAGATCCGCTCGCGGTCGGCCGGGGCCACGCCCTCGCCGTGGTCGACCACCTCGAGCACCACCACGGGCTCCGGGCCCGCCCGACCCTCGACCCGGGACCCGATGCGGATGTCGTCGCCCGGGGCCGTGTGCTGGACGGCGTTGCGCACCAGGTTCATCCACGCCTGCACGACCCGGTCCCGGTCGAGCTCGGCCACCACGACGGCCCCGGGGTCGACGGACCACGCCCGGTCGCCGAGGGTGCGGGCGCGAGCCCCGACCTCCTCGGTCAGGTCGGCCACGTCGACGGGACCGGTCCGCACGAAGTCGGGCTGCTCGGCCTTGGCGACGGCGAGGAGGTCGTCCACGATCCGGGCCATGCGGTCCAGCTCGTCGAGCACGACCTCGCGGGACGCGGTGGGCAGCGGCTCGCCGTCGGGGACCACCTCGAGGTGGCCCCGCACGATCGTGATCGGCGTGCGCAGCTCGTGGCCGGCGTCGTCGAGGAAGGCGCGCTGGGTCGTCATGGCCCCCTGCAGCCGGTCGAGCATCCCGTTGACCGTGCGGGACAGGTCGGCCAGCTCCCCGGTGCCCCGGACCTCGATCCGACGGTCGAGGTCGTCGGCCCGCACCGAGGTGGCGAGGTCCCCGAGCGCGCCGAGCGGCGCCAGGACCCGGCCGGCGATCGCCCACGCGGCCGCGGAGGCGAGGACGAACGCGACGAAGCCCACCGAGGCGGTGACCTGGACGACCTCGGCGACCTCGTCGAGGTCCCCGGCGGGGAACCGCGCCGCGACGAAGGTCCCCGCCGTCGTGCCGTCGGGTCGAGCCACCGGGACCACGAGGCTCCGGAGCTCGCCCACCGGGGTCGGCGAGGTGGCGTACGCCGGCTCGGTCGCCGACGCCCACGACGCGACGAGCTCGTCGAGCTCCTCGACCGGGTAGGCGGCACCGCCCGAGCGGAGGTACGGGCGGTCGCCGACGATGCCGAGCTGCACCTCCTCGCGGTCGACCACCGTGCGGTCGAAGTGCGCGTCGAGCACGGCGCGCAGGTCCGGGCCGAAGGGCTCGCCGGTGGCCGGGTCGGTGCCCTGCGCGAGCCGCTCGAGCTCCTCGACCTCCTGGGCGAGGTCGACGTCGATGCGCTCGTGGAGGCGAGCGAGCAGGAGGGTGCGCACGGCGGCGATGGTCAGGACGATCGTGGCGGCGAGCAGCACCAGCGCGCCGAGGAGCACGCGGGTGCGCGTCGTCCGCGGGAGGGGGACGGCCACGTCAGTCGTCGTCCGGCTCGTCCGGCTCGTCCGGCTCGTCGTCGGGCTCCTCGGGCTCGTCGTCGGGCTCGTCCGGCTCGTCGGGCTCGTCGGGCTCGTCGGGCTCGTCCGGCTCGTCCGGCTCGTCGTCCGGCTCCTCCCGCTCGTCGTCGGGCTCGTCCGGGGCGGGCGCCGGCTCGGGCGGTTCGAGGCGGACCGGGGCGGGCACCCGGACGCCGACCCCCTCGTCCTCGGCGCCGTCGTCGCCCCGCACGTCACCACCCGGCCCGTCATCACCCGGACCGTCGTCGCCGGGCGCGGGATCGTCGGGACGACCGCTCCCGTCCACGGTCGGGGGCGGCGTCCCTCCCGCCTCCGGGCCGAGCTCGACGGTGGCCGGTGCCGGTGCGGTCCCCGACGACATCCCGCCGATCGCGACCACGAGCGCGCCGCACACGAGGGCGAGGACGGCGAGCAGCGCGACGGTGGACCTCGTGGCCATCTCCACCAGAGTGCCCGCTCCGGGTGAGGCACCCGTGAACGATCCGTGAGAACGCTCTCATCGTCGGTTCACCCGCGCCTCACCGGGCCGAGCCACCCTGGTGCGGTGACCGGGGACGCCGCCCTCGCCGACGACCGCCTGCCCGCCGTGGCCCACCTGACCGGGCCCGGGGCGCAGGACGTGCTCGCCGCCGCCGTCGACGCCGCCGGCGGCGAGCTCCACGACGTCGTCGTGCGCCACGTGCAGTACCGACCCGGGACCGACCTGGTCGTCCGGTACCGGTGCGACGTGACCTGGCCGACCGGCCGGCGCACCGACGACGTCCTGCTCGCCGCCGCCACCGCCGAGCCCCTGCCGGGGACCGTCGAGGTCCGGGCGACCGACGTCGACGGCAGCCCGCTGTCGGCGTCGGTGTGGCGCTACCCCTTCGACCCCCGGGTCCCCGGCCTCGAGGAGGCCACGACCCCGGGGCGGGCACGGGACCTGCTCGCCGCCGTCGGCGACGGGGACCGGCGCGAGGTCGTCTCCTACCGGCCCACCGAGCGGGCCGTCGTGCGGGTGACCGGGTCGGCCGGTCGCGCCTACTGCAAGGCGCTCCCGCCGGCCGAGGTGCCCGCGCTCGTCGCACGCCACGCAGCCCTCGCGCGGGCCGGCGCCCCGGTCGCCCCCGTGCTCGCCCACGACGCCGAGCGCGGCCTCGTCGTGCTCGGTGAGCTCGCCGGTCCCACGTTGCGGGACCGGATCGTCGACGACCTCGGCGCCTGGCCCTCCCCCGCCGAGCTCGACCGGGTCCTCGACGCGGTGGCCGCGGCCGATCCGGGTGGGGCACGGGGGCGGCCCGGCCGGGTCGTGGACGCCAGGGGCCACGCCCGGATGCTGCGCGCCGTGCTGCCCGACGTCGCCCCGGCCCTCGACGACGTGGTCGCCGCCCTGGCCGACCACGAGCGCGCCGCCCGCGCCCGACGGGGCCCCACCGTCCACGGCGACCTGCACGAGGGCCAGCTCGTCGTCGGCGACGACGGCACCGTCACCGGCCTGCTCGACGTCGACGACCTCGGTCCCGGCGACCCGGTCGAGGACCGGGCCACCCTCGTCGCCCACCTCCGGTTCCGGGCTGCCACGCTGGCCCGCAGGGACCGAGCCGACCTGGCCGGGCGCGTCTCGGCCGCGGCCGGCGAGCTCGCCGACGCCTGGGGCGGCCGGGTCCCCGGCGGCCGGGCCGCGCTCGACGGCGTCGTCGCCGCCGTGCTGGTCGGCCTGGCCACCGGACCGTTCCGGATCCAGCGCACCGGGTGGGAGGACGAGGTCCGGGCCTGCATCGCCGACGCCGCCGACCTGCTCGACCTCCCCCCGACCCGGCCCACGGACCGCGACGACGCGGGCTGAGCCGAGCCGCCGCATCATGAGAGGGTTCTCAGGCACGTCTCACGGACGCCTCAGGGACGACCCCCATGCTGCGGGGTACGAGGCGGGTGCACCCCGTCGACCCCCACGAAGGAGACGCACATGCGACGCACGATCACCTGGAAGGCCGCAGTCGCCGGCGGCGCCGTCCTCGGCGCCGGATTCGGCTCGATCGCCCTCGCCGGGGCCCAGGACGGCTCCCCGGCCCCCGAGGTCGTCGACCTCCAGGAGGTCGAGGCCCAGCTGACCTCGCCCGGCGCGCCCCTGTCGGTCCTGCCCGGCCCCGAGGCCCAGCTCGAGGCCGGCGAGGACGAGATGTCCGTGGCGAGCCCGGTGAGCCCGGTCTCCCCGGCCAGCCCGGATGCCGCCCAGGCCGACGAGGACCCCGACTCCCCGGACAGCCCCGAGAGCCCCGCCAGCCCGGCCAGCCCCGACTCCCCCGCCAGCGCCGAGATCGACTCGCCGGCCAGCCCGGACAGCCCCGTGTCCCCGGCGGCGCCCGCCGAGGCCGACGAGGACCCCGACTCCCCGGACAGCCCCGAGAGCCCCGCCAGCCCGGCCGACGCCGAGGTCGACGAGGACTCCGAGACCGACTGAGGTCCGGCCCTCGGGCCGCTCCCCCGACGCGACGAGGTGCCCGGGCCCACGGCCCGGGCACCGTCGCGCCCGGCCTCAGTCGTCCCGCAGGTGGGCCTCGACGGCCTCGACCTTGGACCGGAGCCCGTCGGTCACCCCGGCCCGGTGGTCGATCTTCACCACGACGCCGACCCGGGGAGCGACGGCGGCGACGGCGTCCACGCACTCCTTGATGACGGCCATCACCTCGTCCCACTCGCCCTCGACGTTGGTGAACATGGCGTTGGTCTCGTTCGGCAGACCCGATGCACGGACGATGCGGACGGCCTCGGCGACGGCGGCGGACACGGACTCCCCGCCACCGAGCGGGCTGATGGAGAAGGCGGCGATCACGTCCGCACCGTAGGGCGGTGACGCCCTCCGATCGTTGCGTCATGATCCGTGCCACTTCGTCGGTGACCGCCCGGCCCTGCTGTACTGGCCGGCCGTGGGGACGAGCGCGCGAGTCGACCTGGCCGATGCCGACGCCGTCCGGGCGTCGCTGGCGGCTGGGAGGACCATGCCGGCCGGATGGCGGCCCGCGCTGATCCTCATCGCCGTCGCCCTCGTCGACCGGATCGAGACCAGCGTCGTCGCCGGGGTGCTCCCGCTGCTCCAGGACGAGTGGGGCTTCTCCGACACCGCCGGCGGCGCCATCCCCACCGCATCGGTGATCGCCGGGATGCTCGTCGTCATCCCCGCGGGCTACCTGGCCGACCGGGTCCCCCGGGCCCGCCTCATCGCGATGGTCGTGGCGTCGTGGTCGCTGATCATCGCCGCCAGCGGCATCGCCGTGTCCTTCGCCATGTTCTTCGCGACCCGCGTGGTGCTCGGGGCGGCCGACTCGATGGAGGGCTCGTCGGCCTCCAGCCTCCTGTCGGACTCCTACCCGCCGGCGTCGCGTGGCCGGGTGCTCGGCTTCCACCGGATGGCCAGCCTCCTCGGCGGCGGCCTCGGGGTCATCGTGGGCGGCGTCGTCGGCGACCTGCTCGGGTGGCGGTGGGCGTTCCTGGTCATGATCGTGCCCGGCCTCCTCGTGGCCTGGCTGGTCACCACGCTCGACGAGCCGCCCCGGGGCCAGATCGACCGCCTCGCCGCCGAGGTGGGCCAGCCCGTCGACGACGCCACCCCGGGACACCCGGTCGACGCCGTCCTCGACCCCGATCTCGCCGATGCCCACGTGGAGGCCCCGCCGGGTGAGTTCCGGGACCAGGTCCGGGCCCTGCTGCGCATCACGACGGCCGTCCGGGTCAACGCAGGGATCGCCGCGGTGTTCATCGGCCTGTCGGGGCTCGTGTTCTGGATCCCGAGCTACTACGAGCGTCGCTTCGGCCTCGAGGAGAGCCAGGCCAGCCTGGCCGCAGCCGGACCGTTCCTCGTCGCCATCGTCGTGGGCACCGTCGTGGGCGGGACCCTCGGCGACCGGTGGCAGGGGGTGCGGCCGGGTGCCCGGGCCCAGGTCGCGGGCACGGGCCTGCTCGCCGGGTCGATCCTGCTCCCCTTCGCGTTCCTGGTCGACGACTTCGTCCCCCACCTGCTGGTCCTGGCCCCGGCCGCGTCGCTGATGGCCGCCGCCATCCCCAACCTGTCGGCGGCCATGGCCGACGTCGTGCCCGCCTCGTTCCGGGGCATCGGCTTCGGCGTCTTCGGCTTCGTGGTGTCCATCGGCGGCGCCATCGGTCCGCTCGCGGTCGGCGCGGCCTCGGACCTCCTCGGCTCGCTGCAGTCCGCCTTCGTGTGCCTGACCGCGCCGATCGTGATCGGCGCCCTGGTCGTGCTGTCGTGCCGGGCCCACCTGGACCGGGACGTGGCCGACGCCCTCGCCGCCAGCTGACCGGGCGGCCCGTCCTGGCGGTCGTCCGCTGGCGCATCGGTCCCGCCCCGGCTCCTCGTGATCACGTAGGTGCGACAGGGCCGATGTGTCGCACCGACGTGGTGCGCCAGCCCCCCGCCGAGGGCTCGTCCTCAGTGCAGCGGCGCAGCCCGTCGGGCGACCCGGGCCCGGCGCTCGGTGCCGATCGCATCGGTGCCGAGCACGGTGAGCGCGGCCCAGACGAGCACGAAGCCGACGAGGCGCTCGGGCGGCAGGGACTCGCCGAGCAGCACGACGCCGCACAGCAGCTGCATGGTCGGGGTCACGTACTGGAGGAGCCCGAGCATCGACAGCGGGATCCGGGTCGCGGCGGTGGCGAACAGCAGCAGCGGCGCAGCGGTCACGACGCCGAGGCTGGCCAGCAGCAGGTCCCGGCCGACCGGCCCGTGGGCGAAGGCCAGCTCGCCGGTGCCGGCCAGGACGGCGACGCCGACGACGGCGAGCGGGGCGAGCACCGCGGTCTCGACGGCGAGGGACGGCACGGCGGCCACGCCCGCCCGCTTCTTGGCGAACCCGTAGCCGGCGAAGGAGCAGGACAGGACCAGCGCGATCCACGGCACCTGCCCGTTGGCCACGGTGAGCACGACCACGGCGGCGGCGCCGAGGCCGAGGGCGACCCGCTGGGCCCGACGCAGGCGCTCGCCGAGGACCACGACGCCCAGCGCGACCGTGATGAGCGGGTTCACGTAGTACCCGAGGGCGGCGTCGACCACGTGGCCGCTGTTCACGGCCCAGATGTAGGTGAGCCAGTTCACCGAGATCAGCACCGCGGCGACGGCGAGGATGCGCACCCGTCCAGACGTCCGGACCACGCCGCCGAGCTCGCCCAGTCGGCCGCGGACGGCGAGGATCCCGAGGACGACCACCAGGGACCACAGGATCCGGTGCAGCAGGATCTCGGTCGCGGCGACGTCGTCGACGAGACGGAACACCAGCGGGAAGACCCCCCACAGGGCGTAGGCGCCGAACCCGGCCAGGGTCCCGCGCTGCGACTCCGTCACGAGCTCAGTCGTCGAGGCGGAGGGCGGAGACGAAGGCCTCCTGGGGCACCTCGACGCGGCCGATGTTCTTGGCCTTCTTCTTGCCCTCCTTCTGCTTCTCCAGCAGCTTGCGCTTGCGGGAGATGTCGCCGCCGTAGCACTTGGCGAGGACGTCCTTGCGCTTCGCCTTGACCGTCTCGCGGGCGATGATCTTGCCGCCGATCGCGGCCTGGATCGGCACGTCGAACATCTGGCGCGGGATCAGGTCCTTGAGCTTCTCGGCCATCTTGCGGCCGTAGTCGTAGGCGCCGTCGCGGTGGACGATGGAGGAGAACGCGTCGGCGGGGACGCCGTTGAGGAGCACGTCGACCTTCACGAGGTTGGCCCGCTCGTAGCCGATCAGCTCGTAGTCGAGGGAGGCGTAGCCGGCCGTGCGCGACTTGAGCTGGTCGAAGAAGTCCCGGACGACCTCGGCGAGGGGGATGGTGTAGGTGACCTCGACCCGCTCGGGCGAGAGGAACTCGAGGCGGGTCTGCTCGCCGCGGCGCCGCTCGCACAGCTCGATGACCGGGCCGAGGTACTCGGCCGGGGTGAGGATCGAGATCTGGAACATCGGTTCCTCGATCCAGTCGATCTCGGTCGGCTCGGGCAGGGCGGAGGGGTTGTCGACCTCGATGCGGGACCCGTCGGTCGTGACCACCTCGTAGGCGACGGAGGGCGCCGTGATGATCAGGTTCAGGTCGAACTCGCGGGCCAGGCGCTCCCGGATGATCTCCATGTGGAGCATGCCGAGGAACCCGCACCGGAAGCCGAAGCCGAGGGCCTGGGACGTCTCGGGCTCGTAGGTGAAGGAACCGTCGTTGAGGCGGAGCTTCTCGAGGCTGTCGCGCAGGTCGGAGTACTCGTCGGCGTCGACGGGGTACAGGCCGGCGAACACCATCGGCTTGGGGTCCTGGTAGCCCGACAGCGCCTCCTCGGCGCCCTTGGACGCCGTGGTCACCGTCTCACCGGAGCGGGCGTCGGCCACGTCCTTGATGCCGGCGATCAGGTAGCCGGTCTCGCCCGGGCCGAGGGCGTCGACGGCGGTCGGCACCGGGTTGCGGACGCCGATCTCGAGGGCGTCGTGGGTGGCCCGGGCCTGCATGAAGCGCAGCTTCTCGTCGGACCGCATGGTCCCGTCCATGACCCGGACCGAGGACACGACGCCCCGGTAGGTGTCGTAGTGGGAGTCGAAGATGAGGGCCCGCAGCGGGGCGTCGGGGTCGCCCTCGGGGGCGGGGATGCGATCGATGACGGCGTCGAGCAGCTCGGGGACGCCGTCGCCGGTCTTGCCCGACACGTGGAGGATGTCGGCGGCGTCGAGGCCGAGCACGTTCTCGATCTCCTCCGCGACCCGGTCGGGCTCGGCGGCGGGCAGGTCGATCTTGTTCAGGACGGCGATGATCTCGAGGTCGTGCTCGAGGGCCTGGTAGCAGTTGGCCAGCGTCTGGGCCTCGATGCCCTGGCTGGCGTCCACGAGGAGCACGACGCCCTCGCAGGCGGCGAGCGACCGGGACACCTCGTAGCCGAAGTCGACGTGGCCGGGGGTGTCGATCAGGTTCACGACGTGGTCGCGCCAGTTCAGGCGCACGGACTGCAGCTTGATCGTGATGCCGCGCTCGCGCTCGATGTCCATCGAGTCGAGGAACTGCTCCTTCATGTCCCGGGAGGAGACCGCGCCGGTGACCTCGAGCAGGCGGTCCGACAGGGTCGTCTTGCCGTGGTCGATGTGGGCGATGATCGCGATGTTCCGGATGCGATCGAGTGGGGTTGCGGCGCGGGACATGGGAGCCCCCGATCGTACCGAGGGCCTCCGGGTCGGCGGTCATCGGGTCCGCCCGCGGGGGTGGACGCGGCCCACGGGTCAACCGGCGGCCCCGCCGGCCGACAGGATGGTCGTGGCAGGGCCGTGGGAGCCCGCCGCACGTCCCCCGAACGAGGTCCCGTGTCCCCCCTGCCGCCCCGCCACCACCCGCCGCTCCACCGGCTCCTCGCCGTGGTCGCGCTCGTCGCCGCCCTCGTGGTCGCGTCGCCGGCCGCCGGCGGCGGGGCGACGGCCGCCGGACCCCTGGCCACCCCGTCGGCGGCGGCGTCCACGTGCGCCATCTCGGCGCCGTCGGGGGCCTTCGCCCAGCGGGTCGCCGTCTCCCCCGGGCACGCGCAGATCTGGCGGCAGTACCAGGCGTTCTTCCTGCGCCAGCCCGACGAGGGCGGCCTCGCCCACTGGTACGGGGTGCGGGCCCGCGGCTCGTCGCTGTCGGACATCGCCTACTCGTTCTCGGTGAGCGACGAGTTCCGGCGGCGGTACGGATCCCTGTCCGACGGCGGGTTCGTCGACCTCGTGTACGCCAACGTCCAGTGCCGCCGGCCCGACGCCTCGGGCCGCGCCTACTGGCTCGACCTGCTCCGCTCCGGTCGGATCACCCGGTGGGACATGGTCGTCACCTTCGCCGAGCTCGGCGAGTACATGGGCCGGACCCGCACGTGCCACTCCGCCACGCCGGGCGTCGAGGACGGCCTCGCCCACTGCGCCCGAGCGGCCCTCCGCCCGCTGCACGAGGCCGACCTGGCCCGGGACGGGTACCGGGCCCGGTCCTTCACCGTGCCCCGGGTCGGTGGCGGATCGGGCGTGCTGCGGGGCATGGAGGTCGACGTCGGTCGTGGGCTGCTCTGGACCTCGTCGCAGCGCTGCTCGGTCGCCTCGGTGAACGGCGTCTGGATCGCCGAGACCGGCAAGGACGGCCCGACCCCCTCGATCAACGGCCTCGGCCTCGTCGACGGCGTCCACGCCCGCGGCTCGGCGGACCGCCTCGACCGCGGCGTGCTCGGTCTGCGCTTCGACACCGCGCCCCGCTCCCACACCGAGGCGTGGCCCGGCGACACCGGCGGCGAGACCCGCCAGCGCATCTCCCACATCCTCCACCACGACGGCTGGGTGACCATCGACTCCTGGCACGCCACGGCCGAGCAGTCGCCGTACCTGCAGATGCGCCAGCCCGACGCGTTCGTCGGTCCCGACGAGTGGATCTGGGCCGTGTCGGGCATGCCGTTCCGGATCAACGGCCAGACGAACGAGTCCTTCGACCGCGACTACGCGAACGATCCCTACACCAACCAGACCAGGAACCACTCGGTCCTCGCCTTCGACACCGAGACCGGCGTCGCCTTCGTGGGCGCGACCTCCACCCTGGACACGCGGGACCTCGTCCGCTTCGCCGAGGCCCGCGGGTGGGAGGACCTGGTGAAGTTCGACGGGGGCGCCTCCACCGAGCTCAACGAGGGCGGCCGCGCCGTCGTGGCCGGCACCTCCCGCGCCGTGCCCGTCTGGCTCGGCATCGGCTGCTGATCCCCGGCGCCGGTCGGGCGGGCAGCAGGCGGGCGGGCGTCGGGTCCGGCCGGTCCGTCAGCAGCGGTCGAGGACGTCGGACACGATCCCCGCGACGACGTCGGGCACCTGCTCCTGGGGCGAGTGCCCTGCGCCCTCGAGGAGGTGCAGGTCGGCCCCGAGGAGGTCGGCGGCGGTCCGGTGGACGTCCTCGGAGACGATGCGGTCGTCGACGCCGCCCACGACGACGGCGGGTACGTCGACCTCGTGGAGGCGCTCGAGCACCGTCGGCTCGGTCCAGTGGCGGGTGAGGTGCCACAGCGCGGACGCGGTGCCCGGCCGGCGCAGCAGGCGGGCCGTCTCGGCGGCGGTGGCGTCGGTGTGGGCCGTGCGGTGGCGCCCGGCGCCCCGCAGGAGCGGCTCGGCACCCAGCAGCGCGAGCCGGAGCACGGCCGGGGCGGCCAGGCCCGTGCCGGGGACCTCGGCGAGGCGCCGGAGCAGGGGCGGCGGACCCGCGTCGAGGGCGGGGGCGATGAGCACGAGCGCGTCGGGGCGCACGGCACCGGCCAGCACCGCCTCGCAGGCCAGGAGTGCGCCCTGGGAGTGCCCGACCAGGACCAGGGGGCCCTCGCCGGCCCCCGACCGTCCCGCACGCGCCCGCTCCTCGGCGACGAGCGCCCGCGTGCGGGACAGCTCGGCCCCGAGCGCGTAGGGGTCGGCGCCGGCCCTGGGGACGGGCCGACCCGAGCGGCCGAAGGGCGGGCGGTCCCATGCGAGGACGCCGGCGCGGTCGCCGAGGGCGTGCACGAGACCGGCCCAGGTGAAGGTCCCCGACGCGAACCCGTGCAGGCAGGCCAGGGTGCCGCGACCGCCTGGGCGGCGCTCGACGTGGACGTCGACGCCCTCCACGCTGCGGAGCCGCCGCTCACCCCACGCGAGCTCGAGGGCGGGCTCCACGGGTGCGACGGCGTCGCGCTCGGCCGGGGCCGTGGCGCGCGGGGGACGCTGGACGGCGGTCACGGCCCAAGTGTGCCGGTGCGGGCCACCGATCCCACGTGACCCCCGGCGTCCGGCCCCGGGCTCGACCGGACCGTGGCCGCAGGGATTGCGGGCGCCGTGGGGTCGGCCGCTACAGTCTCCGAGTCCGTGCCCGCCCCCGGGCGCGCCCCGAATCGAGCACACCCCCGCCCGCAGGCGGGCGATCGCAGAGGTCCCCACGTGGCCAACATCAAGAGCCAGATCAAGCGCAACCGCCAGAACGAGAAGGCCCGCCTCCGGAACCGCATGGTCCGGGGCGAGATCCACACCCGCACCCGCAAGGTGCTGGCCGAGGCCGAGGCCGGCGAGGTCTCCCCCGAGACGCTCAAGGCGGCCATCAAGCGCATCGACTCCGCCGTCTCCAAGGGCGTGCTCCACAAGAACACGGCGGCCCGCAAGAAGTCCCGCCTGATCCGCAAGGTGCGCGAGCTCGAGGCCGCCGAGCAGGGCTGAGCCCAGCTCCCACGGCGACCGTCCCCCACCGGGGACCTCCGACGACCCCGCTGCGGCGGGGTCGTGGCGCGCCCGGGTGCCGGTTGCGTGCCGGCCGCTCAGCGAGCGGTCTTCGCGAGCCGCGCGAGGCGGGCCACCAGGACCTCCATGGCCAGCTCCGAGGGCCATGCGATCGTCCCCCGCAGCTGCAGGTCGGCGTCGGCCAGGAGCCGGATGCTGGCCACGACCCGGTCGTGGCCCAGCCGGTTCGACTGGGTCAGGGCCTTCTTGGCCGGGAAGGTCGAGCCCTTGAGGCGCAGGAGGGTGGCCGCCTCCTTCTCCCCGCGCACGGCGGCGCCCTCGAGGCGCAGGATCCGCTGGAAGTGGGTGTGGAGCGTGGCCATGACCTGCATCGGGTGCCGCGCCTGCAGGAGCCGCCGCAGGGCGACCAGCGCGCCGGCGATGTCCCCGCGGTCGATGGCGTCGGTCAGGTCCCAGGGCGGCACCCCACCGGCGTCGCCGAGGAACGGCTCGACGTCGGCGGCGCCCAGGCGCGTCCCCTGCCCGTAGGTCGACGCGAGCACCGCCAGCACCCCGGGCAGCTTGCCGGCATCCTCGCCGAGCCAGTCCACGAGGAGCTGCGTCGCACCGCGGTCGAGGACCACGCCGGCGTCCTTCGCCTGCGCGGTCACGAAGTCCGCGCGCTGGCGTGGCGCCCCGGCGCCGGTGGGGACGCTCTCACCGCCGGCGCCCTTCACGGCGTCCTCGACGGCCTTGGGGGCCTTCCCCGACGTCCCACCGAAGTCGAGGACCAGGGTCGTGCTCGGGAGGGGGTCGGCCAGGTAGGCGACGAGCGCGGCGTGCTCGTCCTTGAGCAGCAGCTCCATGCCGATGCCGACGACGACCCGGAAGTCGGTGAAGAACGGCGGGGTCTGGGCCGCGTCGACGAGCGCGCGGATCGCCTCCTGGCGCGCCTCCTCGGTCGCCTTGCCGTTCGACGACGCCTCGAGGACCACCTCCTCGACGCACATGGCGCGGTCCGCGTCGCCGACGAGCTCGGCGACCCGGTCGGTCCGGGCCTTGCCCCGGAGGATGTCGTCGGCGCCCTTGAGCACCACGACCGGCGGGCGGCTCACGTGGTCGTCACCACGGCGTCGTCGCGGGCCTCGAGGAGGCGGGCCACCACGTCGGCCACCCGGCGGGCGGCCCGCACGTCGTGGGCGCGGAGCACCCGGGCACCCTGGGCGATCCCGACGGCGTGGGCGGCGTCGGTGCCGAGCTGCCGGTCGTCGACCTCGGTGCCCAGGAGGTGGCCCAGGAACCGCTTGTTCGAGGCCGACAGGAACAGCGGCCAGCCCAGCGACGCCAGGTGGTCGTGGTTCCGGAGCAGCGTGAGCGACTGGGCCTCGGTCTTGCCCAGGTCGAGGCCGGCGTCGACCATGATCCGCTCGGTGGGGATCCCCGCGGCCTCGGCCCGCCTGGCGCGGTCGACGAGGAAGTCGGCGACGTCGACGACCACGTCGTCGTAGCGCGGGTCGGGGTCGGCGACGCGGGGCTGGAGCCGGATGTGGGTGGCCACGACCGACGCACCGGCCTCGGCGCAGGCCGGCAGGTAGTCCGGATCGCCGAAGCCCGAGATGTCGTTGCCGACGACGGCGCCCTCGGCGAAGCAGGCCCGGGCCACCGAGGCCCGCCAGGTGTCGACCGACACCGGGACGTCGAAGCGGGCGACGAGCTCGCGGACGGCGGGCACGACGCGGTCGAGCTCCTCGGCCTCGGTCACCTCGGGACCGGGGCCGGCCTTGACGCCGCCGACGTCGAGGAAGTCGGCCCCGGCCTCGACGAGTGCCTCGGCCTTGGCCAGGAAGGCGTCGAAGTCCCAGTACGCCCCGCCGTCGAAGAACGAGTCCGGCGTGCGGTTGAGGATGCCCATCACCAGGGCGCGGTGGGTGACGTCGAAGCGGTGTGGCCCGAGCGCGAGGTGCACGGCGCCGAACCTATCCCCGGGGGCCGGCCCCGCCTGCGCCCCCGCCGCCACCCCGGCCCGCCGTCCTCAGGGGGCCCGGGCCCGGCCGATGCGCACCCGGAGCGTCGGCTCCACGGCGTCGACGACCACCTCGGTGCCGCCGACCCGCCACCGCTCCCCCGGCGCCGGCACCCGGGCCGTCGGCAACCGGTGGGAGGCGGGGGCCAGCACGGTCCCGACGGGGAACCGGTCGGCCACGGCGGCGACGACGTCGGCCAGCTCCGGGCGGGCGGCGCGCACGACGACGAGGGGCACGGTCCGGACCCGTCGTCGGCGCAGGGCGCCGAGGACGGCTTCGGGGTCGGCGCCGTCGTCGATGTCGACCACGGCGGCGGGCCCGTCGCTCCACACGGTGGCCGCCCACCCGGCGGCGACGGCGCCGCGGGGCACGGGGCGCACGCCCGGCAGGACGAGGCAGGCGGCGACGAGCGCACCGGCTGCGACCCTCACCGGCCCGGCGACGGCTGCGGCACGCCCCGACCGACGACCGTCGGTGGGCGCGGCGTCCCGGGCGGGACCCGTCCCGCAGGACCGTCCGGCAAGGGCGAGCAGGGCGGCGGCGAGGGCGGACACGGCGACGTGGCGGAGGTCGACCTCGCCGAGCGGGGCCGCTGCGCCCGCCGCCGCGGTCGCCTCGAGCGCGCCGAGGAGCACGCCGGTGGGGACGTGGATGGCCGCGGCGACCGGCGGGGGCGACAGCCCGGCGACGACTCCCCCGGTGAGCCCCCAGGTGACGGTGGCCGCGGCGAGCGGGCCCGCGACGACGTTCGCCGGGAGCGAGGCGAGCGGGACGGCGCCGAAGGTCGGCACGAGGACCGGGGCGACGGCGAGCTGGGCCCCGGCGGTGAGGCCGAGGCCCCCGGCCACCCACCGGGGTCCCGGGATCCGGGCGACGATGGGCGGGGCGAGCACCAGGACGCCGAGGCAGGCCGCGACGGAGAGCCGGAACCCGATCGACCGGGTGAGCAGCGGGTCGACGAGGAGCAGGCCGGTGACGGCCACCGCCAGGTGGCGCACCCCGGTGCTGCGCCGTCCCGACAGGGTCGCCCACAGCACGACGCCGGCCACGGCCGAGGCCCGCACCACCGAGGGCTCGAAGCGGGTGACGGCGGCGAAGGCGAGGACCAGTCCGGCCGAGGCGACGAACCGGGGCCACAGGCGCAGGCGGGCGAGGACCGGGGCGGCGACGAGCAGGACGAGGGCCAGGTTCTGCCCCGACACGACCAGGAGGTGGGTCAGGCCGGCGGCCCGGAAGTCGGCGGCCAGCGTCGGGGGCTGCGCCCGGTCGTCGCCCAGGGTCAAGCCGGCGAGCAGGGCCCGATGGCGCTCGGGCAGCGACGCGGCCCCCCGGGCCAGCAGGGCCCGGAACCCGTTGGCCGCAGCGGCGGCCGGTCCGGGACGTCCGACCGCGTCGACCGACTCGATCCGCAGCCGGCCCGCGAGGTGGCGGCCCGTGGCCCAGTCGGGGCGCTCGACCCAGTCCGCGACGGTGCCGCGAACGAGGATGCGGTCACCGGCCGAGGCCGCCCCGACCACGGCGACGGCGGCGGGGGCCCGGGCCTCGGCCCACCAGCGCCGTCCCTCGGCGCGGACGTCGACCCGGGTGCGGCCGTCGGGGGTCGGGTCGGGGTCGGTGACCAGCGTCGCGGTCCAGGTGACCGGCCAGGGCCCCTCGGCGTCGGCGTCGGCGTGCACGGCGGCGGGGATCCGGAGCCCGTCCAGGGACCGCTGGGCGAGCACGCCGGCTGCCCCGGCGAGCAGCACGGCCACCAGCACGGCGCGGCCAGCACCGCGACGCCCGGTGCCGACGACGACGGCGACGACGACGGCCCCGATCACCCCGGTGGCGACGGGTCGGGCCCACGTCGCCCCCACCCACGTGGTGGCCGCGACCGCGACGGCGCCGAGGTCCCCGCCACCGCGCGGCGGGCCACCGATGTCGCGGGATGCGGGCTCAGACACGGACGAGGTCCCGGAGGGCGGCCAGCTTGGCCTCGCCGATGCCGCGGACGTCGAGCAGCCCGTCGACGGCGGCGAAGGGACCGTGCCGCTCCCGGTGGTCGACGATGGCGGCGGCCGTGGCCGGACCGACCCCGGGCAGCGACTCGAGCTCCTCGGGCGTGGCCAGGTTGAGGTCGACGAGGCCGCCACCGGCGGCACCCGGCGCACCCGAGGTGGTCGAGGGCACGGCCTCGCCGACGCGCGGGACGTGGACGTGGTCGCCGTCGGCCAGCTCGGCGGCCAGGTTGATCCGATCGACGTCGGCCTCCCCGGTCAGGCCCCCGGCGGCGTCGACGGCGTCCACGACGCGGGCGCCGGGGCCGAGGCGCTGCACCCCGGGGGTGGCCACCGCACCGGACACGTGGACCACGACGGGGCCCGGCGCCGCCGTGGTCGTGGTCACGGCGGCGACGTCGACCACGGGAAGCACCGACTCGACCGGTGACGGCGCCGTGCGGGTCAGCCACCACCCGGCCCCCAGCACCGCCCCGAGGCACAGGGCACCGATGGCGAGGGCCCGGACCGTGGTGCCGGTGGCGTCGGCCAGCTCCTCGATGCGGGCACGGGCGCGCTCCCACGCGCCGGGACCTTCGACGGGGTGCACGGGGTCCTCCCTCCGGGCCGCTGGGCCCGCGCGCCGGACGGCAGCCGGCGATCTCGGGGGGAAGGTGCCGGGGCGACCCGGCGCACCCGGGACGCTAGCCGCACCGGACGGCCTCGGTCACCGTGCCGGGCCGCCGCCGGTGGCACCCTCGGGGACGTGGGGCGCGGGCGACGGCGACGGGGGACGGCGGCACGGGATCCGGGCGCGGTCTACGACGCGCTCGCCGGCGACGTCCTCGCCTGGTTCCGGGGGCAGCGCATGGCCGACCCGGAGGGCCTCACCGGGGACGTGTTCGTCGCCGTGGCCCGGGGCCTGGCCTCCTTCGAGGGCGACGACGCCGCCCTGCGCTCGTGGGTGTTCACGATCGCACGGAACCGGCGGGTCGACGCGATCCGGGCCGCAGCGCGCCGACCCGCGCCGGTGCCGCTGGACCCGGACGAGGGCGGGGCGACGAGCGACCCCCCGCCCGACCCGGTCGACCCCGCCCTCGTCGCCGCGCTCGCCCGCCTCACCGACGACCAGCGGGAGGTGGTCCTGGCCCGCGTCGTCGGCGACCTGCCCGTGGCCGACGTGGCCCGGCTCACGGGGCGCTCCGTCGGGTCGGTGAAGATGCTGCTGGCCCGCGGCCTCGCCGCCCTCCGCGCCGACCCCGACCTGGCGCCGCGCGCGTGACCTCCGGCGGGCCGCCGTCGTTCACCCCCACGTGACCCGCGACCGCGACGACCAGCTCCCCACGCCCGGCGACGACGCCGTCGTCGACCGGCTCCGCGACCTGCGGACCCCCGTGCCCGACCCGCTGCGCGCCGAGCACGTCCGGCGCATGGCCACGACGACGGCGGGAGCGTCCGCGCCACGTCGCCGGTTCGGTCCCCTCGCCGTGGCCGCCGCCGCGGTCGTCGGCTTCCTGTTCGGCTCCACGGGCCTGGCCATGGCCGGCGCCCTGCCCGACCCGGCCCAGGACGCGGCCGCCGACGTCCTCGGCGTGGTCGGGATCGACGTGCCCGCCGGCAAGGAGGGCAAGCGGGGCCCCTGCGTCGCCGACGCCGCGAAGCTCGAGGGCGCCGAGGCCAAGCGGGCGGCCAAGGACGCCTGCCCGACGGGCCCCTTCGGGGTCGGCCCCGACGGCGCGCCCGGACGATCCGGCGAGGCACCGGGACGATCCGGCGACGCGCCCGGACGATCCACGGAGGCACCGGGACGGTCCGGCGATGCGCCGGGAGCGTCGGGCGGGGCGCCGGGCGCCGCCGACGCCGATCCGTGCCGGGGCCGGCCGCCGTGGGCGGGGCGCAGCGACCTGACCGACGACGAGGTCGCCGCCGCGAAGGCGGCCCGCGACGCCTGCGTCGACGAGGTCGACGACGTCGACGGCTGACCCGCACCGGGCTGCCCGAGGCGGCTACGGGGCCGGGTGCGGCGCGCCCGGCCGGGGGCCGACCACGCCGATGCCGAGGGCCCGCCGAGCGCGCCACTCGGCCCGGACCTCGTGGTCGATCCGCAGGTAGGCGCCGTGGTGGCCGTGGCGACGCAGCCGCCACCGCAGGTACTGGGCGACGTAGTCGGCGAGGAAGCGGGCGCGGCCGAGGTCGTGGAACTGGCGCACGTGCTCGTACTCGTGCCGGCGGAGGCGCTCGGTCAGCTCCACCCCGGCTGCCACGAACACCGTCCGACCGATGGTGGTCGCGGCGGCGCCGGGCGCGGCGATCCCCCGGACCCAGCGGACCTGCTCGATGGTCGGTGGCTCCCGTCGGCGTCGCACGGGGTCGCCCCGACGACTCGGTCCGGCCTGCCGGGGACCGACCGGCTCAGAACAGGGCTGCCGACAGGCGCTTGCGGTACTCGGCGGTGCGCGGGTCGTTCGCACCCATCAGCTCGAGGGTGTCGAGGAACTCCTGCTTGGCGTCCTCGTCGGCCTTCACCTTGGCGAGCAGGTCGTCGAGCCTGGCCTCCACGTCGGCGGGGACGTCGGGGTTCGCGACCCGGGCCTGGGCCTTGAGGAGCCGGGTCTCGTCGGTCTCGGGGATCCGCTCGAGGAGGTCCTGGGCCTCGGCCCTGCCCTCGGGCGTGCCACCGTCGATGAGGAGCGCGGCGAGCGCGGTGATGGCCTCGACGTGGTCGGGCTGCTGCTCGAGCACCTCGCGCAGCGAGGCCTCGTCCCCGGCGGCCACGAGGGCGGCGAGCGCCCCCTCCTCCTCCGAGGGCAGCAGCTGGGACACCCAGGCCCGGACCTGGTCCTCGGGGAGGGCCCCGATGAAGCCGTCGACCACCTTGCCGTCCCGCAGCGCGTACACGGCCGGGATCGACTGGACCTGGAAGGCGCGGGCGACGCCGGGCGAGGCCTCGACGTCGACCTTGGCGAGCACGACCTCCCCCTGGGTCTCGTCGATCACCTTCTCGATGATCGGGCCGAGCGTCTTGCAGGGACCGCACCAGTCCGCCCACAGGTCCACGACCACGGGCACCTGCGTGGAGCGGTCGACGACCTCGGTCTGGAAGGTCGCATCGGTCACGTCGAGGTAGGCCATGGCCGCGAACCTACCGCCGGTCCCGGGCGGCGCCCCACGGCGTCGGACCGCGACCCGACCGGCAGTGGGTGGGCGGAGCCGCGCGTCGGTAGGTTCGGCGCCCAGCCGAAGAGGACACCGAGCCGGAGGGGACGCCGTGGGCGACGAGCAGGGTCAGCAGGACGTGCAGGGCATCGACGTGGAGGCCGTGACCGCCTGGTACGTCGAGCACGTGCCGGGGACGCAGCCGCCCCTCGCCTTCGACCTGATCGCCGGTGGCCACTCGAACCTGACCTACACCGTCACCGACGCGGCCGGCCGCCGCTCGGTGCTGCGGCGCCCCCCGCTCGGCCAGGTCCTGGCCAGCGCCCACGACATGGGGCGCGAGCACCGGATCATCGCCGCCCTGGCCGACACCGACATCCCCGTCGCCCCCGCGCTGGGCTACGTGCCCGACGACTCGGTCAACGGCGCCCCCTTCTACGTCATGGACTTCGTGGACGGGCACGTGCTGCGCGACCGGGCCGCAGCCGAGGCGCTGTCGGTCGGTGCCCGCACCCGGTGCGGCGACAGCCTCGTGGAGGTGCTCGCCGCCATCCACGCCGTCGACGTCGACGCCGTCGGCCTGGGCGACCTGGGCCGCAAGGAGGGCTACGTCGAGCGCCAGCTGAAGCGCTGGTACGGGCAGTGGGAGAAGTCCAAGACCCGCGAGCTCGCCGACATCGACGACGTCCACGCCTACCTGGCCGCCAACGTCCCCGAGCAGGGGCCGGCCGCGATCGTCCACGGCGACTACCGGCTCGACAACTGCATGGTCGACGGCGACGGCGAGGTCATCGCCGTCCTCGACTGGGAGCTGTGCACGCTCGGCGACCCCCTCGCCGACGTCGGCCTGCTGATGGTGTACTGGTCCGAGCCCGGCGACCCCTCCCCCACGCTCGGCGCCCCGACGACGGCCGAGGGCATGCGGACCCGGGCCGAGGTGCTCGACCGGTACGCGGCGGCGTCGGGCCGGGACCTGTCCCGGATCGACTACTACACCGCCTTCGGCTACTGGAAGCTGGCCTGCATCGTCGAGGGCGTGTACGCCCGGTACATCGGCGGGTCGATGGGTCAGCGGGAGTCGAGCGACTTCGACCACTTCAAGCGCCAGGTGGAGACCCTCGCCGCGCAGGCCAAGGCCGCCGTGGACCGGCTGGGCTGAGCCCGTGCCCGCCTACGAGCTCCACGCCGAACCCGACCTCGACGCCCCCGTCCTGCTCGTCGCCCTCGAGGGGTGGATCGACGCCGGCGGCGCCGCGGCCCGCGCCGTCGACGCCCTCACCGACGAGGTCGAGACGACCCTGGTGGCCACCTTCGACGAGGACGCCTTCGTCGACTTCCGGGCCCGTCGCCCGACGATGCACCTCGAGGACGGGGTCAACACCGGGCTGACCTGGAACCCGATCGAGCTGCACGCCCTGCACGCCCCGAACGGCAGCGGCGTGCTGCTGCTCTCGGGCGTCGAGCCCGACTCGGCCTGGCACCGCTTCTGCGACGCCGTGGTCGACCTCGCGCTGGACCTCGAGGTCCGCATGCAGCTCGGGTGGGGCGCGTACCCCGCCGGCGTGCCCCACACCCGGCCCGTGCAGCTCTCGGCCACGGCGTCCAGCGAGGCGCTCGCCACCGAGATCGGCTTCGTGCGCGGCACGATCGACGTGCCCGCCGGGATCGAGGCCGCCCTGGAGGCGTCCTTCGCCGCCGCCGGCCTGCCCGCCGTCGGCATCTGGGCCCAGGTGCCCCACTACGTGTCGACGATGCGCTACCCGGCCGCGGCCGCCCGCCTCCTGGAGGGCCTCAACGAGCTGGCCGGCACCGACTTCGGCGTCGAGGGCCTGGTCGACGAGGTCGCCGCCATGCGGACCAGGATCGACGCGCTCGTGTCGTCGAACCCGCAGCACGTCGAGATGATCGGCCAGCTCGAGCAGGCCTACGACGACGCCGCGTCCGCCGAGCGCGACGCCGGCCTCGGCGACCTGCCCAGCGGCGACGACCTGGCCGAGGAGCTGCAGCGCTTCCTCCGGGAGCAGGGCGACTCTTGACCGTCCAGTCAAGTTAGAGTCCGGCCCCATGAAGATCGACGGGGGCATCGGACTGGATCTCACCAAGGCGGCCACGGCCGCCCAGGAGGCGGAGGCGTTCGGCTACGACGGCATCTGGCTGCCGGAGACGGCGCGGGACCCGTTCCTCCCGCTGACCATCGCCGCCGAGCACACCGAGCGGATCGAGCTGGGGACCTCCATCGCCGTCGCCTTCGCCCGCTCGCCGATGACCCTGGCCAACACCGCCTACGACCTGACCCAGTTCTCCCGGGGACGGTTCGTGCTCGGGCTCGGCTCCCAGATCAGGCCGCACATCACGAAGCGGTTCTCCATGGAGTGGTCGAAGCCCGCGGCGCGCATGCGCGAGATGGTCCAGGCGATGCACGCCATCTGGGACTGCTGGATGAACGGCACCCGGCTCGACTTCGAAGGCGACTTCTACACCCACACGCTGATGACGCCGTTCTTCGACCCGGGCCCCCACGAGTTCGGCATCCCCCGGGTGTTCCTGGCCGGCGTCGGCCCGCTCATGACCCAGGTGGCCGGCGAGGTGTGCGACGGGTTCTTCTGCCACGGCTTCACCACCGAGCGCTACCTGCGGGAGGTCACCCTCCCCGCGCTCGAGGCCGGTCGGCAGAGGTCGGGCAAGACCCTCGAGGGCTTCGAGGTCTGCGGCCCGAGCTTCGTCGTGACGGGCAACACCGAGGAGGAGATGGAGGCGGCCAAGGTCGGCACCCGCCGCCAGATCGCCTTCTACGGCTCCACCCCCGCCTACAAGCCCGTCCTCGACCTCCACGGGTGGGGCGACCTCCAGCTCGACCTCAACCGCCTGTCCAAGGAGGGCAAGTGGGAGGAGATGGGCACGCTGATCGACGACGAGATCCTCGAGACCTTCGCCGTCGTGGGCGAACCCGAGGAGATCGGCCCCGAGCTCCAGCGGCGCTACGGCGACGTGATCCAGCGCATCTCCTTCTACGCGCCCTACGCCAGCGACCGCGACCGCTGGCAGAAGGTGCTGGACGCGATCCGGGGCTGACCCCGAGACGCGGGTCCGGTCCCGCTCAGGCGTTGAGCAGGAGCAGCAGGCCTCCCACGGTGTAGGCGACCATGACCGCGAGCAGCGGGTACTGGCTGCGCACCGCCCGGTCGTGGGGGTAGCGCTCCACGGCCCGGTCGTGGGCCGCGACCACGCCGGCCACGTGGCCGACGACGATCGCCGCCGTCTGCACGTAGGCGATCTGCTCGGGGCTGACGAGCGTGTAGTCGATCGTGCTCTCGGCCGTGCCGAACAGGTCCCACCCCTCCCCCAGCGGGTCCGACAGCAGCGCGAGGAAGTTCTGCCCCTCGAAGACCAGCAGCGAGAAGTAGTGGGCGATCGAGTAGGCGAGCACGATCGGCACGAGCGACGGGGTCCAGAGCCGGGCCAGCTCCCGGGGCGGCGCGTCGTCGGCGGCGAGCCGTCCCAGGGCGCGCACGGCGACCAGGAACAGCAGGCCGACCACGGCCACGGTGGCGGCGAGGCCGAGGGTGCTCGCCGCGGTCGCGTCCCAGCCCCGGCGGGAGCCGAGCACGTCGTCCCACGTCGCGGTCCGGGTCACCCCGTCGAAGGAGGTGGCCCCGAGCGCGACGACCACCACCGCGAGGGTGCCGTCGCGGACCTCGACGGTGGCCAGGCCCGCACCGGGCCAGCGCCAGCGGACCGCTCCCTCGTCGTCTCGGTGGATCGGCGCGAGGGCGGCGATCAGCGAGAGGAGCACGGCGAACCCGTCGCCGGTCCGCACCCAGCCCGCGCCGAAGGTCACGGCGCCGACCAGGATCGCGAGGCAGTACGCCGTCAGGAACACGGCCACGACCCGGACCGACCCCGGCTCGTGGTAGGCGAGCTCGAGCCACAGGAACGCCCCGAGCGCCACCGCGGCCGGCCAGTGGGTCGCCCACCAGCCCGTCGCCGTCGACGCCTCCGGGTCCCGACCCCGGAGCCGGTCGAGGCCGGCGGCGGCGACCCAGAGCGGGTTCCCCCGCCGCCACACGTCGCCGAGCACGGCCGAGACGACCTGCATGCCGACCCAGAACGCGACGTACAGGGCGGTCGGGGCCAGGTTCAGGGGCGTCGAGTCGACCCCGAGCCAGGCCGACGCGAGCGACGCGACGAGCAGGACCGAGGCCGCGACCTGGAGCTGGACCCGCAGGAGCCGTGCGGCCGGTTCGGCCCAGCCCGCCGCCCGGCGGCCGAGCGCAGCGGCAGCGAGGCGGGGCCGGGGCCACAGGAGGCGGAGCAGGACGAAGCTGATCAGCAGCGCGAAGGCCGCCGAGTAGGCGAAGAGCCACGTGGGCAGGGGGAGGTCGGCCCTCGCCCCCACCCCGTGGGCCAGCACGAGGGGGCTCACGACACCTGCAGCTCCACGAGCGGGATCCCGGCGTCGTGCAGCTCGACCTCGAACACGCCGGGGATGTCGGCGACGAAGGTCACGTCGACGGACTCGCCGGGCACGAGGTCCTCGTACCGCTCGTAGCCGTGGACGTGGATCTCCTCGGCGACGTCGGACGTGATCCGCAGGGTGACGGTGCTGTCGAGCTCGACCACCCGGCGGCCGCCCCCGACGACCTCGCCCTCCGCGAAGCTCACCTCGACGATCGTGCCGAGGGCGACGTCGGGCAGCGGCTCCTCCTCGCCCTCCTCACCGGCGACCACGACGGTGGCCACGGCCTCGATCGGTTCGCCGTCGACCTCGTAGGGCGCGTGGTCGTTGGCGTTCAGCTCGACCCGGAGCTCGTGGACGCCGGGCGCCAGGTCGACGTCGAGGTGGTACCAGTCCCCGTACAGCCGGGCGACCTTCTCGCCGTCGAGGTACAGGTGGGCGTGGCCCTGCCCGGGTTCGGTGTCCGGGGTCGAGGCCAGCTCCGGGGTGAACGCGAAGCCCTCGGTCGTGAGCCGGACGTCGAAGCCCGAGCGCTCGTCCTGCGCCACGTCGACGGCGACGGTCGGGGCGCCGGGGCCCTCGACGGCGAAGGCGCCGCCGTGTCCGTGGCCGCCGGCCGCCTCGGGCACCGTCACGGAGGCGGTGGCCCGGACCGGATCGCCGTCGACGAGCAGCGGCCGCCCGTCGTTGGCGACCAGGTCGACGCGGACGTCGTGGGTGCCGGCGGCGAGGTCCAGGTGGAAGGCCTCGGTGTAGAGGCGGGCCACCTCCTCGCCGTCGACGCGGATGCGGGCGTGGCCCTCGCCGGCGACGTGGTCGCCCGAGGCGTGCTCGGGGGCGAACCGGAAGCCCGCCACCTCCAGGAACAGGTTGGCGCCCGCCTTCGCGTCGGGTTCGACGCGGAGGTCGGCGATGGCGGGGAGGACGTCGAGGTCGCCGACCTCCACGCCCGCACCGGAGCCGTCGGCGGTCGGATCGCCGTCGGTCGGTCGGTCGGCGGACGAGGTGGTGGTCGGGGCGTCGGCGGCGTCGTCACCGCTGCAGGCGGCGACGGTCAGGAGCGCGGCCAGCCCGAGGGCGGCGGCGCGGCGCGCGGTGGTGCGCATGGGGATCCCTCCGTGGGGTCGTCGTGGTCGGTGCGGTCCGCGGCCGGGACCCGGCGCGGCGCGTGCGGTCGTTCAGCGGGTGCGCGCCGTCGCCGGCGGGCCCCGCCGCCCGACGGGGGCGACGGTGCGGAGGGTGGCGGGCCGGGCCAGGGCGGCGACCGGCACGAGCGGGGCGGGCGGGGCGGCGAGGAGCCGTCGGCGGGGACCCGTGGTCACGGCCCGGGCCAGTCGCCGGACGAGGCCCACGGCCCGGACCGATGCGGCGGCGACGAGGACCTGGGCGGCGAGCCCGAACCACACCCCGCGCTCGCCGACGGCGGCGACGAGCGCGTCGGACGGGTGGAGGCCGGTGACGGCCCGTTCGCCGACCTCCTGCGCGGCGAACACGGCGACCTGCGCGGCGGCGAGGTGGCGGACGCGCAGCGAGCCGGCCAGGCCCAGGTCCCGGCTCGTGCGCACGGCCCAGACGAGCGCGGCGACCACGCCGAGGGGCACCGCGACGGCGGCGGCGCCGGGGAGGTACTCGTGACCGCCGAGCGCGGCCTCCCGGGCGGCGGCTGCGGGGTGCGCGACGGCGTAGCCGGCGACGTGCCCCACCGCCACGCCGGCCGTGGTCAGCAGCCAGAAGGCGAGCCGACGAGGATCCACGCCTCGGACGCTACCCGCCGTCCCCCGCCGTCCCCGGGGTCCCACGGCCCCGGGCGACCGGGACCCGGGTCACATCGGTCCCGTCCCCGGGGCCTCAGCCCACGGGGACCGGGTCGAGGCGCCCCTCCTGGTACTGCCGGCGGCACAGGCCCCGCTGGAGCTTGCCGCTCGAGGTCTTGGGCAGGGTGCCGGGTGCGACGAGCACGACGTCGCGGGCCGGGACGCCGGTGGTGGCCCGGACGGTCTCCTGCACGGCACGCCGGATGGGCTCGAGGTCGGCGGGGCCGCCGTCGGCCCCGGCGGGCCGGGCCTCGGCCACCACGACCACGCCCTCCTTGTGCCGCTCGGTCTCGACGCCGAAGGCGATCACGTTGCCGGCCCGGACGCCGTCGATGCCGTTGCAGGCCCGCTCGATGTCCTCGGGGAACACGTTGCGACCGGCCACGATGATCACGTCCTTGATCCGGCCGCACAGCACGAGCTCGGGCTCGGTCGTCGGCTCGCCCGTGGCGGCCGACACGTCCTCGGCGGGCACGAGGTAGGCGAGGTCGCCGGTGCGGAGCCAGCCGCCCCGGAACAGGTCCTCGGACAGCTCGGGACGGCCGTGGTAGCCGGAGCAGACGCTGGTGCCGCGGATCTCGAGCTCGCCGACCTCGCGGGCACCGAGCGGGCGCCCGTCGTCGGGGTCGACGACGCGGATCTCCAGCCCCGGCACGGCGGTCCCGAGCAGGGCGAAGGCCCGGCTGCCCTCGCCCGCGGTGGCCGGGTCGACCGGGGCGGCGTAGCGCTCCGTCTCCAGCACCCGTCGGTCGACGGTGTCGGTGACCATGCCCCGACCGGGCCGGGGGAACGTCCCGGCGATGGCCACCTCGGCCATGCCGAACGCGGGGAACGCGGAGCCGGCCGGCATGCCGAACGCGTCGCCGGCGTCGAGGAAGTCCTCCACGGTCGCCGGGTCGATCGGCTCGGCGCCGTTGAGCACGACCCGCAGCGAGGTCAGGTCGAGCGGCTCGACCTCGCCGGCCTCCACCTGCCGGGCGTGGCGGCGCAGGGCGCGGGTGGCCAGCACGTAGGAGAAGTTCGGGCCGGCCGTGGCCGTGCCGCCGTAGCGGGACATCCACTCCATCCACCGCGCCGGCCGGGCCAGGAAGTCCTGCGGGGCGCCGAGCACGAAGCGGGTGCCGGTCGCCATCGACAGCGACAGGAGGCCGACGAGGCCCATGTCGTGGTAGAGCGGCAGCCACGACACGAGGACGTCGGCGTCGACGTCGAGCTCGGCCGCCTCGGCGATGGCGTCGAGGTTGGCCACGACGGCCCGGTGGGGCAGGACGACGCCCTTGGGGTCCGACGTGGAGCCGGAGGTGAACTGGAGGATCGCCTTGGCCTCGGGGTCGTGGTCCGGGGCGACGTAGGGCCGGTCGGTCGCGACCTCGGCGAAGGTGATCAGCGGCGGGTCGCCGGGCTCGGGCTCGACGAAGGCGGCGAGGTCGGGGTCGGCCAGCACCAGGGACACGTCCGCGTGGTGGATCCGGTCGCGGGTCTGGCGGACGAACTCCTCGAGGCTGCCCATGCGCATCGGCAGCGGCAGGACCACGACGGTGGCCCCCGCCAGCCAGGTGGCCTGGATGGCCGTGACCAGGGCCCGGGAGGTCGGCCCGAGGATGGCGACGTGGTCGCCGGGGGCGATGCCCCGCGCCTGGAGACCGCCGGCCAGGGCCCGGGCCTGCTCGTGGACCTCGGCCCACGACACGGTCACGTGCACGTCGCCGGACACGAAGGTCACGTCGTGGCCACGAGCGGCCCCGGCGGCGATGCGGTCGGGCAGGGTGAGGGGAAGGTCGCGCAGCTCCACGGAGGGTCGGACCGCCCGGCGGGCGCGCACGTTACGGATGCGTGGCGGGACCGCTGACCGCGAGACCGGACCCGTCCGTGCGACGGACGGGTCCGGTCGACCACGCTGTGGGCATGTCGATGCGCGCCATGACCCCCCAGACCCTCGACTGGATCGCCCGGGCCCCGCTCGTGGCCGAGGTGTCCCGGACCATCCCGGCCCCGACGCCGAAGGTGTGGGCGGCCATCGCCGACCACGCCTCGTGGCCCACGTGGGCGACCCGCCTCGAGGAGGTCGTCCCCGGCCCCGAGGCCGCGGCCGTGGGCGGCACCCGCACCGTCGACATCGGCCTCGCCCGCGTCGACGAGGAGTTCCTGGCCTGGGAGCCCGAGGAGCGCTTCGCCTTCACGCTGGTCTCGTCGTCCCGCGGCGGGCTCCGCTCCATGGTGGAGGACGTCCGCCTGCTGCCCTCCGGCGACCAGGCCTGCGTGGTCACCTACACCCAGGCCCTCGACCTGCCGGGCGCCCGCCTCCTCGCCCCGGTGCTGCGCCCCGTGCTGAAGCGGGTGATCGGCGAGATGCTCGACGGCCTCGCCGACCACGTGAGCTGAGCGGGCCCGGTCCGACGGTGCGCGCCGAGGGCGGCGCCCGGATCGGCTGGTCCGACGTGCCAGAGCACGTCCGGTCCGCCGTCGACGCCGCGCTCGGGTCCCCGATCGTGGCCACCCGGGACCAGCCCGGGGGCTTCTCCCCCGGTGTCGCGGCCCGGGCCCGCCTCGCGGACGGGACGGGAGCGTTCCTCAAGGCCGTGTCGCCGGCGCAGAACCCGCAGGCCTGCCGCATCCAGCGCCGCGAGGCGGAGGTCGCCGGGCTCCTGCCGCCCACCGTGCCTGCGCCCCGGGTGCGCCACCTGCACGACGACGGCACCTGGGTCGTGCTCGTGCTCGACCTCGTCGACGGCCACCAACCCGACGAGCCGTGGCGCCCCGGTGAGCTCGCCCGGGTGCTCGACGCCATCGGGAGGTTCCACGCCGACCACGACCCGATCGTCGTGGAGGGGCTCCAGAGCGCGCAGGCCCGCCACGGTGCCGTGTTCGACGGCTGGCGGCGCCTCGCCGCCGGGGACGGCGACCCGGGCGCCTACGGCCCCGACGTCGCAGCCGCCGTGCCGGCCCTGGCCGGGATCGAGGCGACCTGGGCCGACGCAGCCGCCGGCCGGGCGCTCCTGCACGCCGACCTGCGAGCCGACAACCTCCTGCTGGGTGACGACGTCGGGCCGGGACGCGGCGTGACCCTGGTCGACTGGCCGTGGGCCTGCACCGGGGCCCCGGTGCTCGACCTGGCCATGTTCCTGCCCTCGGTCGGGCTGGGTGGGGGCCCGGGCATCGCCGAGGTCGTGGAGGCCCACCACCTGCTGACGGGGCCGGGGCCGGGCGGGCGGACGCGACCCGGCGCCCACGACCGGGATGCGTTCCGGGCGGTCCTGGCCGCCGTCGCCGGCTTCTTCGTGCGCCACTCCCTCGATCCGGCCCCGCCCGGCCTGCCGCGCCTGCGGGCCTTCCAGCGAGCCCAGGCCGAGGTGGCGCTCGCCTGGCTGCTCCCCCGGGTGTCCCGCCCCGGCTGCTGACCCCGGCCCCGCCGGCCGTCGGTGGAGACGCCGGCGGTCGGTCCGGCCGGCGGCCGGTCCGGGGTGGTGAACGACCGAGGAACAGTGCCGCCGAGCCCTGGATCGGACGTCGCCGGCCCCGTAGGAGTGGGACGTGGCACTCGACCCGTACCCCCGTCCCGACACCGCACCGGCCCGCTTCGACGACCCGCCCCCGCGGGCCCGCCGAGCCGCCGTGCCCGTGGGAATCGCCGTCGGGTCGTCCGCCGCGGTCTGGCTCGTGGCTCCGGAGGTGGTCCGGGCGACCGTGTCCGGACCCGGTCCACTGCTGCGCGTCGCCGCCGTCGTCGCCGCCCTGGTCGCCTGGTCGGCCGTGGTGCGCCGGCTGGTGCCCGTCCCGGTCGTGGCCCGCACCCTCGCCGTGGTGCCCGCCCTCGCCGTGACGGCCTGGGCCGTCCTGCCCTACCTGGGCGACGACGTCGTCGACGAGGACTTCCCGGTCGCGGCCGCCCAGCCGGTCGACGTCGTCACCGACGACGATGCCGGGACCGATGCGCAGGCCGCGCCCGACGACGTCGCCGCGCCCGCTGCCACCGCACCGGCGACGACACCCACCACCTCGGCCGTGCCGGCCGGTCCCGTGGCCACGACGTCGGGCGGGTTCCAGGGTCTGACCGGCCACCGCGGCGAGGGCACGGCCACGGTCTACGAGCTGGGCGACGGGTCCCGGGTGCTGCGCCTCGAGGACCTCCACGTCTCCAACGGCCCCGGCCTCGAGCTGCACCTCGTCCCGGGTGCCGACCGCCGCGGTCCCGAGGGCGGCGTCTCACTCGGTCTGCTCGAGGGCAACAGGGGCAACCAGAACTACGAGCTCCCCGCCGACCTCGACCTGTCCGCCGAGTGGACCGTGCTCGTGTGGTGCGCGCCCTTCACCGTGGAGGTCGCCAACGCCACCCTCGCCCCCGTCGCGTGAGCACGGGAGGCCGCCGGGCGCCCATGCTGGAGCGGTGACGACGATCTGCCTCCTCCACCCCGGCGCCATGGGCGCCTCCGTCGGCGCCGCGGCCCGCGACGGCGGCCACGAGGTCCGCTGGGTGGCCGCGGGCCGGTCCACCGCCACCCGGGAGCGGGCCGAGGCGGCCGGGCTCGTGTCCTGCTCCGACCTGGCCACGGCGCTGGACGGCGCCCGGGTGGTCGTGTCGGTCTGCCCGCCGGCCGCCGCCGTCGAGGTCGCGACCGCCGTGGCCGACCACGGCTTCACCGGCACGTTCCTCGACGCCAACGCCGTCGCCCCGTCCACCGCCCGCCGGGTGGCCGAGGTCGTCGCCGTGACCGGCGCCCGACCCGTGGACGGCGGGATCGTCGGCCCGCCCGCCCACCGCCCGGGCACCACGCGCCTGCTGCTTTCCGGCGAGGGCGCCGACGAGGTCGCCGCCCTGTGGTCGGGCTCGGCCCTGGAGGCGGTCGTGGTCGACGGACCGGTCGGCGCCGCCTCGGCCACCAAGGTCGCCTACGCCACGTGGACCAAGGGCTCGGCTGCGCTCCTGCTGGCCGTGGCCGCCTACGCCGAGGCCGAGGGCGTGGGCGGTCCGCTGCGGGACGAGTGGGCCCGGAGCCAGCCCGACCTCGCCGACCGCCTCCGGGCCACGGCCGCGGGGGTCGCCCCGAAGGCGTGGCGGTTCGAGGGCGAGCTGGCCGACGGCGGCCGGGCCTTCGGCGACGTGGGCCTGCCCGACGGCTTCGGGGCGGCGGCCGCCGAGGTCTACCGGCGCCTGGCCGACCTCCGCGACGGGGCCGCTCCCGGCGACCTCGACGAGCACCTCGCCCGGGTGCTCGACCTGGTCCGCTCCTCCACGACCGACGCCGGCTGACCGCTCGCCTCGGGTCAGCCGGCCAGGGCCTCCTCGACGAGGAAGCCGCCCGACTGGCGCCGCCAGAGCCCGGCGTAGGTGCCGTCGGCAGCCAGGAGCTGGTCGTGCGTGCCCTGCTCCAGGACCCGTCCCCGATCGAGCACCACCAGGCGGTCCATGCCCGAGAGCGTGGACAGGCGGTGGGCGATGACCACCGCGGTCCGGCCCCGCAGCAGGTGGGCGAGCGCGTCCTGGATGTGGGCCTCGGACTCGGAGTCGAGCGCGCTGGTCGCCTCGTCCAGCAGCAGGATGGGCGCGTCGCGGAGGATGGCCCGAGCGATGGCGATGCGCTGGCGCTGCCCACCGGACAGCTTCACGCCCCGCTCCCCGACGAGCGTGTCGAAGCCGTCGGGCAGGTCCGACACGAACGCGGTCGCGTGCGCAGCCGCAGCGGCGGCCTCGACCTCGGTCCGGGTCGCGCCCGGCTGCCCGAAGGCGATGTTGTCGGCGATGGAGCGGTGGAACATCGCCGGGTCCTGGGGGACGGTGGCGAACAGCGACCGGAGGTCGGCCTGGGACAGCCGGGCTGCGTCCTGCCCGCCCACGAGGATGCGGCCGCCCTGCACGTCCACGGTGCGCAGGAGCAGCTGCACGAGGGTCGACTTGCCACCGCCGCTCCGTCCCACGAGGCCGACGCGCTCCCCCGATGCGATCTCGAGGTCCAGGCCGTCGAAGAGCAGGTCGGCGCCGCGGTGCGCGAAGCGGACCCGCTCCAGCCGGATCGAGGCGTCGACGGGATCGAGCGGGTCGGGGTCGTCGACGTCGACCACGGACGGCTCCTCGGCGAGCAGCGTCGTCAGCTGGGCGGCCTCGGTGAGGCTGTTCTCGAGGTTCCGGTACACCTGGTTGAAGTCGAACAGGATCCTGGTCGCCTGGACGTAGTAGGCGAAGGTCAGGAACACCGACTCGACCTCGATCCCCCCGGTGCCCCCGATCTGGAGCGCGACGAGCAGGCCGAGCCCGTTGACGACGGCGGAGATCGGGGCGGCCACGCCGTCGATCTTCAGGTTGTGGTGGTCCCACGACCGCAGCGCCAGACGCCGGTGCACCTCGACGTTGGCGCGGTGCACGGCCAGCTCGCCCGCCTCGGCCGCGTGGGCGCGCACGGCGTCGATGTTGCCGAGGGTGTCGGCCACGTGGCCGGCCACCGTGGCCGACGCGGCCTCGCGAGCGTCCACCATCTCCTGGCGCGAGCGGATGAGGGGCAGGACGAGCACCCCGGTGAGCGCGGTGCCGCCGACGAGGACGGCGACGAGGCGCAGGTCCCGCTGGGCCAGGATCGCCGCAGCGACGGCGAGGGGCAGCAGGTTGCCGACGACGTTGAAGATGAGGGTGTCGACGAACTGCTCGTACTTCTGCGCGTAGGACGTGACGCGCTTGGTGAGCGAGCCGGCGAAGTTGTCGTGGAAGAAGGCCAGGTCGCGCCGGAGCAGGTCGGCCATGCCCTGCTCGAAGAGCGCGGCGATGCCCCGGGCATCCGTCCGGTTGAGGAGGTGGATGCCGATCCGCCAGCACCCCTCGCCGACGAGCCAGAGGGCGCCGAACACGAGGACGGCGTCGCGCACGCGGTTCGGCGCGAGGACCTCGCCGGCCGCGACGTCGCCGAGCACACCGGCCACGACGATCGGTGGCAGGTAGAAGATGAAGACGTTGCCGAGGGCCGGGAACAGGAAGCCCGGGACCGAGATCCGACGCTCGGCCCAGATCTGGCCCAGGTAGGCCTCGAGCGCGGCGCGCATCGCGGTGGCCGGGACGCGCTCGCCTGCTTCGTCAGACCCCACGACGCCTCCCGTCGGTCCCACCCGGGTCCTCGGGTGCACCCCGAGGTTGGCCAGCGGACCGCCCTCGGGTGAAGCGAATTGCCGGGAAGCAGGGGAATCGCACGGTGCGTGCGCTCGTCACCACGCTCACGAAACCCGTCGCGCACGTCCGTCATCCGGAGCTCCCGTGCCACCGGACACCGGGTGAACCGCCAACCACCCAACGGGAGAACGCTCCACCATGAAGCTCCGCAAGACCATCGCCATCGGCGCCGCCGCCGCCGGGTTCCTCACCCTCGGCCTCGGCACCGCCCAGGCCGGCCACGGCGCCGGCGGGCTCACCATCGGCCTCGACGGGGAGAACGAGGTCGGCACCATGGGCGACCCCGACGCCTCCGGCAACATCACCCTCGACTTCTTCGCCGCCGTCGACAACCCCACCGTCGTGTTCCCCAACGAGGAGTACGTCTGCTTCGAGCTGAACCTCGACGGGATCGAGATCGACGACGTCACCGGCCTCCACATCCACGAGGTCAGCGGCAACGAGAAGAACCCGAAGAACGACAACGGCGGTGTCGTCGTCAACCTCACCCCGGGCATCGGCGCCGAGGACCAGTGCGTGTCGCTCGAGGCGAACGAGACGTCCCCCGGCGTCGACATCGCCGAGCTCAAGGACGAGCCCCGCGAGTACTACGTGAACCTGCACACGGCCGAGGACCCGGCCGGCGCGATCCGCGGGCAGTTCCACACCTTCAAGTGATCCACTGATCGCTGCGGACACGAGGCCGGGCCCACGGGCCCGGCCTCGCCGCGTCCGGACTCCCCTCGATCAGGGGACGATGTTGACCAGCTTGGGCGGACGGGCGATCACCTTGCGGGGCTCGCCGTCCAGGAAGCCCTGGACCTTCTCGCTGCCGAGCGCCAGGGCCACGGCCTCGTCCTCGGTGATGTCCGGTGAGACGTCGACCTTGTCCCGGACCTTGCCCGCGACCTGCAGGACCATCTCCACGGAGTCGACGGTCAGCATCGAGGCGTCCGCGACGGGCCAGGGCTGGTGGTGGACCGTGCGGTCGTCGCAGCCGTCGGGCACCGGGATGCCGGCGTCGCGTCGCAGGTCCCACAGCTCGGCGGTGACGTGCGGGGCCATGGGCGCCAGCAGCAGGAGCAGGGTGTCGACCGCGAAGGGCGTCTGGCCCTGCTTGTACAGCAGGTTCACGAACTCCATGACGCCGGCGACGGAGGTGTTGTACGACCAGCGGTCGAACTCGTCGGTGACCCGGGCGATCAGGCGGTGGGCCTCCTTGTCCACGGCCACGGCGTCGTCGCCGTCGACGGTGGGCACGGCGTCGCCGTCGGGGTGGGCCAGGCGCCACAGGCGCCCGATGAAGCGGTGCGTGCCCTCGATGCCGACGCCCTCCCAGTCGACGTCGTCGGCGGGCGGGCCCACGAACAGCTGGCCCAGGCGCAGGGCGTCCGCGCCCTCGCGGTCCAGGATCTCCTCGGGCGCGACCAGGTTGCCCTTGGACTTGGACATCTTCGCCCCGCCCAGGCGGATCATGCCCTGGGTGAACAGCCGCTGGAACGGCTCGCGCAGCTCCTTCGGGGCCACGCCGATGTCGGCGAGCGCCTTGGTGAAGAAGCGCGCGTACATCAGGTGGAGGATGGCGTGCTCGACGCCGCCGATGTACTGGTCCACCGGCATCCACTTCGACACCGCGTCCTGCGAGAACGGCACCTCGTCGTTGGTGGGGTCGCAGAAGCGCAGGTAGTACCAGGACGAGTCGACGAAGGTGTCCATGGTGTCGGTCTCGCGCTCGGCGGGACCGCCGCAGGTCGGGCAGGTGGTGGTCCGGAAGCCCTCGTGGTGCTTCAGCGGCGACTCGCCCGTGGGCAGGAACTCGACGTCGTCCGGCGCGATCACCGGCAGCTGGTCGTCGGGCACCGGGACCGCGCCGTGGCCGTCGACGCCGGGGCACGCAGGGCAGTACACGATCGGGATCGGGCAGCCCCAGTAGCGCTGGCGGGAGAGCAGCCAGTCGCGCAGGCGGAAGTTGACCTTCGCGGTGCCCAGCC